>JAFUYB010000052.1 GCA_017470735.1 Lachnospiraceae bacterium | reverse complement strand
GGACAAATATCTCGATTGGTTGGAGAAAAAATACAGTTATTCGACGGCTTGGAATTGGTATGTGAAAACACATATTCATATCCAGAGAAGCCAGGAAATCAGGCTGCGTAATATCGGCAGTCAATTTCGTTAACGAGTATAATATTCAGAAATACGAAGATGTAAAAACTATATGGTAATAATGAACTGTCCCGCAGTTTACTGCGTGATAAATTCCTACCAAAAATGTGAGAAAACAGGGGCATCTTCTCGTAACGATCTACGGGGAGATGCCTTTCATAGTAATCTTTTTGGTGTTGCTGTCAAAAGATTACTCGTGTTTCCCTCTCAATCCATACCTATAATCGAAAAACAATGCTCATGGTTATATGGTTCATTTCATTTTCTTGACAATGATCGGATACCTGCTTGCCGTATTCTTTTTTGAAAATATTTTAGAATATGCCGCTTTCTTCTTTTTTGGAACAACAACGATTGAAATGTATGAATTTTTCAACGAATCTTTCACACTCTTTTTTGTCAAATGCAATGATATAACCGTCATCTTCTCTAACTTTTTGCATCCCGAAAATGCCTCTTTCCCTATTCTTTTGACATTCTTTCCAATTGTAACGGAAGGAAGTTTCTTGCAATTCTCAAACGCATTCTTTTCGATTGATGTCACTTTATATGATTTTCCATTTATCTTAATCGTGTCGGGTACAGTAATCTTGATTGCTTTCTTCTTTGCTATCGGTTTGACATATTTCACCGTGCCTTTTCCCGTCTTGATGTAGGCTGCTTTATCAGTTCCTTTCCCCCTGACGATTGTGTTGTCGGTGGTTGAAGAACTGGTGGATGAACCGCCTCCGCCTGATGAAGACTTTGAATGTGTGCTTGTTACGGAACTGTTATTCGTTATACCCAAAATGTTGCTCTTTGTAGTCTCGGCACTTTTTTTGCCTCATGACTGATCTGCTGATTTTCATCATTCAAACTATTTCCATCGGAAAGCACAATCATCATAAGACACCAAACTTATAATGTCTTCATCAACACAACTGCTGATTTCTTCTTCAATTTGATTTGTTTCTGATTCGCCCTCAATCTTTTTGACATTTAATTCCACATCTGCTGGAATCACATTCTTTGATGCCCGCACACTGATTGCAATATCATCAATTTCCTTTTCGAGAAGTCTTTCACCTGGTTCGCCCACTCTGACTATCAATACTGGCACATTTACATCCGCAGACAATTCAATATAATGCTCCTTATAGTTTGTGGGAATTTCCGCTGTAAAGGTGTATTCACCAACAACATCCGCTTCATATTTCTCACATTCCCACTCGACGGGGATTTCTAAAACGTCGCTTTCCGCAAATTCATCCTCTAAATTATCTTCTTCTTCCACATTCTCAATTTCTGCATCATTTTCTTCATCTTCAACTTCTTCGTTTCCGCTATCCACATCCTCATCATTTCCTTTAAAATCATTATCATGGGATAAGTCTGATTTCTCATTAGAGTCAGATATTTTGCATCGCAAAGTCTCCGGCAAGTCTATATCTTCCAATGTCGAACCAAAAGATACTTCAATGTCTTCTGGATCTTCTATACCAATTATTTTCCAATACAAATCCTCTGTTTCTTCTGCCAAAACATTTGTATAGGGGCTAATCATCGAAAATAAAACTGCCAATGTCAAAATTTTTGCTATTGTACTCTTTATTAATTTCCGCATTTTTCTCCTCAACTTTTCCTTATAAGATATTGGTAAAAAATTTTTAACAGTATGCAAAACCTTACTTTGCCATAGAATTTCACTCCAATACTATATTCCATTCCGGATGTCATTTCATTGACAAAAACACATGTAAATTTCCTTGTGTTTTATCCGCTATTTTTAACAACCATAAACTGTCTATTAACCATTCATAAACTGTCTTTGAAGCATCCATTAATTCTTTATAAATAATGCTTCAAACAATCCCCTCATCTCAAAAAATATGTTATACTCAGCTCCACAACAGTCTTCTGTCCGCTGGTTTTCGGCAATTCTTATGCGGACAACCTTAAATTATTTTCTGAAAGGAATAATTCGTAATGGAAACATCCCGGAAAAATATCAACTGGCATACTGCCGCAGTCGCTGCTTTAAAAATTGATCTGAGGGATTACTCTGATCTTCTCATCTTCCACCGTGAAGCATATCTTTGGAAAAACCGTTTTCGGATCGACCTGATCATTATCCACAAGAATACTGATATTTCCATTCCAAAACCGCTTGCCGATCAGTTTCGTTCAGTCAACCTATTCGAGATCAAAGGTATTGGTTCCAGTGTAACTGTTCAGAGTTTTTATAAGACACTCGGTTATGCCGGTCTGTACGCCAGCGATAATTGGACTAGAAGCACCTACAGCATGAAAGATATATCTCTCTTCCTCATTAGCCGGAGTTATCCTCAAAACCTCATAACCCATTTACGAAGAGATTGCGGATTTGAGGTTGCAAATATTTCACGAGGGATATATGATGTAAGGGAAATTGGTTTCTCCGTTTACATTATTGTTACACGAATGATCCCACCGGAAGAATACCTGTATCTATACTGTGTGGCAGATGAACTGAAAGAGCAGGATCTCCAGTATGTTGAACGGCTGGAAAAAGATTACCTTATTCATCACCGTGATGAGCCAGAAGTGTATGGGGATTATATTCTGCAGATACGGAATGCGTATAGCAAAGCGAAAGGAAGTGCGACTATGGCTGCGGCAAAAAAAGTAAAGAATATCTATGACATGAATATTTCTGAACTTGTCCGGGAAAATGAACGGCAGAAGAACATCTACGATATGAACATATCTGAGCTTGCTCACGAG
Source organism: Lachnospiraceae bacterium (assembly GCA_017470735.1). GTDB lineage: Bacteria > Bacillota > Clostridia > Lachnospirales > Lachnospiraceae > RGIG4930. The sequence continues at coordinate 82,056 of JAFUYB010000052.1, read as the reverse complement.
AATGCGAAAATTGCTTCACAAAATGCCTGCCAAAAGCGTGAAATTGAAGAAGCCCATACTCAAGTTGCCGCATACAAACAGCGTATTGCCGAACTTGAAGAGCAGATACGACAGTTATCAGAATCGGAAAAAATGTAAGGGAAATGTGCCATACATATGCCATCTCACCCACACTCCTGCCTTAGCAGCTGTTTCAGTCTCCGTTCCGAATAGCCAAAACGGATCGCGACTTTCTTAAGCTCTTTCTGATCCGTGATATTTTTGGTCTGCTGTATGACATAATCCTTCGTGTACAATTTCCGCGGAAGGGTAATCTGCTGGCCGGACATTGTCTGAAAAATCAATTCGACAGCTTCTTCTCCCAGCAGATCCGCCAAATCATTGTATACGCCGGCATATTTTGTTATTTTCTTTGTATTTTCTTTACCCATGAAATCACCCTGCATTACTATAAATTATTTTAAATGTTATTTCATTGGTAATCTTCTTCGCAAATTTACTTGATATTTTCCTTGTATTTTTCCTTGCGTTTAAAATAATTTTGACTATATAAATGCGTCAATGTTTTTGAGAAAGCGGTTTTTGCTTCTTTCTATACCACATCAGAATATAATAAATGCTGTAAATCATTTTATGAAAACTAATTATATCACCCGGAAAGATGATCTTAGGATAATACAATTAGTTGTTTTGAGTTTTTAAAGAGAAAAGATATATTATAGAAGTTGTTGGATACAGAATGCCAGATTATTGCAATTTTTCAATTTATTTTATTTTTTTAGGCGAATCACAGCAAACCAACCGCATCCCCCAAAGACACGAACTGCCCTTCAGGATTTCGGGTCAGAAGATCCAGACGGTGGATGGCAAGGCGGTATGCGTCCTCTTCGATTCCCAGTGATTTCATGAAATGCGAAAAAACCAGCTCCGGCTTGATGTTGTCGGTTGAGCCGGCGGATAGGGTCAGGTAAAAATATAAATCATGCTGGTCACCGTTTGAAACACCGACATCCTTCGATGGCAAAAAAGCTGTTTTTTCTGCATTATCACTTAACTTAAATTCATAAATCAGCGGCTTCAGATCCAACTGCCGTTCGCTCTTTTTGGTCTTTTTGATGATGATGATGTCATCCGCTTCTTCATAAAATAAGCGAAGTCCCTCCCGGAACAGCGGTTCCAAAGGCATTTCTGCAAAAATGCTCCCATCGTTACCCATGCCCGCCGAGCCATCGGCGCCTTGCCGCGCCAAAACATGGACAGCTTTTCCCTCCGGCTCTTTCAGACCAACCACATACGACGCCGCTTCCACGGCCGCCATTGCCTTTTGGGATTTGTCCGGCAAGTAAACAAACGACAAGACCTTTACCCCATCAGCCATCTGGTCGTTAAGCCTTTGGATAGCGTTTTCAGGCACCACTTTTTCCGTCAGTTCGATGTCCATATACTCGCCTTCGCTCGTCACCCCGATGCCGAGCGGCAAGGCAAACGACATGATCTGGTGCGGGTGGAAACCGCCCGAATAAGCAATCGGCAGACCGGCACGGCGGATGGCTTTCTGGAAAAAACGCATCATGTCCAGATGTCCGACAAAGCGCATGACTCCGTATTTTGCAAACCGTATCCTCGCGCGGACAGTCGGCTGCTTGTTGGGATTCGCATTAGCCAAAACAGACACCTCCCCCGTATGCACGGCAGCCGCAGCCGCTGCACTGCTTCCGGCAATTTGCCGTCACCTCGCCCCTTTTTGCGCGTTCCCATTCCCGCCGCAAAAAATCTTTGCTGATACCCGTATCGATGAAATCCCACGGCAGCAGCTCATCCGCCGGCCGTTCGCGCATAATATAAAAATCAGGGTCGACGCCGCAGTCCGCAAAAGCGCGCTCCCATTTTTCCATATCAAAATATTCACTCCAGGCGTCAAAAAGCGCGCCGTATTCGTAAGCTTTCCGGATGACTGCGCCGACACGGCGGTCTCCTCGCGCGAAGATGCCTTCTAACACCGTCACATCCGCCTGATGCCACTGATAACGCAGGCTTTTGCGGTTGAGCTGTTCCTTCATCGTGTCGTTTAAAAGCTTCGCGCGGCGCAGATATTCCCCGGGCGGATACATCCTCGCCCATTGGAATGGCGTAAACGGCTTTGGCACGAAAAACGATGTGCTCATTGTAATCTGGCATCTGCCGGTCCGCTCTTCCTTGGGAACGGTATCATAGTAAAGAGACGCGATCTCATTTCCAAGTTCAGGAATCGCCTGGATATCTTCGTCCGTTTCACCCGGCAGTCCAAGCATAAAATACAGCTTAACCTTGTTCCAGCCTCCCTTGAAGGCCAGTTCACTGCCGCCTAAAATGTCTTCAATGGTCAGCCCTTTGTTGATCACATCCCGCATCCGCTGTGAACCGGCCTCGGGTGCGAAAGTCAGGCTTGTCTTCTTGATGTCCTGCACCTTTTTCATGACATCGAGCGAGAAAGCGTCGATGCGCAGCGACGGCAGGGATATGTTGACACGCTTCGCGGCACATTCGTCGATCAGGAAATTGACAAGCTCCGGCAATGCGGAGTAGTCGCTTGAACTTAAGGAAGACAGAGAGATTTCTTCGTATCCCGTCGTCTCGATCATTTCACGGGCATAGCGCTTTAAGGTATCTAAGGATTTTTCGCGGTTCGGACGATAGACCATCCCTGCCTGGCAGAACCTGCAGCCGCGGATGCAGCCGCGCATGATTTCAAGCACGATCCGATCCTGTGTCGCCTGGACAAACGGGATCACGGGCTTTGTCGGATATGGCGCGGCATCGAGATCGGTTACAACCTGCCGATGGACTTTGGCAGGAACATCATCATACATTGGCGCAAATGAAGCCAAGGTTCCGTCATCCGCATATGTCACATCGTACAAGGACGGCACATAGATTCCGGGAATCTGTGCTGCCCGGCGTAAAAACGCCTCTCTAGTATAAGCGTCATCCTTTTTCATTGACAAATACAGATCAAACAAGGCATCGTACTGCAATTCGCCTTCACCGATGTAAAACAGATCGAAAAAGTCCGCAATCGGTTCCGGATTGTAGGTACACGGACCTCCGCCGATGACAAGCGGATCTGCTTCGGTTCTTTCTGCCGCAAGCAGCGGAAGCTTTGACAGATCCAGAATCTGCAGGATGTTGGTATAGCACATTTCGTATTGGAGCGTAATGCCCAAAAAGTCAAAGTCACGGACAGGCTGCTGGCTTTCAAGCGCAAAAAGCGGGATATCCCGCTCTTTTAGAATGGTATGCAGATCCGCCCACGGGGAATACACCCGCTCGCAATAGACATCGCTTCGGCGGTTGAACATCTCGTAGAGGATCTGGATCCCAAGGTGGGACATCCCGATTTCATAGACATCCGGAAAGCACAGAGCAAACCGGATGTCCACATCGCTGGGATTCTTTTTTATGTGATTGATCTCGTTTCCGATGTAACGGGCCGCCTTGTCTACCGACAGCAGAATATCATCGGACAGTGCTAATGCTTCCATAGTTATCTTTGCGCCAGTTCCCTGGTAATATCCTCCCAGGTGACATTCTTCTCTGCCATCAGTACCATGCAGTGGTAAAGGAAATCGGACACCTCGTAGATCAGCTCTTCGGGTTCAGGGTTTTTCGCGGCAATTACGATTTCAGTCGCTTCCTCGCCGACTTTCTTCAAAATCTTGTCAAGCCCTTTGTCAAACAGGTAATTCGTGTACGAACCGCTCTTCGGATGCTCCTTGCGGTCCTTGATCACGGCGTACACATCGTCAAATACCTTCTGCGGGTTGCGCTCGACATACTCTTTTTTGACAATGTCATTGAAAAAGCAGCTTGGACGCCCCGTATGGCAGGCGATACCGCCGACCTGGGAAACCTTCGCGAGAATCGTGTCAAAGTCGCAGTCTGCAGTCAGGCTTTTGACATATTGCAGATGCCCGCTGGTCATCCCCTTTGTCCACAGCTCATTGCGGCTCCGTGACCAATAGGTCATCTTGCCGATACGGATCGTTGTGTTGAATGCTTCTTCGTTCATGTAGGCGAGCATCAGCACGGCACCGGTCTGGTAATCCTGGGCTATGACGGGTACCAGCCCGTTGGCATCGGGCTTCAGATCCGCCCAGGACAGAGCTGCCTCGAAATTGTCCATGCGGATACCGCGTTCGGACAGCGACGCCTTCCACTGCATGATATCCACATCCTCACGGTCGATAAATTCACCGCAGATGCCGCGGATATTTTTGGAGGAAAGCAATTTGACCACTTTGTCAAAGTCATCCTCATCCTGCTTTAAGATATAGGGAATATCGACGATCTGCTCCAGACTTGTTAAAATATCCTGGTTTAAAACGATCAGCTCGTGGATCGTGTCCGGCAGGAAATCCTTGGTCTTGAACACAAAATCCATATTTTCAATCGAAACAAGGATCTTTTCCTGGCCGAACCGCTCTTTGGCTTCCTGCACCAGCCGGATGGTCGATGCCTTTGAGCCATTCAAAATGACTTCAATGCAGCCTGCATAGAGCAGCTTTTTGACATCCTCAAGCCGCTTGATGTTGCCTGCCCCGCAGATTTTAATCGCAAAGGTGCGGTGAATCTGACGGATTGCCAGCAGATTTTTTTCATGCTCCTCATCATTCTCTGACAGATCGATGCACATGATCTTGTCAATGCCGCTGTCATTGTAGAGCCCTGCGAGATCTAAAAGATCCATCCGCTCGGACAGATCCGAGGGGCTGTTGACCGCCTTGCCGTCCTTAATGTAAATCGTTGCTACGATATTTTTCTGTTCCATTTTATCCGTATTGTTCCTCTCTGAAAATATTTATAACGATCCTTTAGTCGATAACACCGTCTTGATACGCGGATCCACTGTCACTGCCGCGTCCAATGCTTTCCCGAAGGCTTTGAACATCGCCTCGATCACATGATGGGTATTCCCGTCCGCAAGAATCTGGAAATGCAGGTTCATTCCTGCGGAATAAGAAATGGCGTAGAAGAACTCCCGCACCATCTCCGTGTCGAAATAGCCGACCCGCTCTGTGGCAAATTCGTGTTCAAAGCGGAAATACGGCCTGCCCGACAAATCAAGCGCGCAGAGCACCAAAGCCTCATCCATCGGTAAAATACAGTCCCCGAAACGGCGGATCCCTGTTTTATCGCCCAATGCATCGCGGATCGCGCCGCCGAGGACGATCCCCGTATCCTCGATCGTGTGGTGACAGTCTACATATAAGTCGCCTTTTGACTGCACATCAAGGTCAAACAGACCGTGCCGCGCAAAGCCGTCCAGCATATGGTCAAAAAAGCCGATCTCCGTGGTAATATCCGTCTTGCCGCTGCCGTCCAGATTCAGGGAAATGGTAATATCTGTCTCCTTCGTCCTGCGGCTGACTGTAGATTTCCGATCGTTCATTGTGCTGCTTCCCCCTTTTTCCCGTGTCATCCTAAAATCATTTACCTTCCGGCCGTTGTATCCTCAAAGCGCACCTGTATGGAATTGGCGTGCGCCGTCAGCTTTTCGCTTTCAGCAAAAGCTACAATGTCGGGATAGATCTCTTTTAATGCGTCTCTGGAATAAGAGATCACGCTGGATTTCTTGATGAAATCGTCCACCGACAGTGCCGAGAAAAACCGTGCCGTGCCATTGGTCGGCAATACATGGTTCGGTCCCGCAAAGTAATCGCCCAAAGGCTCGGAGGAATACTCTCCGAGGAAGATCGCTCCCGCATTGCGGATATGGGTCATCACCTCATACGGCTCTCTCGTCACGATCTCTAAATGCTCCGAAGCGATGGCATTCGTGGCATCAATCGCCTGGGAGAGCGTCTCTGCAACCAGAATATAGCCATAGCTGTCTAAGGATTTGCGGATAATGTCCTTTCGTGACAATACCTCTAAGAAGCGTTCAATCTCTTCTTCTACCGCATCGGCAAGCCACATCGAGGTCGTGATCAGGATCGCCGACGCCATTTCATCGTGCTCTGCCTGCGACAGCAGATCCGCTGCGACAAAGCGGGGATTGGCCGTCTCGTCAGCAAGCACAAGGATCTCACTCGGACCTGCAACGGAATCAATGCTCACATGCCCAAAGACCGCTTTTTTGGCCAACGCGACAAAAATATTGCCGGGTCCGGTGATCTTGTCCACCTTGGGAATCGACTCCGTACCGAAAGCTAATGCCGCAATTGCCTGCGCCCCGCCGCATTTAAAGATCACATCGACGCCCGCTTCCTTTGCCGCCACCAGAGTGGACGCGGGAATCCTCCCCTTGGCATCAGGGGGCGTCGTCATCACGATCTGATTAACGCCTGCGATTTTGGCAGGTACGATATTCATCAGCACCGAAGACGGGTACACTGCCTTGCCGCCGGGCACATACACACCGACCCGTTCCAATGGTGTCACCTTTTGACCGAGCAACACGCCGTCCCTGGTTTCAAACCAGCTGTTCTGCCGCTGCTTCTCGTGGAAGCTGCGGATGTTGACAAGCGCTTTTTTGATCACATCCAAAAGCCCCCCGTCTATTTCACGGTAAGCTTCCTCAATCTCCGCATCCGTCACGCGGACATTTGACGCGTCAATATCTGCCTTGTCAAACTCCTTTGTGTATCCGAACAGCGCCTCATCGCCATTGCGCCGCACCTTGTCAATGATCTGATTGACTGTCGCCTCGTACTCGCTGTACTGATGCGGGCTTCTCTTCAGCAAAGACGCCAGAATGTCAGAAATCTTATCTTCTGTCAGGACATATCTGTTCATACTCACAAAACCTCTTTCAACTCCCGGATCAACCCTGTAATCCTCTCATTATTCATCTTCATCGACACCTGATTGACCACGACCCGTGCCGACAGCGGTGCCACCTCTTCCAGCACGACCAGCCCGTTTTCCTTTAAAGTACTCCCGGTCTCGACAATATCCACGATCACCTCAGACAGACCCACGATCGGTGCCAGCTCAATCGAACCGTTCAGCTTGATGATCTCTACGGTTTGGTGCTTTTTATTGTAAAAATAGTCCTTTGCGATCCGCGGATACTTTGAGGCGACGCGAAGAAGCTGCCCGCCTGACAATAGCTCCTTTGCGGGCTGGGGACCGCAGACACACATCCTGCATTTGCCAAAGCCCAGATCCAGCACCTCGTAGATATTGCGCGCTTCTTCGAGAATGGTATCTTCTCCGACGATCCCGATATCTGCCGCCCCGTACTCTACATAAGTAGGCACATCCGGCGATTTTGCAAGGAAAAACCGGATTTTTTGCTCTTCATTGACAAAGATCAGCTTCCGGGTCTCTTTATCACGCATCTCGTCGCAAGAAATGCCAATCTTTTCAAATAAGGTCATCGACTGCTTTGCCAGGCGCCCCTTTCCGAGCGCCACAGTCAGGTAATTATCTTCCATGTTCAATCTCCATGCTCACAATTATACTACAATATCCGCCGTAATGAAAACACTATCGCCTTGCATTTTTCAGTTATGAAAGGACGATGGCTTCCGTCCCCGATTTTTCCAGGCGGTCCATCAGCTTTTGTCGCTCGTCCTCCTCATCCGGCAGGGCGTACAAGCTGACCCTCATCCCGTCTTTGCGGTCGGCTTCTGCCTGCCTGATGGCATCGGTGCGTTTGATATCCGCATAGATGTAAACCCTGCGGTTCTGTGGAAGCGGCACATCCACGCCCTGCCGTTCCAATGCGATCGACAGCTGGTCTGACAAAATCGCAAATCCGATCGCTGGACGGTCACAGCCGAAATAAGAAAGCAGCCCGTCATACCGTCCGCCGGACAGAATCGCCTCGCCCGAACCATAAGTGTACCCGAAAAACAGAATCCCCGTATAATACCGGTATTTGCTCACCAGCCCCAACTCAAACGACACATACTGCTCCACGCCGTAGACACAGAGCAATTCATACAGCCTCTTGAAATAGTCAAAAGTCTCTGCAATCAGTGGATACCCCTCAGCCAGTCCCGCCAATTCCGCCAACTGCTCCGGCGAATCAAACAGTCTGCCGATCGAAGTGTAAAGCTGCAGCAATTCATCATCAACCGATTTCTGCGACAGTAATTCTTCCAGCCCGAAGAAATTCTTATTGATAATCAAATCGTAAACCGCGTCCTCTTCCTCAGCCGAAAAATGATACGCGTCAATCAGCCCCTTTAAAAAGTTGATATGCCCAATCGACACCGTAAAATCTTTCAGCCCCGTCGCCAGCAGCGAACGAATCGCCATCGCCACCAGCTCTGCGTCGGCATCCACCGAAGTGTCCCCGATGCATTCCGCGCCGATCTGTGTCGTCTCTTTCAGCCGGCCCTGCAGGCTGGAATGGTTGATATACACATTTCCCGAATAAAACAAGCGCACAGGAGATTCATCCGAAAAGTAATTGGCATATGCCCGCGCCACCGACGGTGTCACATCCGGACGCAGGACGAGCGTATTTCCTTCTCTGTCAAAAAATTTGTACAGATCCCGCGACGGAGTCGTCCCGATTTCCCGACTGAAGGTGTCGAAAAACTCAAAGGTCGGCGTCTCGAGCTGCTCATAACCATAGGACTGGATCGTCTCTTTTAAGGTGCGGTCTATGATGTGCTTCTTTTCACATTCCCTGCCGGTGATGTCCCGGACACCCTCCGGCGTATGTAATTGACGGTTCATGTCAATCCTCCCTCAATTTTAAATCCAACTGTATTTTTTCAAGATATGGCACAAACAGCGCCTGCTCCGCCCGAAAAAAGAACCGTTTGTTCAGCTCATCCATCCGGAAGCTCTTTCGCCCGCCCTGCATTGAGCGGTTCCAGAAACCAAGCGCTTCCTCAAAGGTCAGATAATAAAACAAATCTTCCCCCGTAAAATAGATCAGAAAAAACGCAATCCCGTCCTGCTTCTGCCATTCCTCCATAAATTCCATCTGGTGGGCGTGGATGTTCTGCAGCGGAAAGGTCGTCTCGTGACACTCCTTTGCGTCAAAGCAGACGGGAATCCCCTGCACCGCGCCGATGTAGTCGACAGTACTCTTTTGCTCAAAAAAAGCCAAGGTAATGTGCCTTGTCTTTTGGTCGATTTCCATAGGCGTGATCGGTGTCGGCACCTTTTGGATCAGTGCCAGCCCGTTCGCGCGATAGGTCTCATTCGTGTGATTGATATACTCTTCGAGCGCTGAACCCCGAAGGCCTCTCGATGACCAGGTCGCCATCCGTTATTACCTCTATCATATTTACTTAAGGAACTGTTCATAATCTTTCGTCTGTAACTGCCCAGTTTGGAAAGTACTCCCTCTCCACATCACGATGCGGACATGACGGAGCTGAAAATACCGGGCATTTCGGCTGCAAATTCCCGTCCATCCTCCAACACCACGCGGTGGGCGTGGAGCAGCTGTCCTAAATAAGGGAATCGTTTTCGCAAAGGGGCGTCTGACTGACGGTTTCCATACTTTGCGTCGAATACGATGGGGTGTCCCAATTTGGCAAGCTGTGAGCGGATCTGGTGACTTTTTCCCGTCACAAGCCCCGCACGCACAAGTGTAAATGGAAGAATCCGTTGTTCGACTGAAAAATCGGTTTCGATCCGGACAGCTCCTTCAGTTGGTTCGTCATACAACGAAACGAGATTCGCAGTCTCATCCTTGACCAGATAGGAAACTGCCTTTCCCTGATCCCGGAAGTCCCCGTGGACAAGGCAAAGATATTCTTTTTTTAAGCTATGACTTGCGATCTGACCCGCTAATGACCTCGCTCCCTGCAGGGACTTTGCCGCAAGCACAATACCGCTCGTCCCGAAATCCAGGCGGTTCATCACCGATGGGCGGAATGCGGCAAACTGCTCTTTGTTAAGCGCGCCGCTGTGGATCAGATACGACAGCATCTGTTCGTTGAGCGAGATATCCGTATCCTTTGCCTTTTGCGTCAGGATACCGGCCGGTTTGGACAGCACTATGATATCCGCGTCCTCAAATACCACGGTGATATCCGGCGCGATCCGCTTTAAAGCTTCGTATTCCGCATCCGAATCGGTATGCCCCGCAAATTTTTCAAAGGTGTCATCCGAAAAATAAATGCGGACGGCATCCCCTTTCGCCAAAAGCTCTTTGCCAGTGGCGCGGCTGCCGTTCAGCGTAATATTTTTCTTGCGCAGCATCTTGTACAGAAAACCTCCGGCAGCCTGCGGTAGCAAACGCCGAAGGTACTTATCCAGCCTTTGGGAGCTTTCTTCTGCGCGGATGACAAATTCTTTCATTCCGGTTATTCTTTATTGAAAAACTTTTCGGACATATTGCGGACGCCCTTGGAATCATTGGCGCTGTCCTTTGCCTTTGTGTCCGGCTTTTCTTCCGGCTTTGCTTTTGCGTCTTCTGCCTCCTTGGGCTGGGCCGCATTGCTTTTTGCCGCCGCAGGCGGTTTTACCATTTCCGCCTTGGGCGCGGCGGGGGCAGGTGCACGCCTTGGCGCTTTAGGCTGCGGCGCGTTGACGATCGTCTCTTCCGGCGAAGGCGACAGCTCCATCCGGTTCGCTACCACGCGGTCGAGATAGACCTGCATATCATTCAAAAAGGCGTCTGCTTTACTGCGGGTCGAGTCCATCGACCGGACGACAATCTCCTGCACCTCCTGCAGCAAATTGTCCGTATAGGCAATCGCGCTTGTGCGGATGTCGTTCGACTCCATCGTCGCCTTGTCCAAAAGCTCCTGCGCCCGCTTGGTCGCGACCATCACGACTTCATTCGCCTGCTCGTATGCCTGCTGCATGATCTGGTGCTCGCTGACCAGCTCGTCCGTCTTGATCTGCGCCTGCGCCAAAATTGACTCCGCCTGCTTTTTGGCATTGTCCAAAATGGCTTTTTCGTTGTTGATGATCTTCTGGTAACGGCGGATTTCCTCAGGAGTCTTGCTCCGCAGCTCCTCTAACAGACTCTGGATGTCATCACGGTTGACGCTGATTTTCGTGCTTGAAAACGCGACCGGCTTGCAGGTGTCGATGTACTCCTCAATCTCTTCGATGATGTCTTCAATCGGACTCGCCATAATGCATTCTCCTTTATTAAATGATAATATAACTCAATGGGAGTTCATTCCCAATATGCTTCCATCCTTTTTTGATTCGTTCGTCGTTACTGCCCGCGTTGATATTTCGCTTCGATCAGCGGTATGATCTCCTGCGGCACAAAACGGGAAATATCCCCGCCATAAGAAGCAAACTCACGGACGATCGTCGAGCTCAAGTAAGAATAATTGAGCGAGGTCGTCAAAAAAACGGTATCCAGCGCAGGGTATTCGACACGGTTGGTCTGCGCGATCTGCAGCTCATACTCAAAATCCGTCACTGCCCGCAGCCCGCGGATGATGATCTGCGCGTCAATCTGTCTCGCGTAATCCACCAGCAGCCCGTCAAAGGAATCGACGGTCACATTCGGATACTTTGCGACCAATTCCTGTATCATATTAACACGCTCTGCCGTAGAAAACAATGCGGATTTTGCACTGTTGGCAAGCACGCCGACGACCACCTCGTCAAAAAGCCTCGCCGAGCGTTCGATGATGTCCAGATGTCCAAAGGTGATCGGGTCAAAGCTGCCCGGATAAATGGCTTTTTTCATAATCTATGCTACCGTAAAAAACAGATGCTTGTTTGTTTTGTATTCCTTTTCGCGTGTGCAGACCAACGGCAATACCGCTTCGGCGGGAACATCCCTTTTTTTATCCGCTTCCAATATCAAAAGGCCGTGCTCTGCCAAAATCCCTTCCGTTGCCAGACGCTTAAGCAATGCTTCCTGCCCCGGCATCTGATAAGGAGGGTCGAGGAAAATGATGTCAAACGGCTCTTCCCGTTTCAGTAAGCCGATCGCCGCGGTTACATCGCGGGCAAGCACTTTTGCCTGCTCTTTAAGCTTAGTCTTTTGCAGATTCGCCTCGATACAGCGGATGCTCCGGCGGTCACTGTCCACAAATACTGCCGCCTCTGCCCCACGGCTCAACGCCTCGATGCCGATCTGCCCGCTGCCTGCAAACAGATCCAAAAACCGCGCCCCCGCGATCTGCGCGGAAAGCATGTTAAACAGCGTTTCCTTGATCCGGTCCGTCGTCGGACGGACATCCGGTCCTGTCACTGTCGCAAGCGGAATGCTGCGCCTGCTCCCTGCTATGACACGCATCACTTGTCACCGAAGCGGACGACCGTATCGTAAACCAGCTCAAATGCCCGTTTTGCCGCGGAAAGCCGTACCTGATAACGGCTGCCCGAAAACCGGTATTTACGGACAACGACCCTGCCCGCGTACGCACAGCCGATATACACAAGGCCGACGGGCTTTTCATCGGTGCCGCCGTCCGGGCCGGCAATGCCGGTCGTGGCAATGCCAATATCTGCATTTGCCCGCTTTTGTACACCAAGAGCCATCTGCGCGGCGGTATCTTCACTGACGGCACCGTACTTTTTAAGCGTCTCTTCCTTTACCGACAGATTTTTGACCTTTGCCTCGTTTGAATAGGTCACATAGCCTTCCGCAAAATGTGCCGACATTCCCGAAAAATTCACAAGCTCAGACGCGATCATGCCGCCCGTGCATGACTCGGCAGTCGCAATGGTCAGCCCATCCGAAAATAATAATTTTGCCGTCCGCTCAGCCTGCTTCATCACTTTATTAGCCCTGCTCCTTTAACACATCTTTGTTCTTTAAAATATAATCAATCAACGACACTACGGTCAGTATAAGCGCGATCCACATCAAAACAGCTGCCAAAGTTTTAAGTGCCGGATGCAGCGGCTCCGCGATCATCACGATGATCATCAGCATCTGGAAAACGGTCTTGAATTTGCCCCAGTAGCTGGCCGCAATCACAATGCCGTTGTCCGATGCGATCAGACGGAAACCCGAAATGATGAATTCCCGGCTGATAATGACAATAACGATCCACGACGGAATCTCGCTCAGCTCGATCAGACAGATCATCGCCGAACAGACCAGCAGCTTGTCCGCCAAAGGATCCATGAATTTACCGAAATTTGTCACCAGATTGTATTTCCGCGCGATCTTGCCGTCGAGCATATCCGTCAGGCTCGCTAAGATAAAAATACCATCCGCCGCAAGGCGTCCTTTTACGCTGTCAGGAAACAGCAGCAGGACAGCCACGAAAAACGGGATCAATATTACCCTGAATAATGTCAGTTTATTTGGTAGATTCATCTATCAACTCTCCAATCAGGTCGTATTCCTGCGCATCTGTTACTATAGCCCTGACAAAGCGGCCGCTCATCAGGTCATAGGGCGATTCCAAAAACAGATATCCGTCCACATCCGGCGCGTCCCGGTAGGTGCGTCCGACATACACGCCGTCCTCGTCGGCAACCCGCCCTTCGATAAAGACGGTTTCGGTCTCGCCGATCCGTTTGCGGTTCTTTTCCGCCGAGACGGACTGCTGTGCCTCCATAACCGCCTCATAGCGCTGCTGCTTGAATTCTTCGTCAATCTGCTGCGGCATTGCAGCGGCAGGCGTCCCCTCTTCCTGCGAATAGCAGAACGCGCCCAGCCGGTCAAACTGCTGGCTGCGGACAAACTGCACGAGCTCCTGATGCGCTTTGTCCGTCTCTCCGGGAAAACCGCAGATCAGCGTAGTCCTAAGCGCAATATCCGGTATCCTCTCCCGCAGCCGGTCGATCACCTGCTCAAGCTGCCGCTTGTCTGTCCGCCTTCCCATACGGCGGAGGATCTCGTCATTGCAGTGCTGTATCGGCATATCAATGTAATGACAGACCTTGTCATTGGCAAGGATCGCATCAATCAGCGCATCGTCAATTTCTTCCGGATAACAGTACAACAGCCGGATCCAGGCAATGCCCTCAATGGCATTTAGTTCTTCTAGCAGCCGTGGCAGAGATTTTTTTCCGTACAAGTCGGTACCGTACAGTGTCGTCTCCTGCGCGACTAAAATCAATTCCCGCACGCCGTCTGCTGCCAGCTGCCGTGCCTCGGCAAGCAGCTCTTCCATTGGCAGGCTGCGGTAATTGCCGCGGATCGACGGGATCACGCAGTAGGTACAGTGCTTGTCGCAGCCTTCGGCAATTTTTAAATAGGCATAATGCCCGCCCGTTGTCAGGATCCTTCCGCTGCCGGTCTGTGGCAGACCGGACAGCCCGGGCAGGTTCTCAGGGCGTTTCCCCGAAAGTGCCGTCTGTACCGCTTTTACTATCGTATCGTAGCCGTTCGTGCCGATCACGCCGTCCACTTCGGGAAGCTCACGGCGGATATCGTCCGCATGCCGCTGTGCCAGACAGCCCGCGGCAAGAAGCACCTTGCATTTCCCTTCGGTCTTGTACCGCCCGAGATCGATCAGGGTCTGAATGCTTTCTTCCATCGCATCGTGGATGAAGCAGCAGGTATTGACGATAATGACATCAGCCTCGGATTCCTCTTCCACTAATGTAAAGCCGTCCTTTGCCAAAAGGGAAAGCATATGCTCGGAATCCACGAGGTTCTTGTCACAGCCTAAAGAGACGAACAGCAGATTCATCGGATCACTCTGTTTCATCGCCCTCGGAAGCTTCTGCGGTATCCGCAATCTCTTCTTCAGCCACTTCCACCGCTTCTTCTACGGCTTCTGCTTCTGCGGCAGCCGCCTCTTCTGCAGCTCTTGCAGCGGCTTCTTCTGCTGCCTTTGCATCCTCGATCGCTTTCTGCCGCGCTTCTTCCTCGGCGCGCTTTTCTTCGACACGAGCCAATACTTCCTTGGTCTGAGCCGAAAGCTCATCTAACTTTTCCTGCTCGACAGAAGCTTCTTCACTGGTCAGGATCCTAAGTTCACCGTCGTACATCTCATCGACAGCGATCGAAAGCGGCTTTCTGCCGTATGCCCGGCGTCCTTCGATCATCGGCTCGGAGCCGTCGATCAATTGGCGGGCACGCTTTGCCGCCGCACAGACGATACTGTAACGGCTGTTGACAACCGGCTCTTCCCCGATCACGACATCGTCATTGACGACCTTCATCAGCTCCACATAAGACGGATGTATCATAGGTTAAAATCTCCTTTCACTCCTCATCGTTGTCTTTAAACTTTATCAAAACTATACAAATTGCTTTAACTGCTCCTGCATATCCGCGATCGCCTTGGCATTCCGCCCCGTAGCGTAATGTTCACTCTGGATAATACGGTGAACCTCTGCCACCGCCTCATCTAAAACATCGTTGATGATCAGATAATCGTACTTTGGCATCAGCACGGATTCTTTCGCGGAAATGGCAAGCCTTTGCGCGATTACTTCAGCTGACTCTGTCCCTCTGCCGACCAAACGGCGTTTGAGCTCGTCCGCCGACGGCGGAGTCACAAACAAAAGAAGCGCTTCGGGAAAGATCTGACGCACCTGCAATGCGCCTTGTACCTCGATTTCCAAGATCACATCCTTGCCTTCGGCGGTCAGCTGTTCGACATACGTCTTTGGCGTGCCGTAAGAATTGCCATTAAAAGTGGCATATTCCAAAAACTCGCCATCTGCGATCATCCGGTCGAACTCTTCGCGGCTCTTGAAAAAATATTCCCTGCCGTCGCGCTCTCCGGTACGCATCGGCCGTGTCGTTGCCGAGATGGACAGATGATAACTCCCCGGATAGCGGTCCAGCAGATGCTTCATTATCGTCCCTTTGCCTGCTCCCGAAAAGCCTGAAAGGACGATGACCAGTCCCTGATTATGCTTCATGCGTCTCTTCTCCTGTTGCAGCGGTATCGGAAATGCTCTTTTTGCTGCGTTCGGCGATCGTCTCCGGCACCAGTGCCGACAGAATAACCTGTCCCCGCTCCGTCACCAGAACGGCGCGTGTCCGCCGCCCCTGCGTCGCATCAATGGCAACTCCTGCCTCTTTCGCATTCTGCACCAGCCGCTTTGCCGGCGCGGAATCCGGCGTGATCATTGCCACCAGCTTCTCGTCATTGACGATGTTGCCGAAACCGATATTGATAAATGCCATACCTACTCCAGATTCTGTACCTGCTCACGAATCTTTTCAATCAATGTCTTTAAGGAGATACCCAGCTCCGCGACCTGCGCGTCCGTTGATTTGGAGAGGATCGTATTCGCCTCGCGGTTCATCTCCTGCGCCAAAAAATCGAGCTTTCTGCCGATCGCGTCTGCCGAAGAAAGCGCTCCCGTCATTTCCTTGATATGGCTTTTTAAGCGCACCAGTTCCTCGTCCACGCAGACTTTGTCCGCATATATCGTCACTTCGGTCGCGATCCTTGCCTCATCGATCTGCTTGTCGCCCATCAGCTCTTCGATCTTCTGCGTCAGACGGGCTTTGTATTCTTCAATGATCTGGGGCGACTTTTCTTCCACCTTTTGGACGAGCCCGCTCATCTGCTCCATCTTATCCAAAAGGTCTTTTCGTAAATTTTCCCCTTCGAGACGGCGGCTTTCCAGGAATTTGTCGCAGGCTCCTTCAACGGCAGACAGAATCAGCTCCGTCAGCTCCGACTCGTCCTTTTCTTCGGCCACCAGTTCAAATACATCGGGATACGAAGCCAGCTTGGAGACGGTCATATCGTTTTCCAAAGAAAACTCTTCCGCCATTTTTGCCATATTTTCCACATAGGCACGGGCCAGCTTTTCATTGTATCGGATCGTATAGGTCTCGTCGGCGGATTCCTCATAATGGACAAAGGCATCCACTTTTCCCCTGCCGATGCGTTTTTTCAGATATTCCCGAACCACAGGCTCCTGCGAGCTGATGCGGCGCGAGGTCTTGACGCTCAGATCCAGATAACGGTGATTGACGGACTTAATTTCCACAACCACGCGCTTGGTTCCTTCAACGCGTTCGAAATGACCGAAGCCGGTCATAGAGCTAATCATTGCAAATCATCTCCTGAATGATATATAATTATACATGTTTAAGGGCAAATATGTCTTTGCATACGGAAAATATTATAATCAATATGGTTTGGGAAGTCAAATTTTGTTGGGGATTTGCTTCAGAAAGGGATTAGAGTCATGGCATTTGACGGACTTACGATAAAAGCGCTGGTCAGGGAGCTGCAGGAAAACCTGGCGGATGGATATATTAAGAAAATCGCGCAGCCCGAAAAGGAAGAGCTGCTTTTGACGGTTAAGGCCGGGCGGGAGAACCGGCGCCTGCTGATTTCCGCGAATGCCTCTCTTCCGCTTTTGTATCTGACCGATGAGAATAAGACGGCTCCGATGACAGCCCCGAATTTCTGCATGCTGCTGCGCAAGCACATCGGCGGCGGGCGGATCGCGGCGGTCGAACAGATTGGCAATGAACGCGTGGTACGCTTTACGGTCGAACACCGCAATGAATTAGGCGACCGGGCGGTCAAATACCTTTATGTCGAGATTATGGGCAAGCATTCCAATATCATTTTCTGCGATGAGAATGACCTTATCCTCGACGGGATCAAGCACATTTCATTTTCAACGAGCTCTGTCCGGGAAATCCTGCCCGGCAGGGATTACTTTATTCCCGCGCAGGAAGGGAAATCCGACCCCTACGAAGAGACGACCGAAGGCTTTGTGGCAGGCATGCAGAATGCCCATACAAAGATTCTTTCCGCGCTTCTTTCCCGTTATACCGGCATATCCAAGACGACGGCAAATGAGATTGCCTGCCGCGCGGATGTAGATGCTGACG
Source organism: Lachnospiraceae bacterium (assembly GCA_017470735.1). Lineage (GTDB taxonomy): Bacteria > Bacillota > Clostridia > Lachnospirales > Lachnospiraceae > RGIG4930. The sequence goes on along the minus strand of JAFUYB010000052.1, from coordinate 64,406 downwards.
CAAGCACGGATTCATTATTCCTATCCCAAGCATCAAATGCGGATGCTTTGGAAAAAAGATCCGAACCATCGAACGCCGGTTTTGCCGACAATGATAAAGTCCACGCGTTGGCCAACGCCTTTTTTTCCCTGCTGGCTGCCGTGCAAAACGGGACGGAAACGCCCTGCATCGCCTGTGAACCCGATACGCATGCGCCGATCGACTTCGCGCCCTACCGCCTGAGCATTTATGAGGATAAAGAACTGTCGGAAGAACCCGGCATTTCCAAGGTACTCGCGTCGTATTACGGCAACCGCAACCGCTATCAAAACATCCATCAGAAATCGACGGATCTGCGGAAGCTTGTGGCGACAATGCTCGAACGCAACCAGAAAAAACTGCACATCCAGCAGAAGCAGATGGACGATACGAAAAAAATGGAACGCTTCAAGACCTATGGCACGCTTCTGCAGATTTACCCGCAGGAAGTGACGCCGCAGGCAAAGGAAGTGACGCTTACCGATTTTGAAACGGAAAAAGAGGTCCGTATTCCGCTTGACCCGCAGCTGAACGCGATTGACAATGCCAAGCGTTATTTTGAGCGGTACGCCAAGCTGAAACGCACCAGGGATGCCCTCTCTGAGCTGTTGTTGGAAACCGAAACAGCCGTTACGCATTTGGCTTCGATCCAGAATGCGCTCAGTCTGGCGGAAAATGAAGCTGACCTGGCGGAAATCCGCCGTGAGCTTTATGAATCAGGCTATATCCGCAAGCGAAGTACGAAAAAAGGCCAAAAACAGGAAAAAAGCCATCCCCTGCATTATGTGACAGAGGACGGCTTCCACATCTATGTCGGAAAAAACAATTACCAGAATGATGAGCTGACCTTCAAGCTCGCCACGGGCAACGACTGGTGGTTCCACGCCAAGCAGATTCCAGGCTCCCATGTCATCGTCCGCACCGAAGGACGCGAATTGCCGGATGAGCATTTCGTCACCTGCGCGCAGATTGCAGGCTATTACTCCCAGGGACGCGAATCGGACAAGCTTGAGATCGACTATGTCGAAAAAAAGCAAGTCAAGAAGCCTTCCGGCGCCGTACCCGGATTTGTCGTCTATTACACGAATTATTCGATGACAGTAAAGCCGGTGCTGCCGGACAATGTGTCATTGGTGGAGTAAAAATCTTATAAATTCGTATAAACCACCGTATCCATCTTCCGCAGGTACTCCCGCACCGGCCGGTATTTTTCTGTTGTAAGCGCAGGATCCTCTGCGAGCATCTCTTGGGCGTCATTTGCGGCAAGGCGCATCACATCAGCGTCCTGATAGATGTCCGCCAGCTTGAAATCAAGGTCGCCGCTCTGACGGATACCATAGAAATCCCCCGGTCCGCGCAGGCGCAGGTCTTCATTCGCGATAAAAAAACCGTCGTTGGACTGTGCCAGGATCGACAGCCGCTCGCTCTGCTGCCCGTTCGGGCTGCCATCCACGAACATGCAATACGACTGCCACTCGCCCCTGCCGACACGCCCGCGGAGCTGATGAAGCTGCGCCAGTCCAAACCGGTTGGCGTCTTCAATCATCATTACCGTTGCGTTCGGTATGTTGACTCCTACCTCAACAACTGTCGTTGACACCAAAACCTGAATTTTTTTATCGACCAGCTCCGCCATTACACGGTCTTTCTCCTGCGGCGTCATCCTGCCGTGCAGCAGTCCGACTGATACCGCCCCTTTGAAATACTCCCGCACCGTCGCCGCGTATTCGGTCACATTTTCCGCCTCAGTTTTTTCGCTGGCTTCGACCAGCGGGCAGATGATATAGGCCTGATGTCCCGCTTTTACTTCTTTTCCGATAAAATCAAAGGCATTTTTTCGTTTTTCCCTGGTGATCACCGCATTCTTGGTGCGCAGCCTGCGCTCCGGCACATCTTTGATCACCGAGATTCGCATATCGCTGTACAAGATCATTGCCAGCGTGCGCGGAATCGGCGTCGCGCTCATTACAAGCACATGGGGATCCATCCCTTTGTCTGACAGCGTTTTGCGCTGTTTGACGCCGAAGCGGTGCTGCTCGTCCGTCACGACGACGGCAAGCCCCCGGTATTCCATATTTTCAGACAGCAATGCGTGGGTTCCGATGATAAAAAGCCCCGCTTCTTCGGCAACACGACGGTTCAGCTCCCGCCGCTGGGCAGCCTTTACGGAACCGGTAATACAGACGACATGAAACGGCAGGTCAAATTCCCTGACATACGAGCGGAAGGTCTTTTCATGCTGCCTTGCCAGCACCTCGGTCGGTGCCATGATCGCCGCCTGATAACCGTTTTCCACCGCAAGCAGCATCGCGAGAAACGCCAGGATCGTCTTGCCGCTGCCGACATCACCCTGGAGCAGACGCTGGCTGACATATTCCCCGCCAAAATCCGAACGGATGTCCTGCAATGTATCTTTCTGCCCCGCTGTCAGCGAAAACGGCAGTTGGGATAACACCCGCTGATAGCACTCATCCCGGTCAAAACGCCAGCGGTTCGGCGCCCCCTGCCCGTTTCCCTGCTCCATGCCTTTTGTCAGGAAAAATTTCAAGAATTCGTCATAGACTAACCGGTCGCGCGCTTCCTTTAAGCTGTCAAAATCGTCCGGCGTGTGCATCTGCCGGATCGCGTAGCGGTATCCCGGCAGTTTACGCTTGTTTAACAGCTCTGACGGCAGGTACTCCTCTGTCAATGCCGTATCATCCAAAAGCTGCCCGACCGCTTTGGCTACCGCTTTATTGGTAAGCCCTTTTGTCAGTGAATAAACCGCCTGCGGACTGCGGCGCAAGCGTTCATATTCCTGCGGCGCGTAGACAGCGGGCTGCTGCAGCTGCCAGGCATTGGAGCGGACTTTTTTTAATTCCCCATAGAAAATATACGCCCGCCCCGGCGCGACCTGGTTGCGGATGTACGGCATACGGAACCAGATCAGCTCCAAAAGCTCTCCGTCAACAGTCCCCTGTCCGATGCTGATGTCCATACTGCGGGTCCGTTTTGTGGAAATGCCCTTTCGGAGCGATAGCGAAACCGCTGTTTTTTCTCCCTCGTGCTCCTCAAGACGCGACGCAACGGGATCGGGATACAGCCGGTAAGTCCTTGGAAAATCATAAAGAAGGGCGCCCACATGACAAATGTCGAGCGCCTCATAAAGCTTTGCCGATTTGCTCCCGATGCCTTTTAAATCGGTGAGCGGTGCGTAAAAATCCATAAGCAATCTTTTAAATTCAAAAACTGTTTTCTTTGCCCAAAACCCCTATTCTACCGAAACCACATAGTAGTACACAGGCTGTCCGCCTTCCTGAAGCTCCACTTCCAAGCCGGAATAGGCTTTGCGGATCTTGTCGTACAGCTTCTGCGCTTCTTTATGCTTCACATCGGATCCGAAATAGAGAGTGATCAGCGCCGAATCGTCGTCAACCATTTCGGACAGCATACCAAGCACGGTCTTGTCCAGCTTTTTCTCTACAGAAAGGATGCCGTCATCTCCGATGCCCATATAGTCGCCTGCCTTGATCTCCTTGCCGTCGATATTGGTATCCCGCACGGCATAGGTGATCTCGCCGGACTTGACAAAGCCGATCTCCTCGGTCATCCGCTCCCAGTTCTCCTCAACGCTCTCCTCGGGCATAAAGCTGATCATCGCCGAAATCCCCTGCGGCAGAGTCTTGGTCGGCAGAACGATGACCTGCTTGTCTTTGACAAGCTCGACGGCCTGGTTTGCCGAAAGGATAATGTTTTTATTGTTCGGAAGGACAAAAACTGTTTTGGCATTGACCCTGCCGATGGCGTCCATGATGTCCTCAGTACTCGGATTCATTGTCTGCCCGCCCTCGATGACGCAGTCAGTGCCAAGCTCCTCGAAAATGCGTTTCATCCCCTCACCGATGGATACCGCTACGACACCGATCTCCTTTGCGGGAGCTTTTTCTTCTGCCTTTACTGGCGTTTCTGCCGCTGCGGATACCGGCGCTTCGTCCAGCTTGGTATTTTCAATGGTCACCTTCTGCAATACGCCGTTGTGCAGTGCTTTGGTGATAATGCGTCCGGGATCGTTGGTGACCAGGCGTCCGATGTAGACGCCGTTTTCCTTTTCTAAATGTCCGCCGTCTCCCATCGACTTCATAAAGGTGCGCAGCTCCCGGCGGTCTTCGTGGGTATTGTACGGCAGCGGAAGCATCGCAAATTCCAAACGGTAAGTAAAACGGCTTGCTGCCGGTGCTGCTTCTGTTTCCGCCGTTTCTCCGGCCGCGATCGTCACATCCATGTCTTTGCCCGAAAGAAAAGCGTAAGCGCCGCTTAAGACCTTGCAGAGCCCTTCTCCGCCGGAATCAACAACTCCCGCTTCTTTTAACACGGGAAGCATCTCCGGAGTGCGGGCAAGCACCTCCTCGCATTCATTCACGATGCCTTCCAAATAGACTTCAATGTCATCGGTCGTCTCCGCAAGCTCTAATGCCTTGTCCGCAGCGGCACGGGCGACGGTCAGAATCGTTCCCTCCTTGGGCTGCATGACTGCTTTGTACGCCGTCTCAACGGCCCGCTGGGCCGCCTCGCAGAGGATATCCACGGTCAGTTCATTTTCGGTCTTGATGACCTTGGTAAAGCCGCGGAAGAGCTGGGATAATATAACGCCTGAATTGCCCCTCGCTCCGCGCAGGCTGCCCGATGAGATCGCTTTGCACAGGCTGCGCATATCCAGCTCGTCGATCGCGTTGACTTCTTTTGCCGCGGAAAGGATCGTCATCGTCATATTGGTACCCGTATCGCCGTCCGGTACGGGGAAGACATTCAGTTCGTTGATATGCTCTTTATTTGCCTCCAGATTCTTCGCTCCTGCCAGAAACATCTTGGAAAGCTGTGCCGCATCTATCGTATTCATCTCACATAGCCCTCCTGTCAGTCAATCACGCGGATGCCATCGACATGAATGCGGATGTCACGCACTGTCATACCGGCAAATTCTTCCAGCTTGTACTTTACGGTCTGCATCAAATTCTCCGTCACGGTCGCAATACTGACACCGTAGGAAATGATCACATGAAAATCAAGGGAAATCTCATTGTCCTCGTCAATCTTCACATCAATCCCATGGCTCAGGTAATCCCTCTTTAGAAGCTTTACAAGCCCGTCCTTGACATTGACGGCTGCCATGCCGACGATCCCGAAGCACTCCACCGCTACGGATCCGGCATAGGTCGCGATCACATCCTTGTCAATTATAATTTTGCCTAATTTTGTCTCTATCTGACCGTGCCCTTGCATATATTTCCACCTCTCCAAGCATTGCCAAATGACCGCAGCCGTCCGCTTGGCTAACCGCCTCACAGCCGGTCACGGATTGCTGTTTAAAGATACCATTCTATTATATACAATTCGGGGGAAAATACAAATGGAAAATCATTGAATTTGCAGACGAAAAAAGGAGAACCGGTATGGCTCTCCCCTTGCATTTCAATCAAAGCTTCTGAAAGTGACTACGCTCTTTCAACCTTGCCGGAACGCAGGCAGGCAGTGCAGACATACAGACGCTTGTGCGCGCCGTTGACAACACACTTTACCTTTTTGATGTTGGATCTCCACATTTTGTTGGATCTTCTATGAGAATGGCTCACTTTGATACCGAAATGAGCTCCTTTTCCGCATACGGAACATTTAGCCATGACTTCCTCCTTGTATCTTTCATCCAAAATCTGATCTTCATAAACGCAACGACGGTATTTTACCAAAGAACAACCTAAAATGCAAGCATTTTTTTATCCCACTTCTGTCGCGTCGAAAATCGTCTCTTCCATCTCTTCTGCCGCCGCTGTACGGGCTGCCATTTCACCCGGATCGGTGACAGGCTTGCCGCGGTTCATAAAGTTGGCAACGAAATCGGGCACGAGATCCAAAAGCTTGTTGATGCCGTGGTTGGTGGAGATGTCGATCAGCCTGGTCTTGCCATTGGTAATGACCAGCACCGCGCTGGGGGACATCTTGCCGCCAATACCGCCGGCAGCGCTGTTCTTGCGGTCGCCGATAAAAGAGCCTGCTCCCATGCCGAACGAAACATCCACCAGCGGAATGATGATCGTATCTCCGACATAAATCGGCTCGCCAACGACGGATTTGGTCGAAAGAAAGCTCTCCATCCCGTCGAACAGATTGCCGATCGTGCTTTTCATCAATTCGTCACTCTTTGCCATGATTCTTAATCCTCCGTGTCACTTAATATCCCAAAATATCACAACTGCCGTGCCTGACGGTACAATCTCCTGCAATCCCGGCTGGCAATCACTCTGACAGCAAACGCCGCCACAAACCACAGCCGTAAGCTGCCATATACATCAAAATTGCCTGTCGCATAAGGCTTTTCGCTCTCAAAATCCGGGTTGAGATGAACCCTGCCGCCGTGCGCTGCGGGCAGCATCGATATCGCGCCGACCAATTCTCCTGTCGTATCCGGCGCACCGGTTGAAAAGCTGCCGTCCACTTTTTTGATATGCGGGCGGATACGGTACAAAAGCCCGATCCCTCCGTTCCACAGCAACGACATTGCCCTCTGGTTGCCCGGATGCGAAAGCATCATCTGTATTTTTTTGAGCCGTCCCGCTTCCGGATCGTTATGTTTTTGTTTGGAGCCAATGTCTTCCGGCGGTTCCGGTTCTGTAATGTCTTGATCCGGCTCACGCGGCTCTCTTGGTTCGCGCGGTTTGCGGATTTCATCAGATTTATGCGCCGGTTTTGCCGGCTTCTTATGCGCTTTGCGGTTCGGTTCAGGCAGATCCGGCTCAACAACCGGTGCTTCAGAGGACGGTCCTTCATCCTCCCCGCGACGACGCTCTTTTCCGAACAGCCCCCACAGCAGACGCACGCCATACCGCCAATGCTTCTTTTCATAAACGATATACACCTTAATCAGCCGCAGCAAGTCATATCCTGCAAGTTCAAGCCCCGCTTCCGTCTGCCGCTCTCCGGTGGCGCGGTAGGTCACCGGCGCAAACAGAAGATAAGCCAGAGCGAGGATGATCAACGCAAACGCCGCTGCCAGCAGAATGCCCAAAATTTTAAGGATGAAAATAATGATCCACATCGAATGTATTCGTATCCTGGTAAACCGTCAAAAGCATCTGTTTCAGCAGGGAGAGCGTCCGCCGATAGCCCTTTGCCGCCCCTGCGACATAGATATCCCTGCCGTCGTACACCGGCAGAAGAAGCTCCTGCGCCGAATAAATCACAAACATCTCCCCATCCCGTTCAGACAAGGCGATCAAATAGAGCGAACGGCATTTTTTGCCCATCCGGATACGATGAAACATCCCCTCAATGTCAAGATCGTCGTCCGACAGATAGAGATTTTGGCAAGGTATGAAATTAAGTCTGCGGTTTGTCGTCTTTTCCCGGCGCATCGTTCTGGTTCCATCTCCCGTGCCGCTTCATATCGATGTACGCACGGAACGCCTGCTTTAATACTGCCTTTTCATTGGCAAACTTCAACAGATGATAAGCCTCATGGTACTTGTAATAGCCGGAATCCTCAAAGTATTCCCGCCGCTGGGGACGGCTGTGATAGCTGTCGCCCATCATCAGATACCAGTGGACCGTCTTGTCCACCATCCCCTCTGGTACCGTAAATGTATAATTGCTCTTGCCGACATAACGGACAATCGTCACATTGGCATCGGTTTCTTCCCGAACCTCCCGAATGGCAGTCTCATCAAATGACTCGCCTTCCTCTACCGTTCCTTTCGGCAGAACCCATCCATCGTAGTGATGATGGTAATTCTTGTAAAGGAGCAGAATCTTTCCACGAAATATGACCACACCACCACAGCTCGTTGCTTCGATCATTGCAATGCCTCCTGATGCTGTGAAAAATACTAAAATTGATTATACCACGAAAGCACAAGGAGAATCAATGTCCAAATTGATTCACGGCACTGCGGGATAAATCTCTACCGGAAATAGGTATCAAACATCGTGCGCGCCAATGGAACGGCGTGCTCGCTGCCGCTGCCGGCCCGTTCTAAGACGATGGCGACGGCAATTTTTTTCTCATCCTGCTCGGCAAATCCGACGAACCATGAGTGCGCTTCCGATTTGTTGTCGGAAAACTCCGCCGTCCCGGTCTTCCCATAAGCCGTATAGCTGTCCGTGTAAAGCTTGCTGCCGGTCCCATTCGTGACGACATAGCGCATCATTTCACGCAGGATCCCCACTTCGCTTTCATCAAATAATTCCCCGTACCTGACCGGATGATACCGGCGAACCAGCGTGCCGCCGTCGTTTTGCGTGTGATCGATGACCGACGGCTCCATCAGCACGCCGTCATTTGCAATCGCCGAAGCGATCATCGCCATGTGGATCGGCGTTACGAGGGTATTCCCCTGACCGATCGCCGTCCGCATCACAAGTCCGCTGTCCGCGTCCTTTAATGAGAACGAGCTTTTCTTTACATTTTTAAGCTCCGTCGGCAGCGTCCGGTTGAACAAAAGCCGCTTGGCAAGCCGGGCCATGCCGGATTTATCCAATGACAGACCGACCTCGGCAAAGACGCTGTTGCACGAATGGGCAAACGCCTCTTCAAAATTCTGCGCGCCGTGTACGGTATTGTGGTAACAGTGGATCGTGGTATCACCGTAGGTATAGGAGCCGCTGCAGTTAAAGGCATCCTCCATACCGCCGCCCTCATTCAAATATTCGAGCGCCGTTAAGATTTTAAAGGTCGAACCCGGCGGATACTGCCCCTGTATTGCCCGGTTTAGAAGTACCGATGAGCCGGTTTCCGTATAATAGGACCAATTCTGCGCGATCGTATTCGGGTCGAAATCCGGTTTGGATACCATCGCAAGGATTTTACCCGTTTCAGGATCAAGCGCGACTGCCGCCCCCTCGTAATTTGCCATGCCGACGTACAGCGCGTCAGTCAGTGCCGTATCGAGGGATGTCACCACCGCATCACCCTGATTCTTCCGCTCCTGCAGCTCATTGATGATTTTTTCGATAAAAAACGAATGCGACCGGAGCAACTGGAAATTCGCATCCAATTCGGTCCCGGACATTCCATTGGACGAAAAACCGACAATGTGGGCATATTCATTGCCTTTAGGATACACCCGGGTCTCATTCTGGGCGTCGTCAACCTCTGAGGTCGCCAGCACCGTGCCGTCCGCGGCCAGGATATCCCCGCGGATAATGTGCTCCGAAAGCTGTGACAGCCGGGGATTGTAGGGGCTGTCAATAAAATCCTCCCCCGCATAGCCGACAAAATAGATAAAATATCCCGCCATGCACAGAAACAGAAGCAGAAAGCCATAGGTGACAATGGCGAATTCGCGGTTGATCGATCCCCTGCGCCGGGGGCTTTCTTGTCGTCGTTTTCTCATTGTCCGTCCTCTTCCCGCATGACATACAGCCCCTGGATGATCGCAAACAGAATCATTGTGGACATCAGGGAGCTGCCTCCATAGCTGACCAATGGCAATGTGACTCCCGTAGAAGGGATGAATTTGGTGACGCCGCCGAGCGTCAGGAATGTCTGGGTCGCATAGACCGTACCCAGTCCCAATGCGATCAATTTGTAAAATCGGTCGTGAATCTGCATTGCGATGTTAAAAAACATCAAGAAGCAACTGATGCAGATGAAAATCAGACAGAGCGCGAACACGCCGCCCAATTCCTCCGAGATCGCCGAAAAGACGAAATCCTTTTCCACGACCGGTATTTTTTCGGGCATTCCCTGGTACAGACCGCTGCCGAACCATCCGCCGGTACCGATGGCAAACAGGGAATGGCTGATCTGGTAACCCGCGCCGTCCACGACGGAAAGTGGATTTTTCCAAGCCATCACACGGTTTCTGACATGTCCGAACAGAAAATACGCGCACACCATGCCGACTGCGCCGAGGGCAAGTCCGATCAATAAAAACCGCGGCTCCTGCGTAGAGACATACAGCATTACCAGATAAGTCAGCAGGAAGATCCCCGCCCCGCCGAGGTCTCTTGACGCGATCAGCATCAGCACATGCAGCCCTGCCACGGCTGTCGCTATTTCAATCTTCCTTCGGTCATTGCCGGCATCGTACAGCATTGCCGCCACGAAAAACACGAACAGAATCTTGATGAATTCTGACGGTTGAATCGAGAATCCACCAATCGAAAGAGACAGTTTTGCGCCGTAAGAGGTGCTTCCTGCAACAGCGACAAGCCCCAATCCCAGGATCCCGACCGCTGCGTAGACATAGGTCAGACGGTTCAAGAACTTAAGCTTCTTGACCAAAAACGGGATCAGGCAGGTGATCGCCAGCGAAATGCCCGCAATGACAAGCTGCTTGTATGCCTTATCGATGTCGAGCCTCGTCAAAATAATGAACGAAATGGCCAGCAGCATGCACATATTGTTGGTGACCGACAGCGATGCATTGCGGTAAATGTGTTTGTAGATCAGGCTCACGGCAATGAAAAACGCCATCTCCATCCCAAGCATCACAAGCACCTGTTCCTCAAAGGTTGACAAGTACAGGATGCCATTGGCGATCAGTATGAACATATACATACAAGCCGTCTGCCGGAAGTACAGAAAATCCTGCTGTTCCTCGGATATTCCGCTCCTTAAGGCCGCAAAGCAGGAATAGGTGTAAAAGGCTAACAGGATGACTAAAGCAAAACGGGATATAAAAATCAGCAGATGGAGCATAATGTTTGAGTCCTCTATTTGGTACGAATCTTAGCGTGATCGGTCTTACTTTATGGATTTCGTAAAATGTCCTCGTGTGAATTCATAACCGGGCGGATCGATTTTGTTTTTGCCTGCAATGGCTTTTTGTACTCGTTTCAGCACGGCTTCTGCTTCCGTTCCGGTTTCTGTTGAAAATGCAATTTCTACCGCTTCGGGCCGCAGCGCAGCGATCTCGCGGTATTTGTCTGTCAGATCGGTCGGGACGGCGTTGTAAATCATGTTGGTGCAGGTCGTGCAGTCACAAATGACGGGAAAATTCTTCCCTTTGCGGTCCTGCAAATAATAAAGTGAAGCTGTCTTCGTGCATTTCCCGGTATTTTTTGCCACGCAGTTCGCGGTATACATCAGCGGAACACGGCCATAGACCAGCATCCGGTCAGTGCTGTTGTCGCGGTGTGACAGCTCTTTTTCGGACAGCTCTAACGGGACGCTTCCATGCTCTATGCCGGTCCTGCGGAATCCATCCCGCGCGCGGCCGGACATCATATACAGCCGGTAGCCTGCGTGGATCTGCGCCATCGGAATGCCCATTTCCTTTGCAAACCCAAGCGCGTCATAGCCGGACACTTCGTATTCGGCCCTGCCGTGCTCTTTGACAAACTGCGCATATGCTTCAGCCGTCCCGTGCCGAAGCACGACAGGAAGTTCAACAATATAGCGTTTTTGCCTTTTTTTCACGGTTTTAGAATGTTCACCGGCAAATTCTTCACGGTCTTCTCCGGCTTCTATTACAGCCTGGTAAAGCCGGATCGGAAGGATAATGGCATCTACAAATGGCTGTTTCTGCGCGACCCAAAACTGCTCTTCATTTAAAACACGCACAAAAATTGCAGGTTCTGCTTCTATATCAGGATTCGGTGAATCCATCTGTAAAAAAGGGACAAGCGGAAGCTTTCTGTGATACGCAGACACCAATTTATGGTAAAGCCCTTCCAGCGCTTCCCTCCTTAACCGGTTGATTTCTTTTAATGGGACAAAAATATTTTCATCCATCTCTATGGACATTTCCCGGAAAGCAAACGGACTGTCCCCGGTCTTGTTCAGCTTGCTGTAAAGATCGCTTTCCGATACCGGCTGCTTCCTGGCCTGTTCGCATGTATTTCCGAATACCGTCACAGCAGTCAGTCCGCTGCGCACCACGAGTGCCAAAGGTTCACCGATTTTTGCCGTCAGATGTCCTCCGATCGGCAACTTTTCATCAGGCAGAAGCTCTTTTGCTTTTTGGCTTTGGACAGACTCATTATGTTCTTTTAAATCCGCCTGCTTTTTTTCATGTGAAGAGTCCGCGAAACTCATCATTTTGGGCGTATTATGGACAAAAAAGTAGGCATTCGTAAATCCGTTGCGGCTGCCGCTTGCCAAAAGCCGTGTGCTGTCCTCCTCCGAAACGGCGTAGCCTTTCCGTCCTTTTTCCAGGTACAGATCGACATACTTACGGTAGAGGGAAGTCACCGTTGACGCATATGCCGCCTGCTTCATCCGCCCCTCAATTTTTAAAGAACAGACTCCCGCCTCGATCAATGCGGGCAGATCCGCAATACCGCAAAGATCCTTGGGGCTTAACATATAGTCTCCGGGCGTCTTGATTTTCCTGCCCCGTCCGTCCAGGACTCTGTAGGGCAGGCGGCAGGGCTGGGCGCATCTGCCGCGGTTGCCGCTGCGTCCGCCGAGAAAGCTCGACATCAGGCATTGCCCTGAATAACAGACACACAGGGCGCCATGTACGAACACTTCGATCTCTGCACCGGAATTTGCGCAGAGCATCCGGATTTCACCTAACGACAGTTCCCGCGCCGCTACAATCCGTTTGACGCCGTATTCGGTTAAAAAATTTGCCCCGTAATGCGAAACGATGTTCATCTGCGTGCTGGCATGGACAGGCCAGTCGGGAAAATACTCCCGCAGCAGCATGAGCACGCCGAAATCCTGCACCAGCACGGCATCGACTCCTGCCTCGTAGTAGAACCGCAGGTCATCATACAACTGCCGCTCGATTTCCGTATTTTTGAGCAGCGTGTTGACCGTCAGATACGCCTTTTTTCGGTGCAAATGCAAAAGATCAAGCATATCAGAGGCTTCCTGCCTTGTGAAATTGGGAGCATAGGCTCTAGCTCCATAAGCATTTCCCGCAAAATAAACAGCATCCGCTCCCGCTTTTAGCACGGCACGGGCAATTTCAGGGCTCCCCGCGGGGGCGAGCACTTCGATCGTATCGTATTCCATCATTCTCCACTAATGTGAAAAGAGCTCCGCCATTGCGGAACTCCAGTCATTTTCATATCCCGCAGCAATCCGCGGTCATAAACAGCATTATACGGTCTTCCGTTTCGCGCCGTCATCCAAATCCAACGATCCGAGCAACGCATCCTCCAGCGAAGCTTCCAGCTTGGATTTGGCTCTGAGCAGCTCTTTCTTCTCGCTCTCCAGCGAAGAAATCGTCTCTTCCAATGCTTCAAACTTGACCTGATTGGAAATCAGATCGTGCTTTAGATCGTAGATTTCCTTGTCTTTGCGTTCGATATCCGCTTCCTGCTTCTCAATCGTGTCCTTTGCCTTGAAAAAGTCGTCGGCAATATTCAGTTCAATCAGTGTCGCGCGCATATCGGCAGACAAGTGGGCGGCACCTTCCATCTCATTGAATTCAGCCAGCTTGTTGTTGATATAGGCAGCGACTTTCTGCAGATACTCCTCCTCCTCATAACCGGAAAGCGTATAAACCCTTCCCCCAATCAGGACTTCTGCGCTCTTCTTTGCCGACATGCAACTCCTCCTCACACACCAAACCATTCGGGCAGCGCCCAAATACACACAAGACTCATTTTATCGGAATACAGCAAGAAAAACAACAACTTTCTGAAATTTTTATAAAAAATGCATTGTTAAACATACCCGAAAACAGATATTTTCATCGGCTGCAACAAAACGCGTTACGCATCATCCTCCGAAAACAGCATCATCTGTTCTGAAAAATCCTTTTTGAAGTGGGAATATGCCGCTTTGGTGGCGACCCGTCCCTTTGGCGTGCGGTTGATAAAACCGTTTTTCACCAGATACGGTTCGTAAACATCCTCGATCGTGCCCGCGTCTTCGCCAAGCGCCGCCGCCAATGTGTCGAGTCCGACCGGACCGCCGTCAAATTTTTCGATGATCGTCAGCAGCATATTGCGGTCGTTCTGGTCGAGCCCTTCGGAATCCACATCCAGAAGGTCAAGCCCCTCTTTCGCCACGGTTTCGGTAATCACGCCGTCGTAGCGTACCTGCGCGAAATCCCGGACACGCTTCAGCAGGCGGTTGGCAAGGCGCGGCGTCCCTCTTGAACGGCGCGCCATTTCATAAGCTCCCGCTTCGTCAATATCCACCTCAAGCTTTTTTGCGGACTGTTTGATGATCACGGCCAGCTCTTTGGGTGAATAAAACTCCAAATGGTGCAGTACGCCAAAACGGTCGCGAAGCGGTGCCGATAAAAGCCCCGCCCTTGTCGTTGCCCCGACCAGTGTGAATTTCGGCAGATCGAGCCGGATCGAGCGCGCCTGCTGTCCTTTTCCGATCATGATATCGATGCAGTAATCCTCCATCGCCGGATACAGCACTTCCTCGACCTGACGGTTGAGCCTGTGGATCTCATCGACAAACAGGATATCGCCCTCTGCCAATCCCGACAGCAGCGCCGCCATTTCCCCGGGCTTGGCGATGGCGGGTCCGGATGTAATTTTGATGTGGACATCCATCTCATTCGCAATGATCCCTGCCAGCGTCGTCTTTCCCAACCCGGGCGGCCCGTAAAACAGCACATGGTCGAGCGGCTCTCCACGCTCTTTTGCCGCTTCGATATAGATTGCCAGCGTTTCTTTTGCCTTCTGCTGACCGATATACTCCTGCAATGTCTGCGGACGCAGGGTGAAATCAGTCGTTTTGTCTTCTTTTAAAATTTCCGTGGTAATGACGCGTCTGTCCATAATAACTCCGTTTTAACTTAACTTTCTCAATGCAGCCCGAATCAGCTCGTCTGCCTGCATGTCTTCTGCGATTTCCATATCCGCAAAGACGCGCACCGCATCCGATGACGAATATCCGAGGGCGACAAGTGCCGCCATGGCGTCGTTTTTCGCGGATGCATCAGCCTGCGCGCCGCTGTCCAGATGGGATTCCACCGCTTCAACAAAGTCGATTTTATCCTTTAAATCCAAAATGATCCTCTTTGCCGTCTTCGGCCCGACGCCCGGTGCCGCAGAAATTGCTTTCACATCCTCCCCGATGATCGCAAACCGCAGGTCTTCGGCAGAAAGCGTTCCAAGTATCGCAATAGCCGCTTTGGGTCCGACACCGTTGACTGTGACCAGCAGCAAAAACAGCTCTTTGGACTCTTTGGTCAAAAAGCCATAGAGGGCGACGCCGTTTTCCGACACCTGATAATAGGTATAGATCCGCATCCGCTCCCGATGCCCGGTTAATCGTGACAGATCGGACTGCGGCATCAACAGCTCGTAGCCGATCCCGTCGTGATCGAGAATGAGCTGTGTTTCCGTGATTTCGTCGATCGTTCCTTCGATGTAGGCGTACATAAGTTGTTCTCCTTATCTACTATATTATGATATAAACAAAAACCTCAATCGGGGTATCAATTCCGTAGCCAAAACTCCGATCACCGCTCCGGTCACGGCTCCGGCGAGCATCAATGCAGGTGCATACCAGAAAATATTGACATTTTCGAGCACCGCAGAGGCCACACACAACTGCCCGATATTGTGTGTCAGCCCTCCTATGATACTGACCGTTGTGATGGTAAACAGCCCTGTGCGGTAAACGGTCCACATACATAAAAAGGACAACAGTGCCCCGCCAAAGCTATAGAGTATGCCAAACGCATTGCCAAACAAAAATCCAGCCAGCACAATACGACAAAGATTGATCAGCAACGCTTCCCGCGCCGATGAAAGATACAGCAAAATCACGACAATGGCGTTGCATAGGCCAAGCTTCATCCCCGGAATTCCAAAATAAAAAGGGATCAGGCTTTCAATAAAGCTCAGTATCAATGCCAAAGAGACCAATATGCCCCATAGTGGAAGCTGTTTTATGAGTTTTTTACCGTGCCACTCATTCATCGTATAAGTTCAGTCAAATCCATTCATCTAATCCGTCATCGAATCAATTTCCGGTTCCTCGCCGTCTACAACTGTCACGATCACGCGATTGGGCAGGCACACAATGGATTGCGAGCGGCTTTCGATCCTTCCCTGATGTATGCAGAGCTTGTCAGGGCAGGATGCCTCCGCCATATACGCCTCTCCATCCGCTATGACAACAATATTTTTCGTTTCGTCATCGATTTCGACAGGAATGCGCTGATCCTGTTCTAAAGCATACCGCCCATACACCTTCCCGTCAACAGTTATTTCTATAGTTGACCCGTTATTCATCATCGAGTGGATTCTTAAACCAAAGCTGACAAAAATCAGAACGGCAATGCACGACAACAAGATAATGTCATTTTTTCGCACATATTTGGACATCCCGTTCATAGCGGTTCACCAAGATAATAGAATCCTTTACTTTCCTTGATATTTACGGGTATAACCTGCCCAATCATTTTTTCCGTTCCAGCCAGATGGACGATAGAATTATTCATCATCCGTCCCGTGACGAGTGAAGGATCCTGCTCATTAAGATGTTCGATCAATACCTTCTGTTTGCTTCCGACGAAACGCTCACTCTGCTCTGCACCGATTGTCTGGACTCGTTCAAGAAGTTGGTTGAACCGTCCCTTCACAATATTTTTTGCCACTTGTCCATCCATTGCAGAGGCAGGAGTTCCAGTTCTTTTGGAATAGATAAAGGTAAACGCGCTGTCATACCGCACGCGTTCCACGACATCCATCGTCTCAGCAAAATCATCCTCCGTTTCGCCCGGAAATCCGACAATGATGTCTGTTGTGAGCGTAATGTCCGGAATCGCGGCTCTCAAGCGGTCTACCAAAGACAGGTAATGCGCCTTGGTGTAATGCCGGTTCATAGCGGCAAGCATCGTATCGCTTCCGGATTGCAGCGGAAGATGCAGATGCGGACAGATATTTTTATAGGAAGCCATCACTTCAATCAGCTCATCCGACAGGTCTTTTGGATGGGATGTCATAAAACGGATCCTCTGTAAATCAGGGATAGTCGCAACTTCCTTCAACAAGTCCGCAAAAGAGATTTCTTGTTGAAGCGTCTTTCCATATGAATTGACATTCTGACCCAAAAGCATGATCTCGACGACACCGTCTTTGACCAGGCGTTCACACTCCCGTAAAATATCTCTGGGCTGTCTGCTCCTCTCCCGTCCACGCACATACGGGACGATACAGTAGGTGCAAAAATTGTTGCAGCCATACATAATGTTGACACCCGACTTGAATGGATACTTTCGGACGCTGGGCAGATCCTCAACGATGTCCCCATGCTCCTTCCATATATCAACAATTTGTGATTCCGATTCCAATACTGAGACCAACAGTTCGGGGAATTTGTAAATATTGTGCGTCCCAAAAATCAGATCCACAAACGGATAACTCTGTTTTATCTTTGATACAACGACATCTTCCTGCATCATGCAGCCGCAGAGGGCAATCTTCATCTGTGGATTTTGTTTCTTATAGCCGTGAAGATAGCCCAAACGCCCATAAACCTTATTGTTGGCGTTTTCCCGCACCGTACAGGTATTGTAAATGACAAAATCCGCGTCTTCCGTCTCTTTTTCGACATATCCCGCCGCCAAAAGCATGCCCGTCAGCTTCTCGGAATCGCGGGCATTCATCTGACAGCCAAAAGTCGTCACATGAAAAGTCAGCGGATATCCTCTCCGCTCAGACCGCTCTTTTACCAGCTCTTTGGCCTGCCCAAGAAACGACATCTGCTGCCTGGTTTCTTCGGTGGTTTTCTGATTTGAATTCACATTTTCCTTAAAATCAATCATCGCAAAAACACAATCCTCTCTTTTTCGATATATAGGCGTAAAACTAGTTTGTCACCACGCAATCCATTGGAATGTCCCAGGTGTTTTGCGGCAGATTTGCTATGATTTGGTAATCATAGCAGACGCCAATCTTGTATATTTCAGGGTGTTCCGCCAAAAAACGGTCATAATACCCCCCGCCATAGCCGATCCTTCCCCTATTCTGCAGTGAAAATGCCAATCCGGGAACGATAGCTGCCGTTTCGTACAATCCATTCTGAAACTTATCCTTTTCCATATGACGAATTCCGGTTTGACGGCGAGGAAACACTCCATCTGACGCAACTCCATACGCTTCCTGGCGTTCTGACGGTTCGGATATTCCCATTTTCCCCGAAACAAACGAAGTATTTTCAATAGAAGAAACTCTGTAAAATGTCAGATCCTGCTCTCCGGTGATAGGAAAGTATAGCAGGTAGTCTGCTATTATTTTTTTATATAACGGAAGTAATGGAATCTCGCTCCCGAATGGATAAAAGCAGAGAATCTGTTTCAGAAAAGGTTGGTTTTTCAGTATCTCTGCAAGCTTCTCCCGGATAACAGATGCTTGCTGCTCCAGCAAAAAATGCCCTTGCGCGTCAAAGCTCTTTTGCTGGCGCAGCGCTTTCATTCGTTTTCGGATTGTCTCTGCTTCGGATTGTCGTTCGTTTGTCATAAAATTTATTTCTGCTGCAGATCGTTTTTCGGCCCGGATCGTCAATATCCTTCTTCAACTACGCCAAGAAGGTCAAAATCTTCATCGAAATGTCCTTCAAAAAAGGTTCCGACATAGTCATTTTCAAAAATACGGTGTAAAATCGTCACATCAGCCCCATTGGCGATCACCATATCCGCCCCGGATGCCGTTGCAATCTGCGCGGCACGCAGCTTGGTTGCCATGCCGCCGGTGCCCTCCGCGCTGCCGGGACGGTCGGAAGCCATCTCAAGCAGGGCATCGTCAATCCGCCCCACATGACGGATCAGATGCGCGCTCTCGTTCTCCCGCGGATCCGCGGAATACAGCCCGTCTATATCGGTTAAAATGATCAGCAGATCCGCCTGGATCAGCGATGTGACAATGGCAGAAAGCGTATCGTTGTCGCCAAACTGGATTTCGTAAGTGGAGACCGTATCATTGTTGTTGACAACAGGGATCGCACCCGCTTTAAATAATTCCTCAAAGGCATTCTGGGCATTTTTCCGCGAGACATTATCGCGCATCGTCTCTTTCGTCATCAGCACCTGCCCACAAATTTCATTATATTCAGTGAAAAATTTCTGATAGATTGACATCAGCCGCGCCTGCCCAATTGACGCGTGCATTTGGTTTTCTGGCTGGTATTTTGACTTGTGCTGCACGCCCAAAATCTGCCTGCCTACCGCCATCGCCCCTGATGAAACAAGGCAGACATCCAGCCCGCGGTTTTTTAAATCGGAAATCTCCATTGCCAGCCGTTCCATTTTGATGTAATCCACCCGCCCCGTCCTTGCGTGTACCAGCGAGTGCGAGCCGATTTTGATCACAATGCGTTTTTTCTCAGAAAAAGGGTTCATTATGTATCTCCAATCCAAATCTATTTTTGAAATAAACAAATATACGCGACAATTGAAACTACTTTACCACAATTCCAAGAAAAAATCATCTATCTGTGCTATAATTCGAGATTAAGGGACTGTCTCAAATTAATCTGTGCATTTATGGCGATGGATTCAGCT
This sequence comes from Lachnospiraceae bacterium, assembly GCA_017470735.1. Lineage (GTDB taxonomy): Bacteria > Bacillota > Clostridia > Lachnospirales > Lachnospiraceae > RGIG4930. The sequence continues at coordinate 44,985 of JAFUYB010000052.1, read as the reverse complement.
TCATATGCAAGGCGTCCGAATGAGGCGATGCGGCGCATCGTTGATTGAGGACAACGCAACAGATGGAGCTGAAGACAAGCCAGAAATGTGCAAGTTATTTTGTGACAGTTCCTAAGAAAAAATGCTTTGTGCTCAACAGATATGTCAAACAGCTATGCGTAATATAAAAACAGCTTTTACAACAAAAATACTGCTTGCATCAACCACGGCTTTCCTTTTGGGCGGCTGTGCGCCGCATTCCAACGAACCGATTTCGGACAGCGGCTTTTATTTTGACACGGTCATTCAGGTGACCCTTTACGACCAGTCGCAGCAATATGCCCTCGACCATTGTATGGAAATGGCGGAAACCTTTGAGCAGTATTTTTCTGACACGGTTGCGGACAGCGATGTGTCCAAAATCAACGCCCATCCCAATGAAGCCGTCACGGTACACGATGAAACTGCAGAATTGATTGAAAAGGGATTATCTTATAGCCAGGAGTCCGGCGGTAAGTTCGATATCACAATCGGAAAGCTTTCTGATTTGTGGGATTTTCACGAAAAAACGGCAATGGCAGACGCGGATGAACCAAATGATACAGCGCATGATGTTTCTTCGGATATTGCAGAATATCCCGACGCAGTAAATGCACCAAAAGCTTCGGATGATGCTGCTTCTCTCGTGCCGGATGCTTCGGAAATTGCCGACCGTCTGGCTCATATCGATTATACCAAGGTCCAAGTTGACGGCAATCAAGTGACTCTGCTCGATGCGGATGCTGCTCTCGACCTCGGCGGCATTGCCAAAGGCTATATCGCGGACAAAATGAAGGAATATCTGGAAAGCGAAGGCATTTCGGCGGGGCTGATCAATCTCGGCGGCAATGTCCTGACGCTTGGGGAGAAACCTGACGGCAGCAGCTATACCATCGGCATCCAGAAGCCTTTCTCGACCGATGGGACGCCGATTGTCGCAGTCGAATTGACTGACAGATCGGTCGTGACCAGCGGCACTTACCAGCGGTATTTCGAGCAGGACGGGAACATTTACCACCATATTCTCGACACATCGACCGGTTATCCTTGTGACAACGGATTGTCCTCCGTTACGATCATCAGCGATTCCTCAACCGATGGGGATGCTTTGTCAACCACCGTATTTTTGCTGGGCTTGGACAATGGCATGGATTATGTTGAATCACACGCCAACATCGAAGCGATCTTCATCACGGATGAAAATGAGCTGTATTATTCCTCCGGAATGGGAGATGTTGTGCCTTATAAGGAATATTAAATCTCTTCATCCAGACAAAAGACCGCATATAATGGAATGGAATACAAGTCATCTGTCTTCCCGAAATTCGTCTCTGAAATACGCATGGCATACGGTGGTGTCCATTTTTGCACAAAATTCTTCAAACTTGTTGACCGTTTATGTCGACCGGACCTTACTTCCGCCGGTACTACTCCGCCCTCACGAACCAGCAAAAAATCAATCTCCATGCTGTAATCCGGCTTATAATAGTACAATTCGCTCTCTATACACGCCAAAGCATCTGCCATATAATTCTCCGTCACGGCACCTTTAAATATACTATGCTGTGATGGAAGCAGATCCCGATACTGCAGCCCGCTCATTGCACAAAGCAGGCCAACATCGGAAAGATACACCTTGAAACTGTCATCGTCTGCGAATGCTTTTAATGGAGACTGGGGAAATGTTGCCTTTTTGACAATTTCTACCAGACCGGATGCTCCGAGCCAATCCAAAGAAGACGAAAAGTCCCGTTTATTCGCTTTAGAACGCACTTCTTTGTATGTAAACTTCGGATTTTCACGAGCCAGCTGTCGGGGAATGGATTGATAAATCTCATTGATTTTCACGCCTTCTGCCGCGCTTGTCGTGTATTTCGTCATATCTGCTGAATAGGAAAACAATAAATTCTGCTGGATTTTCCGGTCAAATTCCAATACGGAACAATCGTGATCAATATAATTGTTTATCGCCTGCGGCATCCCGCCGACAAACAGGTAATCCCGGTATAACTGTATTGCCTTTTGGTGGATTCCTTCTGGCAATGGACGGCTTTCATGATAGGATTGCCGAATCGCTTCCCGCAATGCATCTTGCCCACAAGCGATCAGAAATTCTTCAAAATCCATAGGACGTAGCTGCTGGATTCTGACCTTCCCGACTGGAAAAGATGATGAAAAACGGCGTATTTTTACTCCCAACAGGCTTCCTGCCCCGATAATCCGGTAATTTGCGTCAGCTTCACAGAAATACTTTAAAGCATTGATTGCTGCCTCGCTCTGCTGAATTTCATCGATAAAAATGGGCGTCTGCGGATGAACGCTCTTTCCCATCAATATTCCGATCTGCCGCAAAATCTGTTCCGGTTGAAGTCCTTCCTCAAAAACAGATAAAAATTCAGGCTGGCTTTCCAAATTGATGTATATATAGTCAGGATACTGCTCTTTGCAAAATTGCCGGATCAGCCAAGTCTTCCCAACCTGCCTCACCCCGGTCACCAGCAGAGGCTCTTTGACATTCTGCACCTGCCAGTCCATCAGCTTCTGATAAAATTTCCGGAACATACCATCCACCCCTTTTTATAAGGAATTCATGATTTTTACGGAAATTATACCATAAAATTCATCTTTTTTACATAATTTTCTTGAAAGATTTCATCTTTTTTACACATTCGTCTTGATTATCTTTGATACGGTATCCGCAAAACCTTGAAACAGCGGTAAATACTCTTCAACGATGACCGAAAAACACTCTTCTGCCAACGAACCATCATAATCATGCGCTAACCGGTTGCGGTCATCCAACATTTTCATCCATCGGTCGTCAGAAATCAATCGAACCGAAGCCGCCACACGCAAAGTCTCCCTCGGCGAACCCATTGCAAAATCCAGCACCTTGTAGTGATTGACACAGATATCCTTCATCACTTTCCACGCAATGTCAAAGGTCAGATTGAATTTCTGCACAGTCCCACTCAATACAAATTCATCGGATGCGTCGCGTTCTTTTGCCTTTTCAAGCCTCTCCAAGTTTTTTCGAAATAATCGATAAAAGCTTTCCATTTTAACAATTCCGTTCCACTTCATCCCACAGCTGCTTTTCCAACTCCAAAAGATTTCTACTTCTGTCACGAATTCTTTTTGCGGGTACACCTGCATAGATTCCCCAAGACTCCAACGATTTATTGCATAATGTCATTGCTCCTACTGAACTGCCTTCATGGATTGTAACACCTGGAAGAATTGCAGAGACACAGCCAATGATAACATGCTTTTCAAGCTTCACAGGGGCATTTTTGTCTGTCGTTTTGTATTTTTCAGGCACCATTGGGTTTGTCATAGAATATCCTGAATAATCGTTTGATGTCGCATATATTACGACGCGAGAAGATAGTCCCGTAAAATCTTCCATTTCAATACCCGCATCTCCACCATAAAGTCCACAAAATTGTGCAATATGAATATAATTTCCTATTTTTACATTTCCACTGATCGTTGTAAAATCATCAATCCTTACATTATCACCAATTTCTAATGTATGCGGACTATAGAGCACTGCATTTCTGCTTATCAAAACATTCTTTCCATAATATTTTAATCCCAATGCTGCAAGCTCATGTTCATCATAAAATGTACTCATTTCTGCTCCTTCCATTTCACAATAGCTTCACCAGTAACAACCATTTGATCTTTCTGATTCACACAGACCGTTCTTAAGCGGTATATTCCTTTTTGGGAATTTATACATTCTTCTATTGTTACCGTCGTTGTAATTTCATCCCCCACTTTTACAGGTAAAAGAAAATTGATTTCCTGCTTAAGATAAACTGTTCCTTTGCCGGGTAGTTTCATTCCAATAAGTGCTGAAATATATCCTGCTGATAGCATCCCATGGGCTATCCTCTCTCCAAATATGCTTGTTTTGGCAAATTCCCGATCAAAATGTATCGGATTATAATCTCCTGTTATTTCCGCGTATTTTTCAATACTCTCTACAGTTATCGTATTTTTACTAGATACATTTTGTCCCACGGATAAAATCATTTTCACATACTCTTTCTTGCAAAAATCGTAAAAAAGAAGCTACCAAAAGCCAGACTGCAAAAATCTGTCTTTTGACAGCTCCTTCCAATCCCGATCTCCCACAAAGTACCGCAATTTCATGGTACAATACGCATCTTGGGACGGTGCGTGCACACACCGCCCAGATGCGAAAATTCTGTGAGAAATCAAGAACGAGGTGTCAGTATGCGTCCACACCGACACCCCGCTTTTATCGAGGCTGTTTCTGCTACGATACAACGCTTGAAAAAACGATACCATGTGTTATAATGGCAATCGTGTATCGCAGTCGAAGAACTGTACTGTGTGGTAGGTTGATACCATGCTTTGCCAGGAGAGGGGTCCAGCCTCTCTTGGCGTTACACAAACACCTATTGTTCTTGATTTCTTATTATATAGTACGGAGTCACTTTACCATATTTGACGCTTTTTGACAACTGCAAATTCTCCTGACGATCATTTTTCGGGGGAAATATGCCACATTGCCTTCACATCACTCCCACCATATAAATCGGCAAGAACAACATACCGTTTTCCCGCTTTAAATCCTTTGTATGCATTACATACGGCGTGTCCGTCTGGCTGGCGTATTTCCGCACAAACTTCCGAATGGAAGAAAGCGTATATCGCTTGCCGGATTTGACTTCTATGGGCGATATGTTGTGCCGGTTGGAAACCGTGCTTTTGGCAATCAGAAAATCAATCTCCATACGCAAGTCGGCGTCCTGCCGGGACGCGTTTGCATAAAAATATAATTTATGACCGCCTGCCACCAGCATTTGGGCAACGACATTCTCCGTCAGCATGCCCAGATTGACTTCCAACTTGTCAAACAGGATTTTCTTGTATATTTCCTCATTGACAATTCCATTTTCATCAAACGAATGGCTGATCAAAAGCCCGGTATCCGCCATATAACACTTCAGCGTCACCCGGTCCCGGTTCATCCGCAGCCCAAGATTCGGTTCCCGCGTATTGTAACAATGGTTGACAATCATTGCATCGGCAAGCCAGAAAAAAGCATCTTCATAATCACGATATTTCGCACCCCTCTCTAAAGCGGACAACCGAAATTTCCGCTCGTGCCGGGATAATGCTGACGGTATTTCATCGAAAATCTGCATAACCTTCATCGTAGAGCCATTGGCGTGCTTCGCAATGTCACTTCGATACAATTCCAATATATCACGCTTGACCTCATCTGTACGGTCAAAATCGTCCGTCGCCACATATTCTGCTACTGCCTGGGGCATTCCGCCAACAATCATATACTGACGAAAATAATTCATTGCTTTCCGGTGCATTGCCTGCCCCATTTCCGCCTGATTTGCATATCGGTCTTTTACAAAATCCATCAGACTTTCGTTGCCGAGCGCGATCAGAAATTCCTCAAAATCCATCGGATACATCTTCATGTGACGCTCTTCGGATGGAATCTGTATATCTTTTACATTCTTGCGGATGGAAACCAATGAGCCCGTTTCGATGTAGTGGTATCTTCCATCTGCCACAAGAAACTTAATCGACTCTCGTGCCCGCGGGAATTTCTGCACCTCGTCAAAGATAAATACCGACTCATTCGGGTACAGCTTCACTCCATAAAATCCGGACAGATAGCGAAAAAAACTGTCTAAATCGGCAAGCTGGTTCTCAAATACATCCCGAATCTCCTTTCCTACCTGCGCAAAATCAATCAAAATATACGACCGATACTCCTTCTTGGCAAATTCTTCCGCAATGTAGCTTTTGCCAACCCGTCGGGCACCTTCGATAATCAAAGCAGTATTCCCTCCACTCCTTTGTTTCCATTCCAACATTTTTTGGTAGATTTTTCGATACATATCATACCTTTCTCGTAGGATCACACATTTTCAAGATTTTCATTTTCTAAAATCTACACCTTTTCAAGATTTATTATAGCATTTTTTTACACCTTTTCAAGGTTTTTAAAACAGATATTTTACACCTTTTCAAGATTATCAAATACAAAAATCTACACCTTTTCAAGATTATTTAGCGCACTAAAGCGTAAAATTAAAAGAAAAACCTGCAAACAAAACCTTTCCATCAACCAATACCCTATCCAAAAAATCATGCAAAAACCCACTCCCGGCACAAAGCCAAAAGTGGGTTTTGGATTCTATCCGTCTTTTGTAAGAAAGACTTACGCCGACTGCTTCTCCTGCGGCTTGGGAGCCTTGGGCACGATCGGCTTGCCGTGAAGCTGCGGAATGACCTTCTTCGGGCACTTCTGCGCACAGAGACTGCACCGTTTGCACTTCTCCTGGTCGATATGCGCCACATTGTCCTCCACATGGACAGCATCGAAATTACAGCTCTTTTCGCACAAATGGCAGGCAATACAGCCCGTATCACAGACTGCCATCACATCCTTGCCCTTATCGTGCGAGCTGCAAGCCACAGCGAATTTCGCCTCATACGGAATAAACTCGATCAGATGCTTCGGGCATGCCTCAATACACTTGCCGCACGCCTTGCAGGCCTCACGGTCTACCTTTGCGATACCGTCAATAATGTGGATTGCATCGAACGGACACGCCTTGACACAGCTTCCAAAGCCCATGCATCCATAATCACACGACTTCGGACCGCCGCCCGGCACGAACGCCATCGCCGTGCAGTCCTCAATGCCGGTGTAATTGTAATTGTTTTTCGCCTTTTCACAGGTGCCTGCACACTTGACGAATGCCACCTGACGGACACCCGCTTCCGCGTCCACGCCCATGATCGCGCCGACCTTTGCCGCGACCGGATCACCGCCGACCGGACAGCCGTTTACCGGAGCGTCGCCTGCCACGATTGCTGCAGCAAGACCGGAACATCCCGCATAACCGCAGCCGCCGCAGTTGTTGCCGGGCAATACATCCAAAATCGCCGTCTCACGCTCATCAACCTCAACCGCCAGCTTCTCCGATGCGATGCAGAGGAAGAAGCCGATCAGGCAGCCTGTCGCGCCGACGATTGCCATTGCTAATAATACGCCTGTTGCGCTCATACTCTACCCTCCTTAAATAATCCCCGAAAATCCGAAGAACGCGATCGCCATCAGTCCGGCGGTCACAAGCACGATCGCCGAACCCTGAAACGGTTCCGGAATATCATTAAACTCAATCTTCTCACGGATGCCTGCCATGATCACGATCGCGATCGTAAAGCCGACTGCCGTAGCAAAGCCGTCCACGACTCCGTAAAGAATCTTCATACCGAGTCCGAGGGCTTCGTTGTTGTAGTAATTGCCGATGTTGTTGATCGCAACACCGAGCACGGCACAGTTGGTCGTGATCAGCGGCAAGAACACGCCGAGCGATGAATACAGAGACGGAATGTTCTTTTTTAAGAACATTTCCACGAACTGCACGAGTGCCGCAATCACAAGAATGAATACGATCGTCTGCAGATATTCAAACCCCGTCGGAACCAGGATCAGGTTGTAGATCAGCGATGTCACGAACGAAGCCAGCGTGATAACGAAGATCACGGCTCCGCCCATGCCTGCGGAAGTCTCGATCCGCTTGGATACGCCGAAGAACGGGCAAAGACCTAAAAACTGGCTCAAGACGACATTGTTGACGATCGAACTTGCAACTAAAATGACAAATAATTCTTTCATCGGTCTCCTCCTTCCTTAAGCCTTTGCTTCTGTAGTCTGTGACTTGCCGGTGCAGGCGTTGCTGAAAGCACAGCCCTCACACTCACCGGTCAGGCATCCCTGCGGTGCTGCGAGCGGCTTGCCCTTTGCATCCATCTTTTTGCGGACAACATTCATTACTGCCACAATCACGGACAATACGAGGAAAGCTCCCGGTGCCAGTACGAAAATGGAAATCGGCGTATAACCGGCCTTGCCTGTCGCCGCATCTGCCAGCGGCAGGATCTGATACTTAAAGATCTGTCCCGAGCCGAGCAGCTCACGAAGCGCGCCAAGCACGGTCAGACTGATCGTAAATCCCAGTCCCATGCCAAGTCCGTCAAAGGTTGACGGGATCACCGGATTCTTGGAAGCGAAGCTCTCCGCACGGCCAAGGATGATACAGTTTACGACGATCAGAGGAATATAAATTCCCAGACTCTCATACAGCGAAGGCACATAACCCTGCATCAGAAACTGCACCATCGTCACGAACGAAGCAACGACAACGATGAATGCAGGCATACGCACGCGATCCGGAATGATATTCCGCAAAATGGAAATCAGAAGGTTGGATAAAGTCAGCACGACCGTCGTGGACAGTCCCATACCGATGCCGTTGGTCGCCGATGTCGTGACAGCAAGCGTCGGACACATACCGAGCATCAGGACAAAGGTCGGATTCTCAATAAGAATACCGTTCTTTAAGCGTTCGCCTATTCTCATATCACTCATCGGACTCACCTCCTTCTTCCTCTGTGGACTCATCTGCGCTCTCCTCAGACGCATCCGCATCATCACCGGAGCCTGCATTCTCTAAAGCTTCAAAATATGCCATACCGGCATTAACGCCATTCGTCACCGAACGGGATGTGATCGTCGCGCCGCTGATGGCTTCGATCTCATTCTCCCCTGCCGGAGAAGTCTTAGTCACCGTGTAAGCGCCGACCGGAATATTCTCAAACTGGCTGTAGAATGCCTCTTCTGTCGACTTCATGCCCAGTCCCGGGGTCTCATCGATGCTCGTGATCGAATAGCCGTTCATCACGCCTTCATTCGTGACACCCATGGAAAATGTAATATCCCCGCCATAGCCGTCGTGCGTCGTCACGGTAATGATATACCCGATATCATTGCCGTCCTTGTCCTTTGCGACCTGGCAGTCCGTGATCTGGTTGTCGCCTTCATTGCCTTCAGCCGCCAGACCGATCTGCGTTGCCGCGTCAGCATCAAAGCCCTCTAACGGTTCAAATTCGGACGCATCGGCAAATACGGACTGATATGCCTTGGCAAGTGCCGCAGCCTCCGCCTTTGCGATCGGCTCCTTGGTGATCTCACTGACGAATCCGAGAGCCAGACCTGCCACCAATGTAATGACGGTCAGAACCAATGCGTCTTTTACGAGTTGATTCTTCATGATGCATCCCCTCCTTTCACTTCACGCTTGATGCCGAATGCGCGGGGAATCGTCGCGCGCTCGATCAGCGGCACCAAAAGGTTGGAGAAGATGATCGCATAGCTGACACCCTCGGCGGACGGTCCGAAGAAACGGAATACGCCGGTCAGAAGTCCCAGTATAATGCCGAACACAATCTTGCCCATCGGCGTGATCGGTGAGGACACATAATCCGTCGCCATGAAGAATGCGCCGAGGATCAGTCCGCCGCCGCAGAGCTCCGCTACAAGGAAGCTTGCGTCAAAGCCGTGTCCGCCGAACAACAAGGTAAAGATGGAGAATGTAATAATATAGGATCCCGGGATCCGCAGGTCGATCACTCCGCACAGCAGCATAATGATCGCGCCGATCAACAGCGCAATGACCGAAGTCTCGCCGATCGTACCCGGAATCGTTCCGATCAGCATTTTCATCGTATCAACCGACTCTCCTGCCTTTAAGGAAGCCAGCGGCGTCGCGCCTGTAAATCCGTCAAATGCCGAAAAGTCCGTCATCGGACCGGTAAACGAGATCATCAAAAAGCAGCGCGCGCCCAGTGCCGGATTCATAAAGTTCTGTCCGAGCCCGCCAAAAAGCATCTTTACGACGATAATGGCAAATGCGCCGCCGATCACTGCCATCCACCACGGAAGGGAGCTCGGCAGGTTCAGCGCCAGAAGCAGTCCCGTCACAACGGCAGACAGATCGGAAATCGTGCTTTTCTTGTGTAAAAGCTTTTCATACGCCCATTCACAGAAGACACAGGTTGCTATCGTCACCAGAATCAGTACCAACGCGGAAAAACCGAAGTTGAAAATACCGAAAAGGGTGGCGGGAAGCAGCGCTACGATGACACAGAGCATGATCTTCTGTGTATCCGTCTTCTCCCGTACATGGGGATTTGATGTTACATTAAGTATCGTATCCAAAAGATTCACCCCTTTCTATTTTTTCCCCTTGTCCGCGAGTACCTGTTTCTTCGTCGTCTTGATCGCCTGCGCCAAGTGGCGTCTTGCAGGACAGCCAAAGCTGCAGCTTCCGCACTCCACGCACTCCAAGCCGTACCATTTTTCAAATTCTTCTTTTTGACCATGCTCCGCAAAGTCAGCCAGCTTCGACGGTACGAGCTGCTCCGGACACGCCTCCACGCAGCGTCCGCAGTTGATGCAGGCAGTCGTCTCATATTTTGACGCTTCGTCTTCTGTCAGACAAAGCAATGCCGAAGTCGTCTTCGTCGTCGGAATATGCAGGTCAAACAAGGCAAAGCCCATCATCGGACCGCCGGCGATCATCTTCTTGGCACCGCCCGAAAGCAGGCCGCCCGCAGCCTCCAACAGCTCGCTGTAGTCTGTTCCGATGCTGATCGCAAAATTCCGCGGCTCGCATACCGCGTCGCCTGTCACGGTAAAGATCCTGTTTGTAAGCGGACGCCCAAAGCGGACAGCATTGTAAATCGCCACCAGCGTCTCGACATTGTCCACAATACAGCCTGCATCCGCCGGAAGCATTTTGGCATTGATCTCCCGTCCGGTCACTGCCTTGATCAACTGACGCTCACCGCCCTGCGGGTATTTCGTCATCAGCTCGGCAACTTCCATCCGCGGCTCATTTGCCGTCAGCTTCTGCAAGGTCTCAACACAGTCGTGCTTGTTGTCCTCTATGCCGAATACACCCTTGGCATTCGGGAAGAGCTGCAGGACGACCTTCATGCCGTTGACCAGCTTCTCAGGCTCCTCAACCATCCGGCGGTAATCCGAAGTCAGATACGGCTCGCACTCCGCGCAGTTGGCAATGATGTACTCGATCTTGTCCGGTTCCTTCGGAGAGAGCTTGACATGCGTAGGGAATCCCGCACCGCCCATGCCAACGACGCCCGCCTCCTTGATTTTGTTAATGATCTCTTCATTTGACAGCGAAGTGATATCCTCGGTCTCGGTAAATCCGATCTCAAGGAAATTGTTGTCGCTCTCAATGATGATCGACTCCACCATATCTCCGACCGCCACACGCCTCGGCTCAATCGCCCTGACCTTGCCGGAAACAGAAGAAAAAATCGGCGATGATACAAAACCGCCCGCTTCCGCGATCTTTTGCCCTTTGAGTACCGTATCTCCTACGGCAACGATTGGTGTGGCTGGCGCACCGATATGCTGGGACAGAGGGAAGACCAGCTCCCCTTTCGGCAACAGCTCCTTGATCGGCTTGGATTTGGACAAATCCTTCCCGTCATAAGGGTGTACGCCGCCTTTAAATGTCTTCAGACCCATACACTGTACCCCACTTTCCTAAATTTTCACACTGTAATCCACTATAACACTTTTTTCAAAATGATGCTTGAAAAAAGCACTTTTTCTTGTATAATTTTTAGTACATTACTGTTTTGGAGACGAAAATGAAGATTATTGAAGAAACATATCCCCTGGCGGACTTTGCCGGAGTCATGCCTTATTTTTCGGAAGCTTCCTTGTTTTTAGACATCGAAACGACGGGCTTTGATGCCAAAAGACAGCCCGTTTACCTGATCGGAACGGCGTACCGCAAGGACGATGCTTTACATGTCGTCCTCTGCTTTGCCGAATCACCGGATGCGGAAACGGAAATCCTGCAGGCATTTCTCGACAAACTATCCAACTACCGTGAAATCATCACTTTCAACGGTGAGGGCTTTGACATTCCCTATCTGCAAAAACGCTGCGAATTGCACCATTTGATTGATTTATCTGCTGCTTCCTTTGTCGATGCTTATGCCCTGGCATCCATCGACCTGCTGAAGTCTGTTCGCAGCCACAAGAAACTACTGCACTTAGACCGCTGCAACCAAAAATCCATAGAAGCATTCCTCGGCATTGAGCGGGAAGATACCTATGACGGCGGACAGCTGATCGAAGTGTACCGCCGTTATGCGAAACAGCCTAACGAAGCAGACGAGGCACTGCTGTTACAGCACAATCTCGACGATGTCCGCGGTATGGTACGGCTTCTGCCGATGCTTGCTTACAACAAATTGCAAAATGCCGAACTTACGGTGGAAAACGCCGATTGGGACGTGGACGCTTCTCTGCTGACGCTTACTTTGTCGATGAATGTGACGCTTCCAAAGCCCATCCGCATCCACGAGGACGCTTATTATTTCATATTAGAGGAAAACCGCCTGAAAGCGGCTCTTCCGTTCATTCACGGCGAATTGCGGTACTTTTTCCCCTATCCCGCCCAATATGTCTATTTACTGCGGGAAGGCACGGTCATTCCCAAAATGCTCGCCTCATCCATCCCAACGGCAGAAAAGCGCCCCGCAAAGCAGGAAGAATGCTATTCGACGATGATGGGTGATTTTCTTGCGATTGACCGGGCAGTTTATCGTAAAAATCCTGCTTTCTTTGAGGATGAGCGCATATTTCAGAAGAATTGGAGCGATGACCTATACTATATCAAAACAGACCCACAAGCCACTGATATGCAAAATATCTGCGGCTATGTGAGTCTGCTATTGCGTCAGCATTTATAATAAGATTCTATTCCTACACATCCTTCTCATAGAAGAATGACGAACGCCTCTTGTATCCAATCGACTTGTAATCCATGACCTGCTCAGTGCTTCCGATGAACAGAATGCCATGATTGACCAGAGAAGCGTTGAACTTCTTGTAGACCTCGTGCTTCGCTTCCTCTGTGAAGTAGATCAATACATTCCGGCAGACGATCATATGATAATCCGTCGGATACTTGTCAAGGAGCAGATTGTGCTGGCGGAATTCCACACGGCTCTTGACCTGGTTGGAAATCTGATAGGACTGCCCGACCTTGGTGAAGAACTTCTTTTTGTACTCATCCGGCACGCCTGCGATACTCTTTTCCGAATACAGACCTGTCTTGGCATGGGCGATCACCTGCTTGTCGAGGTCAGTAGCGTAAATCTTGATCTGATTGATATCGATCAGCTTGGACAATGCCATTACCAGCGAATACGGCTCATCACCCGTCGAGCATGCGGCACTCCAGATCTTCAGCTTCTTGCCGAAACGGTCGATCAGTTCGGGCACATACTCTTCTGTCAAAAGCTTCCACTGATCAGGATTCCGGTAAAACTCTGACACATTGATCGTCAGGAAATTGACAAACTCATCAAATACATCCCGCTTGGAAGACAGCAGCTTCACATACTCCGCATAGGACTTGCACTCCCGCTTTTCAACGAGCGAATCAATGCGGCGGCGCATCTGCTTTTCCTTGTAGGCACTCAGATCGATCTTGGTGAGCTTCAATACCTCGTCTTTAAACTTTTCATAATTGTCCATAATGGCAATCCCTTCCAATGCATCGGCCGCCGTATGTCATCAAACGGCAACCCATGCCAGCTTGTATCTTATGCTTCTTCTGCCTCTGCCGCAACAGTATCTTCCGTCTCCGCTTCCTCTTCCAGGCTCTTTCCTACTGCTTCGACATCGACATCTGCAAAGTCATTTGCGGAAGGGTTGGCAGCTTCCTCGTCACGGATCAGCTCCTTGATGGAGAGGGAAATCTTGTGCTCCGCCTCACGGAACTCAACAACCTTTGCCTCGATCTCCTGTCCGACAGAAAGCACATCCGAAGGCTTGTCCACATGCTCCTTGGAAATCTGCGATACATGAAGCAGTGCGTCAACGCCCGGCGCCAGCTCGATAAATGCGCCGAAGTCTGTCATCCGCGCGACCCGTCCGGTCACGATATTGCCGACTGCAAAACGGTCAGAAGCGCCATTCCAGGGATTGTCCTCATCAAACTTCATCGACAGCGCGATCTTGCGGTCGTTGATATCCTTGATGAATACCTTTGCCGTATCGCCGATGGAGAACAGCCTGCTCGGATTGTCCACGCGTCCCCAGGACATCTCGGAGATATGAAGCAGTCCGTCGATGCCGCCAAGGTCGATGAATGCGCCGAAATTCGTCACATTCTTGACCGTACCCTCGATCACATCGCCGACCTTGAGAGTCTTTAAGAGCTCTTCCTGGATCTTTGCACGCTCTGCAACCAGAAGCTGCTTGCGGTCGCCGATGATGCGGCGCTTGTGCGGATTGAACTCGGTGATCACGAACTCAATCTCCTGATCCTTGTATTTGCCCAAATCCTTCTCATACATATCAGACACAAGGCTTGCCGGGATAAAGACTCTCGCCTCATCCACAACGACGGAAAGACCGCCCTTTAATACCTGCATGACCTTTGCCTTAAGGACTTCGTGATTGTTGTAAGCTTCCTCAAGACGCTGATTGCCTTTTTCCTGGGCAAGACGCTTGTAGGAAAGAAGCACCTGTCCTTCGTTGTCATTGACCTTCAGGACAACGGCCTCCATCTTGTCATCGACCTTGACCATCTCGGTCAGATCCACATTGCCTTCATTTGTGTACTCACTGCGTGTGATGATGCCGTCGGATTTGTATCCGATGTTCAGGATGATCTCATCCGGCTTCACCGAGATGACCGTACCCTCGACTACCTCTCCATTCCTAATGGTTTTCAGTGATTCGTCCAGCATTTGTTCAAAGCTCATTTCTGACATTTCTTTTGAACCTCCTCAATGATATAGTGTGGGGTGGACGCCCCTGCCGTAATACCTATGCTGTCAAAGGATAGAAGAGTGGATCGGTCCAGATCGTCCGAAGTCTGCAGAAAATAAGTGTTTTCACACGCCTGACTGCAGATCTCGAATAACTTTTTTGAATTGGAACTGTTCTCTCCGCCGAGTACGAGCATCGCATCCACTTCCTGCGCGAGCTGCGCTGCTTCCCTCTGGCGTTCTTCGGTTGCATTGCATATCGTATTAAAAGCACATATATCATACACTTTTTGCTTTACGATTTCAACCAAATCTTTAAATTTATTAAAATGGAATGTCGTCTGTGAAACAATGCACACCTTCCGGGATGCATCCAAATCCAGCGCGTTTGCCTCCTGTTCATTGGAAATCACATAGGAATCGCCCTGCACCCAGCCGCGGATGCCGATGACCTCCGGATGTGACGGCGAACCGGTAATGACGATCTGCTCTCCCGCCGCCGAATGCTCCGCGACGATTTTATGGATTTTTTTTACGAACGGACAAGTCGCGTCGACTACATGTTCATAACGCTCCTTAAGCCGCTTTTCCGTCTCTCTTCCGACACCGTGGGCACGGATGATAATGGTGTTGGGACGCTTTTGCCGCGTTCTGCCTTCCGTGGCAGGATTTTCGGACAGAAAAGCTTCCTCCAAATCCGTTTCTACGGCAAATATCCCCTTTTCTTCGAGATCGTGGATGACTGACTCATTATGGATCAAAGGTCCATAGGTAAAAACCTCTGATCCAGCATTCTCCGCACATTTTTCCGCCTCCTCGACCGCCCGCTGCACGCCAAAGCAAAAGCCCGCGTGCTCCGCCGTTATGACCTTCATAATACGCCTTTATCCCGCGCGATCCGCTCAATTTCCGCCATCACTTCAGGAATGTCCATTGCCGAAGTGTCCAGATAGACCGCATCCTCTGCCTGCACAAGCGGCGAGACGGCACGGTTCATATCCTGCTCGTCCCGCTTTGCGATATCGGCCTCAATCTCAGAAAGCTTTGGCGACTCACCTTTTTCCGCCAGCTCGTCAAAACGCCGTTTGGCGCGCGTCACAACGCTTGCTGTCAGGTAAATCTTCACCTGGGCGTCAGGCAGGACAAAGCTGCCGATGTCGCGCCCGTCCATAATGCAGTCGCTTTCTGCCGCCAGATCACGCTGCAGGGCCAATAATTTTTTTCGTACTTCAGGATAACCGCTCGTCGCGCTTGCCGCATTGCCGATTTCTTCACGACGGATCTCCCCTGACACATCACGGTCATTCAGGAAAATGTGCTGTGTGCCGTCCTGATACGCAATACGGACAGAAACAGCAGGCAACGCCGCTTCTATCGCCGCCTCGTCATCAAGGGCAATTCCATTCTCCACAAAATACAATGCCAGCGTGCGGTACATCGCCCCCGTGTCCACATAGACAAAGCCCAGCCGCTTTGCCAGTCCCTTTGCAATGGTGCTTTTTCCGGCTCCAGCCGGTCCGTCAATCGCGATATTGATTGCCATAATATCTCCTTTGTTTTTTTATATATGCATGCTGCCGCAGATCTTTGTATCAGGGCTTTAAGCAATACTGCTCTCAGCCGCAGATCTTTGTGTCAGGGCTTTAAGCTATGCTGCTCCCTGCCAGATATCCCGTGGAAAATGCAATCTGCAGATTGAACCCTCCGGTCAGGGCATCCACATCAATGACTTCCCCCGCGAACGACAGACCTTTGTATTTTTTTGCGTACATAGTCGTCGGGTCGATTTCCCTGACCGCAATGCCGCCCTGGGTGATGATCGCCTCGGAAAAGCCCCGCGTCCCCGTTACCGTAAAAGAAAATCCTTTCAGCAGGGAAACGATCCGCCGTCTTTCATCCTTTGTCAGACTCCCAATTTTCCGTTCCGGCTCGATCTGCGTCCGTCCGGCCAGCACCTTCTGCATTTTCCGGGGCACCAACCCCTCAAAGAAATGGGAAAAATCCTTTTTCCGGTATTCCGCAATCTGCCGTTGGAGCCTTTCGTCCAGCATCTGCTCCGTCAAAGCGGGCTTCAGATCGATCACAGCCTTGTACTGTTTTCCTTCTGCCAGACCCTTTGTCAGCCGTGACGACGCTGACAGCACCAACGGACCCGACACGCCAAAATGCGTAAAAAGCAGCTCTCCAAAGCCGTCATAGACCTTCTTTTTGCCCCCGGATATCGTCAAAGTGACATTTTTAAGCGCCAGTCCCTGCATTTGAGGAATATCATCTTCCGCTGTCTCTAAAGGAACAAGCGCCGGATAAGCCGTTTTTGTCTCAATATCCAATGCCTCAGCAAAACGGAAGCCGTCGCCCGTAGAACCCGTAGCCGGATACGAAAGCCCGCCCGTTGCCACGATAATGTGGTCTGCAGCGAGAAATTCTCCGCCCGCATCGGCATTTTGCGTCACACCATATTGCTTGTCTTTCGCGCGCCGTTCCGTAACGACCCTCACACCGCTGATCCGATCTGCCGAATCGCCCTTTTCTGTAACGATCCGCACCACCCGGGTGTTAAGCCTTACCTCAACCCCTGCCCTCTGCAGTGCCTTCGTCAGCGCTTTTGTCACATCCGACGCGTGATCCGACTCAGGAAATATACGGCCGCCCCGTTCTTCCTTCCATTTCAGACCGTTTTCCTCAAAAAATGTCAAAAGAGACTGATTGGAAAAGCCATACAGTGCACTATAGAGAAATTTTGAATTGCTGACGGTTTTGTCAAAGAAATCACCTATATCAGCGGCATTCGTGAAATTTCCCCTGCCTTTGCCCGTAATATACAGCTTTTTCCCAAGTTTTTCGTTTTGTTCGGCAAGTACCGTCCGGTGTCCGGCTTCTGCCGCGGCAATAGCCGCCATCATTCCCGCCGGTCCTCCGCCGACCACGATTACTTTTTTCATATTTTCTCAGAAACGCCCAAACCGTCGTACATTCCCACGCAATTTCCCGCAATATCCATGCAAACGCCGCAACGCAAATCCATTTTCAAAGATACATAGAGAAAAACACGACAGCACAAACAGACGCCGCCGTGTTTTCGTGAATTTGCTAATACTGATTATTTTACATCCTTGATGCTGAAGCTGATCCGGCCCATCTTGTCTTTGCCGAGGCAGACAACCTTGACCGTATCGCCAAGCGTAAGCACATCTTCCACCCGGTCGATCCGCTCTTTCGCAATCTTGGAAATGTGAACCATACCCTCTTTGCCGGGCGCAAACTCGACAAATGCGCCAAATTCCTTGATGGAAACGACCTTGCCTGTGTACAGCTGGCCCTTTGCAAAATCGGTCACAATGGTCTCGATCATCTTGACTGCTTCATCCATTGCGTTCTTGTCCAAACCGCAGACGGATACATTGCCGTCGTCATCAATGTCAATCTTGACGCCCGTGCGGTCAATGATCTCGTTGATCGTCTTACCGCGCTGTCCGACCACATCGCCGATCTTCTGCGGATCGATCTTGATTGAGATGATCTTCGGCGCATATTTGCTGACCTCAGCACGCGGCTCGGCAATTGCCTTGGACATGCATTCGTCCATAATGAAAAACCGTGCTTCGCGTGTCCGGCGGATCGCCTCTTCTACGATCGGACGGGTCAGACCGTGAATCTTGATGTCCATCTGGATCGCCGTGATACCGTCTTTCGTACCGGTCACCTTGAAGTCCATATCGCCGAAAAAGTCTTCCAGCCCCTGGATATCCGTCAAAACAATGTAATCGTCATCGGTATCGCCTGTCACCAGACCACAGGAAATACCTGCGACCATCTTCTTGATCGGCACGCCTGCAGCCATCAGCGACATACAAGACGCGCAGGTCGAAGCCATCGAAGTCGAACCATTGGATTCAAAGGTCTCAGATACCGCGCGGATCGCGTAAGGGAACTCCTCGATACTCGGCAATACAGGCATCAGAGCACGCTCTGCCAGAGCGCCGTGTCCGATCTCACGCCGTCCCGGTCCTCTCGACGGTCTCGTCTCGCCGACCGAATAGGACGGGAAATTGTATTGATGCAGATAACGCTTCTCGGTAATAAAGCCGTCCAATCCGTCAATCCGCTTTGCCTCGGATAACGGCGCCAATGTCACAATATCGCAGATCTGTGTCTGTCCGCGTGTGAACATGGCAGAGCCGTGTACGCGGGGGATCAGATCGATTTCAGCCGACAGCGGACGGATCTGGTCGATCGCGCGCCCGTCCGGACGCTTGTGATCCTTCAGGATCATCTTGCGGACTGTCTTCTTCTGGTACTGGTAAACCGCTTCATCCAATACCTCAAGCCACTCTTCGTTGTCCGCAAACGCCTCTGCCAGACGCTCCGTAATCTCTTTGATGTTCTTGTCCCGCACCTGCTTTTCGTCGGTAAAGACAGCGTCCTCCATCTCTGCAGGCGGCACAATTTCCTTGATCTTTTCAAACATCTCATCGGGAACAGCACAGCTCGTATAGGTGTACTTTTCTTTCCCGACTTCCGCCATCATCTGACGGATCAGCGCAATGATCGTCTGGTTGACATCGTGTGCTTTATAAATCGCCTCAAGCATCACTTCGTCTTTGATCTCATTGGCGCCCGCCTCGATCATGATGACCTTTTCCTCAGTGGACGCGACCGTCAGGCGCAAATCGCCCTTGTCCCAGTCTTCCTGCCCCGGATTGACGATCAATTCACCGCCCACCATGCCGATCTGGGTCATGGCGCACGGACCGTCAAACGGAATGTCCGAAATACTTGCAGCCATGGCCGTACCGATCATGGCCACGATCTCCGGACGGCAGGTCGGATCGACGCTCATTACCAGATTGTTCAGCGTCACATCATTGCGGAAATCTTTCGGGAACAGCGGCCGCATCGGGCGGTCGATTACCCGCGCCGTCAGAACCGCATTCTCCGACGGACGGCTCTCCCTTTTGTTGAAACCGCCGGGAATCTTGCCGACCGCGTACATTTTCTCTTCAAACTCTACAGAAAGCGGGAAAAAATCAATCCCTTCACGCGGTTTATCCGACGAAGTCGCCGTCGAAAGCACCGTCGTATCACCATACTGAATCAAAACCGCTCCATTTGCCTGTGCGGCAACGCGACCCACATCGATGCGCAGTGTCCTCCCTGCCAGTTCCATCTCATATCTTTTCATTTCAGTTGTCTCCTTGATGTCTTCTTGCCCTTCGCTTCTTCTTCACCGATGCATCCGTCTTTCGCGCATTACTTCCGCAAACCAAGGCGCTCAATCAGGGAACGATATCTCTCAATATCCACATTGCGCAGATACTTCAGCAGATTTCTGCGCTTACCGACCATTTTAAGCAGTCCGCGGCGGGAATGGTGATCCTTCGGATTCTGCTTCAAATGCTCTGTCAGCTCCGCGATACGGGCTGTCAAAACAGCTACCTGTACCTCCGGAGAACCCGTATCACCCGGTGTGCGGGCATACTCACTGATGATTGCCTGTTTCTTCTCTTTTGTGATCATAATTCTGCCTCCTTAAATGATCCGCCCCAAATCAGGTCAGGGCTGGCTTTCCGCTGACCGAACCAGGGGTAAATTTATGCAACGCAAAGTAATATACCACAACTTGGCGCCTAAGTAAACCAAAACTTCACCAAAAACGCATGATATCTAACAACACATATATCGAATTCTATCTAGTTCATCAGCCGTGTCACACGCACCGGTGCCTGATAATACGCACTAGAAAGCTTGATTCCCGTGCGTTTATTGCTGGCATGAATGATCTGGCCGTTGCCGACATAAATCCCGACATGGTTGATCGTTCCGCTGCCATAAAAGAACAGATCACCCGGCACTGCTTCCGCCGCTGAAATCGGCGTGCCATAATTAGCCTGCGCCGCCGACGAATGCGGCAGCGCAATGCCATAGTTCGCGTAAACCGACATAACAAACCCGGAACAGTCAGCCCCGTTTGTCAGGCTGCTTCCGCCCCAGACATAGGGATTTCCCAAAAACTGCATTGCAAAAGAAGCCGGATCTGTCGTTCCTGCATTCCCAGCCGGTGCGACCGGTGCCGTCTCGGCACTTTCTTCCGGTACGGCATCCGCAGTATCTTCGGGAACATCTGCATCCGTTTGCGTATCATCAACTGAACCGGAATCCTCTTGTGCCTGTGTTTCTTTTCCGGCATCCGAATCCCCGTCTGTCTTATCCTTATGATTCTTTTTGCCGTCTTTATCGGATTTTTGGGAATCCTCGCTTTCTTCTGTGTCTGTTTTATCTGTCTGCTCATCTTCTGTGAGCTCTGAACCATCATCCGACGAATCCGTATTTTCCGAATCCGTCACATCTGCGTCGCCCCCGTCAGCTTCTGCTTCGGGGGCTTCCGCAATTCCAGGGTCGTCTTCCGACGCTCCTCCCCCGGGATCGCTATCTTCATTATTTCCGCCAGAATCCCCGGTATCTGCGGAAACATCATCTTGTACCGTCTCTGTTGCCACGGTCACATTCTCGGATACCGTCACATCCGCCACATTCACGGCAGGATTCACCTCATCGATCGGATCCGGTGCGTATAATGCCGCTGCTGTTGCCAATTCCGTCGAAATTTCGACATAATCTGTAGATACATATCCGAGACGGCCGTTCGATAATTCAATTTCTACCCAGCCATTGTCTCCGATTTCATCCGCGTGGACATCGGACGCCTCCTCAAAGGCATCTTCATCCGGCGGAGATTTCTCTGCCACTTCAATATTTTTAGGTTCTTTTACTTTAACTACTGCAAAATCATCCGGATTGTCCTGATTTTTAACGACTTCGGCCGCCGGATCAGACTCTTCGCCCGGCGGGGCTCCGGATTGTTCCTGTTTGACCGCGGAATTTTGGGCAGACCCATCCTCTGAATCCGCCAAAACGAGCTTCGTTCCGCTATTTACCCTTGTAATGATACGGCTGTTGATGCTCGCACTTTCACGCACGCGCAGTACATCAGCGTTGACGGTCACGGAATCAGACATCAAAAGATCTGCCCGCTGCTGCGCCTCTTCGTCCACCAAAAGATAAGACGACATGACATATCCGGTCACATCGCCTGATTTAATCTTCGCCCAATCGCCCTCATAGCCCTTGATCTCGCAGGCAGAATCCGGCTGCATGCTGCCGATCCGCCTTGCCTTGATCGACGCGCCATCCCTTACATTCAAGGATGTGCGGACATTGGCGATACCGATATTCTTATAACCGTAAGTGTCAGAATTTTTCTCGGCCTTTTTATCTTTATCAGAATTTTCGCTATTCAGATCCGAATCCGTTTTATTGTCCGAATCTTTGTTGTCCCGAACCGCTATGTCGGAATTTTCGTCAGTTTCAGTGTTGTCCCGAACCGTTTTATCAGAATTTTCGTCAGCTTCAGCATTCTCGTTATTTTTATTAGTATTATCCGAATCGTCCGAAAGGGCAGACTCATCCTCTGAATCCGCTTTTTGAGCCACAACAACAGAAGCGTCATCCTCTTCCTTTGCCAGAGCTTCTTCTGCCGGCATATTGGCAAGCTCTGTCTCCTGCAGCATCCGCAGCATTTGATCGGCCTGGCCATTGACATCTAAAAGCCCTTGTTCTTCTGCCTTTTGAAGCACTTTATCGAAATTGACGGCTGCAGTCGCGCTCAATCCTGCCGCGGCTTCCGTCAGTTTGATCTCAACAGTTCCCGTTTCAACTGTGATCTGATCTGCTCCGCAGTTGCCCAACAAAAGGCAGCCGCAGCTTAAAACGGCAAAAGCTCTGACAATTCTGTTTCTCATAGCGGTATGGCTCTCCTTCTATCCAACCCGTTTTTGTCAATCATTCTCCGCCCCATACGGAAAATATCGTTTTGAAGTATAGTAGAAGTCAAACAGCCTTGTCAACAAAAAATTTAGTTGAATTGTAACACTTTTGTAATAAAAATGGTGGGTATATCAATCAACACAAGATATTGTGGGCTTTCGCGTCTATTTTTGATTAAAATAAATATATGTAGTATGCACATCTTTTTCAATCTGTGCCTTCAGTTCGTCAAATGTTTCAAATTGTTTCTCGGGACGCAAAAACTCTTTAAAAATGACTTTTGCCCGTTTGTCGTAGACATTACCGGTGAAATCAAGGATATGCGTCTCGACACCGATCCGCTTGTGCCCTTCCCGGACAGTCGGGCGCAATCCTACATTGGTCACCCCATGAAAAGTCCGTCCCAACAGCACTACCTCGGTCACATAAACTCCGTTTGGCGGCAGCAGCTTGTCCTCCGGCGGAACGATATTGATCGTCGGACGCCCTATTTTACTGCTTCCGATCTGATTTCCGTGTACGATATCCCCTATAATAAAGTAAGAATACCCCAAAAGCTCATTCGCGTGCGCCACATTACCCTGCGCGATCTCTTCTCTTATATATGTACTTGAAATTTCCCGGTTGCCGCTGCGGATCTTGGGAATGACATCCAGAGAAAAGCCGAGTCTGCCGGATAATTCCTCTAAAAATGACGCATTTCCCTGCCCTTTATAGCCAAATGTAAAATCATCCCCGACGATCATGTATTTCATATGAAGCTTTTCGGTCAGATTTTGGATAAAAACCTCTGGTTTCATCCGCATAAAAGCCTCATCAAATGGCAGTTCAACCAAAAAATCCACGCCGTGATGCTCCATCAGCGCCCTTTTTTCTCCCTGGGACATCAAAACCTTCTCTAATCTTCCCGAAATAGTATTGTCGGGTGGTCTGTCAAAGGTAACAGCTATAGCAACAAAATCCTCAGTTTTCTTTTGCACAATTCGATCGATCAAAATATAATGACCCATGTGTAAACCATCGAATTTTCCGACAGTGAGCGCGGAAGACTTGTTGATGATACATTCATCGAAGCTATGTAATATTTTCACTCTGCAAACACCTTTCTTGGGTATAAATTTTTACCACGCCATTCGTAGATTCCGAGGAACTTATTTTGACAAACATAAATTCGAAATTGGCTTGCTTTTGCCGCTTCCGGATTTTCGAGGTCAGAAAGCGAAATCGGATTGCCATTTTGAGCCCTCTTAGTTGACTCGTCTTTCACTAAAAGCATCGGAAAATCAGAAAATGCATGGTCGATTGGAAGAATCCAACCTTCTATCGTCGATTCTATTTGACCGCTAGTTTTTCCATCTGTTTCTTCTCTGTTCCGTTGATCATTCAGACCATCCATCATACTTTGGATCTCATCCAACCGATGTGCATCCTCAATCGAAAACTGCCCTGCCCTCGTCCGGACCAGCTTCGACATACAGCCACCGCATCCAAGTTTTTCTCCGATATCGTGACAAAGACTGCGGATATAAGTCCCTTTTGAGCATTCTACATGGAACGATGCCTCCGGCAGACTGATCTTCAGATCACTGATCCCGTCTATGCGGACCGGAACGGCTTTCCGCTCGATGACAATACCTTCCCTTGCAAGCTCATAAAGCCGTTTCCCATTCACTTTTTTTGCGGAATACATCGGCGGCACCTGCATCAGATCCCCCTGAAACGAAAGAATCGCCTCGCGAACCTGCTTTTCGGAAATTCCCAAAGTTCTCTCGATTTCTGCCGTATTCCTTATCTTTTCTGTCCGCCATTTTTCATACCATTCCGTACAGACGGCACCGTTTCCGTCACTATCATCGGGAGAGCGATCGTCCTCACCAATCCCATCTGAAAGCGGAAACACAGACGCTGCAACTCTCCCGCTCGTATCATAAGTATCTGTCTTAACACCTAAAAGCAGGCGGACATCATAGCCTTTGCTGTGATCTTCCAACAGCGAAATCGCTTTTGTCGCCCGGCCGAGCGCGACAGGCAGCACGCCCTCCGCATCCGGATCCAAGGTTCCTGTATGACCGATCTTTTTCTGATGCAGTATCCCTCTCAGTTTGGCTACCACATCATGTGACGAAAAACCGGCTTCTTTATATATATTCAAGAAGCCGGTGTAAATAAAATCCTGTTTCATTTTCATCCTCAAATGCAACGGTTCAGATGTTTTCAGATGACCATCAAAGCTGTGACAATTCCTTACGGATTCCTTCCAGGAGCTTTGGAATGATCTCGCTCTCCGGATCACCGGTCGCCGTAAATCCTGCCGCCTTTGCATGGCCGCCTCCTCCGTAAAGCGCCGCGATGTTGACCAGATTGACATCCACACTTGCCCGCAGGCTGCCCTTGTAGGTACCGTCATTATTCTCGTGCAAAAAGACAGCAACAGCAACGCCTTTCGTAGTACGGAGCTGCTCGACAATCCCTTCGGTATCCGAAGCCTCTACGCCGTACTCATCCATCTTGGCTTTGGACAGCCATGTCGAAATGATCCGGCCGTCATCATGCAGCTTCGCGGTCAGCAGGGCTTCCGCTAAAATCCGGTTCTGCGCATAAGTCTTTTCAAAGAAAGTCCGCTCAATCAGAGACGAATAGTTGATGCCCTTGTCCATCAGCAATCCAGCCGTATTCATCGTCTTAGACGAAGTGCAGTCATATTGGAAGACCCCGGTATCATCCACAATCCCCGTATACAGGCATTCCGCCGTTTCCTTAGTCACCTTGTCCATATCCATCAGCTCGCAGAGCAGCTCGCTTGTCGAGCTGGCTTTTGGAAAGACATAATTGTCATCCGCGAAATCATGCTTGCTGATATGGTGGTCCACACAGAAAGTGCGCTTGGCATTTGTAAAAATATCCCCTGCCGCTCCAAGCCTGCTGATCTCACCGCAGTCAAGGCAGATAAACAGATCGTACTGCGGTTCATTGCCCGAAACGACCTTTACCTTGTCCGTATTTTTCAGGAAACGGTATACCTCCGGTATCGGCTCTAAATACACCTGCGCCTCAATCCCGGGATAGACGGTGTCAATGTAATTGTACAGTCCCATGCACGAACCGACACAGTCTCCGTCCGGGCGCACATGACCGGCAATCGCCACGGTCTTTGCCCCTTCTAAAACCTTATCCAGCGTCAGACTCATTCTCTTCCTCCTTACGCTCCTTGCGCGTCACATAGCAGATATTCTGCAGGCTTCTTTTTTACCACGATCCAAAAGCCGGATAAATTTTACTGCTCCTCATCCTCCGGCACATGATCCCGCTCATCCCGCGCGACCACTTCATCAATCATTTTTGACATTTTCAGCCCATAGGCAATCGAGGCATCCGGCAGAAATTTAAGCTCGGGCGTATTGCGCAGATTCAGCTCTTTTGCCAGCCTGCCACGGATGAACCCCGAAGAGCTTTTCAGCCCTTCCATCGTCTCATCTAACGCATCATTCTCACCGAAAACGCTGACATACACCTTTGCCTGCTTTAAATCATTGGTCACTTCTACGCCGGTAATGCTGGTAATCGGACTGATCCGCGGGTCTTTAACTTCGCTGCGGATGATATCCGACAGCGTCCGGTAGACCTCCTCATTGATCCGGTCCAGCTTGACACTCCGCCGTCTCATAAGCGGTCCCTCGGCACTTCTACCATAATATACGCCTCAATCTGGTCTTCCTCGACCATTGCGTCAAAGCCTGCGAACACCAGACCGCATTCGTAGCCGGCCTTAACCTCTTTGACATCATCCTTGAAACGCTTCAGTGAGCTGAGAGAGCCCTCATAAATCTGCTCCTCGCCACGGGTAATGCGGATCTTGCAGTCACGCTGGAACATACCATCCAGCACATAGGAACCGGCAATGTTGCCGACATCCGATGATTTGAATATCTGGCGTACTTCGGCGTGACCGATCACCTTTTCTTCATAAACAGGCTCAAGCATACCCTTCATCGCGGCTTCCACATCCTCGATCGCATTGTAGATGACCTTGTAAAGCCGTACATCCACGCCTTCCTGATCCGCCGTCTGCTTTGCCACCGGATCGGGACGGACATTAAAACCGATGATAATCGCATTGGATGCCGAAGCCAAGGTTACATCACTCTCCGTGATCGCCCCGACGCCGCCGTGGATGACTTTAACGACAACTTCATCGTTGGACAGCTTTTCCAGCGACTGACGGACAGCCTCGACCGAACCCTGCACATCCGCTTTGACGATGATATCCAGCTCCTTCAGATTGCCCGCCTGAATCTGTGAAAACAGATCATCAAGGGACATCTTCATACGGGACTCTTCGACCATGCGGTTCTTGTTCTCATTGATAAAGGTCTCCGCAAAGCTGCGCGCCTCTTTCTCAGAATCCAGGGAAACGAAAATCTCACCTGCCCTCGGTACCTCCGACAGACCGAAGATCTCTACCGGCACGGACGGGCCAGCCGTCTTGACATTCTCGCCATTGTCATTGACCATCGCGCGGACACGCCCGAAAGAGCTTCCCGCCGCAACCGGATCGCCGACCTTCAGCGTACCCTTCTGTACCAGAACCGTTGCGACAGCTCCGCGTCCCTTATCCAGCTCCGCCTCAATGACCAGACCGCGCGCGTTCCGCTTCGGATTGGATTTCAGTTCCAATACCTCAGATGTCAGCAGGATCATCTCCAGCAGGTCATCAATACCCTCGTGCGTGTGCGCGGATACGGGCACGAACTCCGTGCTTCCGCCCCAGTCTGTCGGAATCAGTTCATACTCTGACAGTTCCTGCTTGACACGCTCAATATTGGCATTAGGCTTATCAATCTTGTTGATTGCCACGATAATTTCAATATCCGCCGCCTTTGCGTGGTTGATGGCCTCAACCGTCTGCGGCATCACGCCGTCGTCCGCGGCAACAACGAGAATCGCGATGTCCGTTGAATTCGCTCCGCGCATACGCATTGCCGTGAATGCTTCGTGACCCGGCGTATCCAAAAAAGTAATGTTCTGGTCATTGACCGATACGACATACGCACCAATCTTCTGCGTAATGCCGCCCGCTTCCCTTGCCGTCACGCGGGTATCGCGGATCGCATCCAAAAGGGATGTCTTTCCGTGGTCGACATGACCCATCACGCAGACAACCGGCGGACGCGTCACCATCGTCGTAGGATCTTCTTCTTCCTCTTTTAACAGTTCTGCAATGACATCGACCTTTTCTTCAGGCTCACAGATGCAGTTGAATTCCAACGCAATCTCTTCTGCCTGCTCGTATTCAATGCTCTGGTTGACCGTCACCATTGTGCCTTTCATGAAAAGCTTTTTCACGATAGCCGACGGCGCGACCTGGATCTTGTCAGCCAGCTCCTTGATCGTAAGCCTTTCCGGCAGGATCAGGGTCAGGATTTCTTCAGAATTTCTCTCCTGCGGCTGCTTATTCTGATTCTTGGAACGCTTGTTGCGCTCTTTTTTCTCCAAATTGACATAACGCTCTTTTTTCTTGCCAAGAGCATCGCCTTTTTTCTTGCGCCGGTTCTTTCCGGAATCCTTACCGCCCGGCTTGTTGCCCTGCTGGGACTTGTTGGCATTGCTTCCATTGGAAGATGCCTGAGGCTGCTGTCCTCCCCGAGCCTGATTCTCCGGTCTGGGCGCACGGCGCTCCTCATTTTTCGGACGGTCATTGCTGTTCTTTGCAGGTGCCTGCTTGGTGTCCTGCTGCGGTGCAGCATTGGTATTCTGCAAAGCAGCAGGCTTTTTCTTTGGCTCATTCACCGTCTTCTCCTGAGCGGGACGGATGATGATTTCCTCCTCATCCGGTCTCGGCTGTGTCGCCTTCGGGCGCACAGTACGCTCACTTTCCGGACGCGGACGGATAATTCCCCGCACGCCGCCACGGCGCTGCGGATCATGCTCCTGCTGGCGGGAACGGCTGCGTTCACGCCTTCTAGCATCGTTGCTTCGTCCACTGCCTCCGCCCTGCTGGCTGGAGTATTTCATATTGAAAACAGTCGTAATATTCTTCTTTTTCGGGCGTGGACGCTTCGCCCGTTTTTCTCCCGCTTCACCCTCTTTTGCCGACGGTGCTTCTTTTCCCGCAGCGGGTGCCGGCTTTGCGGGAGCAGGCGTCTCTTTATGCTGAACCGGTGCGCTTTGGGCAGGCGTCTCTGCCGGTTTTGATTCCGCTATTTCCTGCTTTACAGCAGCATCAGGCACTGCAGCTGCAGCGGGTGCCGGTTTCGCCTCTGCCTTGGGCTGTGCAGGCGCCGGCTGTTCCCCGGCAGACTTCCCGAAGTGAGACCTGACCAGATTGATGGCATCGTCTTCAATATTACTCGAATGGCTCTTGACTGCGTCAAAACCATTCTGATGGAGCAGCGTCAAAATGTCCTTGTTCGGGACGGCAAGCTCCTTTGCCAGTTCGTTCACTCTCATCTTTGCCATTCATCTACCTCCGTCGTCACTGTCGGACTTCTCCTGCATCCGTCCGGTGATCTCCTTTGCGAAATTCTCATCACAGACGGCGAGCGCCGCCCGGAATTCTTTCCCGATTGCCTGTCCCAGTGCTGCCTTGTCACCATACTCGGTGTATACAGCATGATAATGGCTGCACAGATCTTTGTACGATTTCTTTGTGCCCTCTGAAGCATCCTTTGCCACGATCACAAGCCGTGCCTGCTTGGATTTCGCAGCCTTTTCAACGGCAAACTCACCGCTTTTCAGCTTTCCGGCTTTGTGGGCAAGAGACAGCATCGACAGGACTTTGTCATGCGTCAATCTTCTGTCTCCTCCTGCGCGCCGTCAGCCTCTGCCGTTTCACTGGCTTCTGCTGCAGCCTCATCCTCGTACTCGTCATCATCATAATATTCATCGTCGTAGTATTCGTCGTCATCGTAGTACTCGTCATCATCATAATTCAGGAAGTCAAACTCACCCGATTCACGCGCCTGGGTCTCACTCTTGATATCGATCTTGAACCCTGTCAGACGCGCGGCAAGCCGTGCATTCTGTCCTTCCTTTCCGATGGCGAGCGACAATTGGTAATCCGGAACGATTACTTTTGCACTCTTTTCATCAGAATCCGCAATAACCGAAATAACCTTCGCGGGGGAGAGCGCATTCTCGATCATCATCGCAGGATTTTCATTCCATGTCGTAATATCGATCTTCTCGTTGCCCAGCTCGGAAACAACCGCATTGACACGGCTGCCGTTCATGCCGACGCATGCACCGACCGGATCCACATTTTCATCATTGGACCAGACAGCGATCTTGGTACGGTTGCCTGCCTCCCTGGCGATCGCCTTGATCTCGACGATGCCTTCACGCACCTCTGCCACCTCTTCTTCAAACAGGCAGCGCACCAGATCCGGATGCGTGCGGGATACGCGGATACGCGGTCCTTTTAAAGTGTCCTTGACATCTAAAATATAAACCTTGATCCTGTCCGTCGGACGGTAATGCTCGCCGCGGATCTGTTCATTTTCATTGAGCATCGCGTCTGCATGGCCAAGGTCAATGCTGATATTCCGCCCAATAAAGCGCTGGACGATACCCGTCACGATCGTGTGCTTCTTTGCATCGAATTCCTCAAAGATGGACTTGCGCTCCTCTTCACGGATCTTCTGCAAAATGACATTCTTCGCGCTCGCAGTCGCGATGCGCCCGAATGCCTTGGATTCGATTTCGATGCCTACCACATCCCCGACCTGAAAGCTTCCGTCAATCTCATGCGCGTCAGCAAGCGAAATCTGCTCCAGATCATCCTCAACCTCATCGACGACCGTCTTCTTGGCGATCACATGGTAATTGCAGGTGTCAGGATCGATCGTCACATCGATATTGTCTGCTTTCCCGAAGTGGTTCTTGGATGCGATCAACAGTGCGTTTTGGATCGCTTCGAGTAAAACCTCTTTGCTGATGTTTCGCTCCGCCTCCAAAAGATTTAAGGCGTCCAGCAGTTCCGTATTCTCCATGTCTTCCTCCCTGGTGTGTTCAAACCGTTCCCAAATGCATCCTGGCGGATCCTGTCATGATGCACGGCTTTTCTGTCATTACCGGCTTTATCGTCTGTCTGTCAAAATTATCCGTCAAACACGGTATGCGCGGATGCGATCTCCGATTTCGGAATCGTCATTTCCGTCCCCTCACAATCCAAAACGACCGTATCTTCGGCTGCTTCTTTTAAGATGCCGTCCCACTCTTTTTTTCCATCCTTTGCCGCATAAAGCTTCAGGCGGACAAGCTCTCCAACCGCGCCTTTAAAATGCTGATCTGTCCGCAGCCGCCGTTCTATGCCGGGCGAACTGACCTCAAAGGTGTACGCGTCAGCAATATAATCCTCCCTATCGAGAATCTCATTCATCCGCCTGCTGACCGTCACGCAGTCATCAATCGTAATGCCGTCCGGCTTGTCGATGTATGCCCGCAGAAAATATTCCCCTGCTTCTTTGACATATTCGAGATCGTACAATGAAAATCCCAGTTCCTCTAAAATCGGCTGGATAAACTCCGCCGTGCGTTTTTCGTAATCCGTCTTTTTTGACATAATATCAACCCGCAGCTGTCAAAATCTCATGGGAGCTTTTTATCCCAACAACTCCCTTACAACAAACTTGAGAGTGGATACCCACTCTCAAGCACAACAACATATACCAAACAGTTCGTAGGGGAGTCGAACCCCTGATTCCGCCGTGAGAGGGCGGCGTCTTAACCACTTGACCAACGAACCACACCGTTGCAACATCTCGCCACAACAAATGCTACTATACACCAATTGGGATGATATTGCAAGTAAAATATTTTATGTTTTTGAAAAAATGGTGCCGTATCTATGAATACTTTATCAAATTCTGTCATTTCCACGAATTTCCTCCATATATTTGTCCACACTCTGCCCTCTTTCAGTTCTATGACCATATTTAGAAAAATCTATTTTGCTCTTAGTTTGTGAGGATTTCTTTTTTTCATCCAAAAATGTCACGACAAGCGTCATACCCTCATAATCTGTCAAATCATCCTCTACAATAATAGAATTGTTCATGACCTGCCCTGTCATTGCTGCTAACATCTCTCCGAACCTCCTTAATATGTATCCAAAGCATTTTCTATTTAGTTATAATACCACCTCACTCAGGATTTCTCAATGACCGGAATCTGTATGGTTTGTGTCAAGTACTCGTTGGTTCTTCCCCTTATTATTTTTAATTGCGTACCCCCTCCGGAACAGTGCAAGGCTATGTCTGCATGGTCAGGTATTCTTCGGACTGATAAATATCAGCCTGTGTTTATCATGTCCTTGAATAATTCACATGCATACATATACTTGCACTGTCCCTGGCGTTCCTGTCATACTGATACTCTCCTGAAGTACTTTCTGGCCTCTGTCAACGCCGCGTCAAATATTGGCATATGGCTATTCCATATATCTCCATACGGGCTGCCTGCACCGTCTTTTTTCGGGCCTTTGCTGCGCTTAATACCTCGATGACATTTACTGTCTCATTCTTGAATATAAGGATAAACGCAGACATTCCCCAAGAGAAATAATGATTGCTTCTATATATGTTTTAAGCATCATTTATCATTTCACCTTTTTCTGACTACTAATACTCACTACTCTCCCCAATAGTCAATAGACTCCTGTGAACGACCTGATATACCAAATAGCTTCATCATAAAGTCTTCGCGTTCATGGAACATCTGGACGATAACGACCTGATCTGGGACTGCTCTATACACAAGGTAGTGATGATGGGTAAACAAATACCAATAATCCGTATCCAACTCATATCGTCCACTTATATCTACACCACTCTGCGGGAACAATGAAAGGTTATCAGCATCATCTAATATACCATTCAGTATACTCTCTGTTTTTTCAACGCTGTATTCAAGCAACAAGCGTTCTCTTAATTGCCCAAGCTTTTCCTGAACTAACGGAGAAAACTGTACATCACGCATATCCTATAGCCCAAGTCCTTTTCTTAATTCTTTTGAAGAAACCGTCCCTTTTTCCATAATAGAACGCTCTCCCTTCTCCATTTCAAGCTTGAACTTACACAATGCCAGTTCTTTCTCTATTTCATCAAGCTCCTGCATATTTATCATGGTTATATGACCATGACCATTTTTGGTAAGATAGACTCTGCTTCCGTATTTTACTTCCTTTATTACATTAGTGTAATTCCTGAGTTCCGATATCGGCTTAATATTAGGCATAGATTCCATCTCCTCTAAATAACTCATGATGTTTATATTACACTACCAGTTACTAGTCCTATCAACTACTCATGCGTTGCATTCGTGAGGTAGTGCCATACTTTCATATCCATAACAGATAAACTCATTATAGCCTGTCTCATTGCTAAACGCAACAATATTTGCATGCAAATATTGCAGCAGTTTTTGAAAAATAATCTCAACCGTCACAGTTGCATTCTGCTATTTCCTCCATAAATTTGTCTACCTTCTGCCTTTTTTCAGTCCTATGACCATATTTAGAAAAATCTATTTTGCTCTTACCCTGCGGGGATTTCTCATGACTGGAATCTGTATGTTGCGTTTTATTTAGTGACATATCGGAATAATCATGCCGCCCTATGCTATACTATAACTCGACAAAAGTATTACTTTCTGTTATACTTTATGTATGAAAACAAACATTTCTGATGTGCTCGTTGAATGGGACGATAATAAAAACCGGGTTAATATCAAAAAGCATGGTATCAGCTTCGAAACTGCCGCCTTAGTATTTGCCGATGATGAGCGGATTGAATATTACGACAAACTGCACAGTCAGGACGAAGACCGCTATGTTGTTTTGGGTTGCGTACAAGGAATCCTGTATGTGGTTTATACCATGAGGGGAGAAGCTGCGCGGCTGATATCTGCGCGTATGGCAAACCAGACAGAAAGGAAGATTTATTATGGAGAATGAAAAGATTATCCGCACTACCATCCATGCCGGTCAGCAGCCCACTGAGGCTCAGATAAAAGAAATAGAACTTGCCGCATCTATGCCCATTGTCCCAGATGAAGATGCGCCGGAGCTTTCATTGGAACAGTATGCAGAAATGGCTGAGATTGCAAGAAAGCGTCGTTCCAAAAATGTAAAGCCTGTGATTTCACTTCGCATATCTCCCGATACCTTAGAAAAGGCGAAAGCAACCGGAAAAGGATACACTGGATTCTTAAGCCGTCTTCTTGACAATGCCATCAATGATCCGGGCATAGTATCCAAAAGCCTGTAATGTAAAGTATATAGTCTTCGCGTTCATGGAACATCTGAACGATAACGACCTGATCTGGGGCTACTCTATACGCAAGGTAGTGATGATGGGTAAACAACACCCATAATCCGTATCCCCCTCTCTCTTTTATCTATACTGTCCAGTCCTCAACGCTGAGTCCGGGAACACGCTGAAACTCTCCGGTATTATGAGTAACAACGGTCAGTCTCCTAGATAACCCCTGCGCCGCAATCATCACATCATAAGCGCCAATTGGTGTACCCTTGGCTTCGAGGTCTGCTCGAATCACACCACATGCCATAGCGTCCATGTCAGAAAACGGCAATATTTCAAATGATGATAAGAACATGTGCATAGCATCATGTGATTTTTCTCCCCATTTGCTCTTTGCGGCACCATATTCCAATTCATACATAGTGACAGCGGACACATTGATAAGGTCGGGATGTATGGATAACAATTTCTTTGAGAGATTCGGATATGTCCCCTTTATTGCATAAATACAGATATTTGTATCAAGCAAATACATTAGAACTCCTCCCGAGCCGGAATCATTGAGATTTCTGGCTGCTCTCGCTCAAATTGCTCATCCTTCGCTTTCCCTAAACTGTTGCGCAATAGATACCACGGATCGTTGGTCGGGATAAGATAAAAACCCGTGCCAAATTGACGGATGAAGAACTCTTTTTCCGTGGTGTGAAATTCGCTAGGAATACGGATTGCTTGGCTATTTCCACTTTGAAATACTTTTGCTGTTACCATGGGCTTGCCCTCCTCATTCATCAATGTATATACATATAGTATATACGCAAGCAAGAAAATATCAAGTGTGTTTTTACATCTGTTCCAATCATTACTTCAAGAAGTAATATCCGCAGAGCTATTTTTTTCCATAAAAATTCCCCTACACAGGAGCGATAGACACCGTGATCTGTTAATTACTGGTGGGGACGAAAAATTGCTGCAATCATAAAATTGGTGCAGTAAAGTTTCTTACTTATCAATCAAATAATCGATTATTTCAATCAGTCCAATATCTGTAGAATATAGGAAACATACAGTTCCTTCTAATGGTACTGACTCGGCTGGAGACCCTAACACTGTAAAACCTATCTCTTGTAATTCTGAAATAGCCTTATCGATGTCGCTTACTTCATAGCAAATGTGATAAGGTGTGCTTCCGATTTTATCCAAATAGCCATCTATCGGAGATTTATCAGCCGTATTAAGCGGTGAAAGAAGTTCAACTCGCACCCCCCCATTTTTGCCAACGGAGACATTTACACGTCTTAATATGTCAGGCTTTTCATCGTCAAAAAAATAACCTAGAGCAGCAAATTGCTCTTTAGATTGTGAAATACTTTTTACTGCATAACCAATATGGTCAACACCCACTATAGACTTAATCTGATCCATTTCCCAAGTAACCTCTCATTTTTATACCAACGGACCGCCAAGCGTATTCCATCGTATCATTCTTTCCATTATAAACATGCCGTCCCATGGCGATTCAAAATTTAACATCTTCCCACAAAACGGGAACCGTACCGCTCCCCTTTTTGCAGCCTCGGACGCAAAGATTTGCGCCTTTTCTCCAGAAGCTGCGAGACCTATGGTCTGTGTATCGTCAGAGACAAATTGGAGCACCTCTTCTATACTATCTACAGCATGAACAAAAATCACTCGTGAGTAGACCGGCTTATTCAGCTGAATGTCCTCATCGTATAAAACAGTCCAAATCGAATCAGCGTCACCATATACCTTTCCCTTGAAATCATATATTCCTCGTGCCGAATGAACTGCAGCAAACTCCTCCGGTGTCATTTCACCCTTATGAATCTGTTTCGCAACTTTTGACATTCCTTCGCCCAGAAGCTCTGCAAAATCTACCGGAGAGATATCACTTCCTTTTTCTACATAAATGTTGTGTGTTGAAGCACATCCCGTCTGGTCAAATACACTAGCGTCAATCGCTATCTTCCTAGCCAACTTCTTTGCTTTTCTTTCATTTTCTATTTCTTCATGGGATACAACCGACATTGATAGCTTCGGACCCATAATAATATCTTCACAATCATATTTTGAAGGGAAAGCTGATACAGTAGATACCGCCTCGCTTCCTCCCCAGGCAATACGCACATCCGCCAACTCAGACATCTTTCGCCCAGCTTTTATATCTCTATGATCAAAAAAGACAAGAGCAATCGTACTCAAAAGATCATCACCCGAAATAGAATAACCGCCACTAGTTATAAATGACTCGCCCGAAAATGCTGTGAGTAGTGACTGGAAAGCGCCATTATCTCTGCTTGATACTCGGAGTATATTTACATTTTTAGTAAGAATACTTTGAATTAGCACAAACATTCCGAGTACCTGAACATTTCCTGCCAACCAATGACAAACAAGTCCTCGTGATGTGGATCTCATCATATGGACGCCATTATCATCTATTGGCAAAAATCCATCAGCAAATTTACGGTTCCCGCGAAGACCGTCATTCGCAATCTGCACCAAGTTTTCAGGAGTACACCATGTCAAAAGGAACTGTAATCCTTGATTCTGATTTCCTTTTAACCCTTCTACATTCTCGCTCCATTTTTTTGAAACTTTGCTAATAAGACCTATCAATGCATCAATAGGCTGCTCCCTAAGCCAATTTATCCGGTTTTTCAGTTCATCTGCCAATTTCACTAATGATTCAGTAGTATCTCTGTTTTCTGTAAAGTGATTTCCACAATAGTATACTCGAAAATCAGAATTGTTCTTTACAATATGCTCGGATGTGTCCTCATTTGCAAATTTTAGTTTGCTTGAAAGAATATCTCCACATCCGCGAATCTCCGCTTTCTTCAAGCGTCCAATGATTTTGAATCTTCTCCCAGATCGTCCATATTCGCATTCTCCCGGAACTGCAACTCCTAAATCATCGGTCAATACTGCATTTCCGGGATACGAGTGTGGTATTGGTGTCACAAACTCCAAAAGTCCTTCTTCTCCTTCTGGGAGGATTTCTTTAGTTATGACATCGCGAACAATAACCTCAGAATATAAGGGGGCATGTTTGCATCCACAAGGACAATCCGGATAATTGAGCCCCATTTGTTCTGTAAATCCATAGATATCAATTATATCCGTTTTCTCAATACCAAATAAATCTGCTGCAAGTGTATTAAACTCGTCCTTGCTAATCTTTTCGCTTTCCAGTTTTTTCCATCCACCAATGTGTATAACCTTTGATCCTTTCGGTAGCAAAAAATGTAAACCTTTCTCTGTAAGAGGTTTAATTACTTCAGAGTATAGAATATATGTAAAACCAAAAACAACGGATTCCTGATTATCAATACCGTTAATGTAATCGGAAATACCATCTATATCAAAATAATATGTATTATGATCGTCAACTTTTAAGAAATATGCGGCATCTGATGCAAAGTTCAGATAGCCACTAACAGCCGCATATCTTGCCCCGAGGATTTCACGAAAACCCGACATAGGGTCTACATCCATAATCAGAAAAGGTTTTCTCTCATTCCCAATGTAATCGCCAACTACCTTTATCATGGATCTCGCCTGACGCTTGGAAGTAATACTATCTATGGGAACGCTACTAGGTATACCAGATGTAGCTGATGATTGAAGCGTCAATTTAATATCATTTTTGGGTACGCTATTTAGATGGCTGCCCAATTCCTTAAAAACACTTACCTGAACCGGCGGAATCTCACTAATGCTTCCTGAAAATGTAATCGGATTAAATCCTTTATTGTTGCAAAACTTATGGTAAAGATCATTATTATCATAATGAAATCTTACTTCCTCCATCAGAGCCTCATAAAATGATCCCCCTATTTGTTTTTCTTTTTCCTCGTAATTAAAAGGTGCATTCTTAACAAGACTATCTGTGAGATATCCCATATTACATACTCCTGATTAGTTGTTTGATATATTCGCCTGTTATTTCGACAGGATTTCCGTTTCCACCTCTGTCATTAATCGCATTCTGACAAAATGATTGCTCTTCCTGTGCCTTGGTTAAATGTTCAATCAAAGCATCGCGCCTATTCGATAATCCTGCGAATTCAACGATACTTTCTATGAAATATAACATCTCATCTATGCTGGTAAAACCAGCCCTCTCAGAAATGGTTTTATATCTATCATAGCAATCCCCATTCGTCATATTTATTCTAATGACAGCAGGGAGCAGCAATGAAACTGCTTCACTATGAGAATATCCTTGTTCTGTAAGTTGGTGCGCTATTGCATGTGCAGCGCCTACTATGCAATGGTTTTGAACAATTCCACCTATGTAACCAGCATATTGCAAACGGGAGTAGTTACAATCTTTGCCTGAAATTAGCATCTTCAGTTCTTCATGTAATAATGATAACCCCTCTTCCGCCAAAACATCTGTAAAGGAGTTCTGAACAATAGAAACATACCCTTCCAAAATATGAGCTGTTGCATCAAGTGCCGATGCGCATAGCAATCTATGGGGTGTGCCAATTATATATTTCTGATCATAAATCACGACATCTGGCTGAAGTTCATGAATTACAACCATGTCTTTTCTTTGCGACATTGAATCGTAGAAAACTGCAGCAGATGAAACTTCTGCCCCACTTCCTACGGTTGTTGGCACTGCAATAAATCGAGTTTTCATCATATGTCCGCTAACTCTGGAAGTCTTTGGATCGAAATAGGGAAATTCATATAATAGTCGGCATAACTTACTGCCATCAATAACTGAACCTCCACCAACTGCGATAATCACATCAGGCTTAAAATCCTCAAGTTCTCCGATGGTTTCCCGTAGTCCCTCAAAACTAGGTTCATCTTTCCAGCTTCTAGCAAAGAATCTAACTTCTCTCTTAGAAAATGTGGATAAAAACAATTCTCTATCACAAAATGAGGTCCCATGGATTACTGCAATCTTTGCCGCCGGATAATTATATAACCCTCTAACAGAATTTTCACCGGATAAAATTACAGGTGTTCTGAGTGTATATTCATTATAAAACCCTTGTGGTTGCCACATATCATACCTCTACATCATTTCAATGATAAACGCTGAATTTTCCCAGAGGTGGTTTTAGGGATTTCGTCGATTACGCTATATATTACCGGGTGCTTGAAGCCTTCTAACTGATTTCCAATCAGGGGCTCTACGGATTCATATGATATCATTTCAGGATGTTTCGTTACTACAAAAGCCTTCACCACTTCTCCAAGAATACCATCCTGATCCGGTATTCCAATACAAACGCAATCTTCAATAAAGTCAATTCCTTTAAGTACTTCCTCCACCTCAATGGGACTTACCTTTTTGCCGCCAACATTAATCAGCTCTTTCTTTCGACTTTTTAATGTAATATATCCATCTGGATCCTTTACTCCCCAGTCTCCAGTACGAAAAGAATTTTTCCAAAATGAATCATCCTTAGGTATGTTCAAATAACCCACTGTAACAGCATCGCCGCTGACACAGATTTCTCCTTCGTTTCCATCAGGCAGTTCATTCCCTGATTCATCCCGGATAGTGATGTTCATGTTTGGAGATTGTTTGCCCACAGTGTTAAGCCGATTCTCCTCTTCGTGGAATTCCATAAATGCACTTCTAGAGGCTTCTGTTAAACCATAGTGCATACAAATTCTCGTTTTAGGAAGCATTTGCATCAAATACTCTTTTTCTTCTAATGGCATAGGTGCGGAGCCTATTTCAATATAATTTAACTGATCCTTGTATTTGCTAATTTCGTCACCACTAAGTCTCTTTAATAACGCCCAACTTGCAGGAACCATACCAAATCCATTTACCTCATAGTCTTTTATAAAACGGAAAAAACGTTTTACATTGGCAAAACTCCCTAACAAAACAAGGGTTTGTCCGTTTGATAAAGCGCACCTCATTCTTCCTAGTCCAAAGGAATGCGATATTGGAAGTGCAAGCATCTCTACCTCGTCCGTGGCATTCTTTATAAACGTATTGATATTTCTTGCAGCAGCCATTATATTCCTGTGAGAAAGCTGTACGCCTTTAGGTTCACCCGTCGTTCCTGTAGTAAAAATAATATCTGCGAATGAATCTAATGAGGGAAAGGCTGTCTCCTCATTAAATACAAAATCACTTTCTAAAATAAACTCTTTCAACCCAGCAGTTATTGCACCATCTTCGGACTCCTTGAATCCCACCACAAGTTTTGGCTCAACCTTGCTTTTGATTAATTCATATCTTTTGGGATTCGTATCTGGCGCAATAGGTAGTGTGACCGCTTCCAGAAGATGACAGGCAAAATAAACAGATACAAATTCCATCTGCTTATCTGCAGATAGAATTACTCTATCCCCCTTTTTTATCTTAAATCTTTCAGAAAGAATTTTTTTTGCACATAGTATATCATTCAACAATTCGCCGTAAGTCTTGCTACTTTTACCATTTGCCAGTGCGACCTTATTTTTGTGTTCTTTCCCGAAAGTAAATATCTGTTCAACTATTGATGTCACTTGCCAACTCTTGCCTCTGTTGCATTCACAATATCACTAACATCCTCTAAGTCCATCATTACATCCGGAGTAAATCGAAAATCAAATGCTTTCTCTATCGCAGAAATAATCTGGATGTGGTGAAGGGAATCCCATTCGGGTAAATCTCCAATAGCAGTATCATCCTCAATTTCAGTAATATTGACATTAAGTACTGATGCAATTATGTCCTTTACTTTTCTTTCAATTTCCATGGTTTTCCTCCTTTGTGTCATTCTACTGGAATATTTCTTACTTCATAAGGAATTGTTTGTTGTGTATCATAATGGAACTCATAATCCTTAAACGAAAGATTATTTATTCCATCATTGTTAATGATATCTTCTTTTACAACATCGTAGCATTTTGCAATATCAACAACCGTCAATTTATTGCCATCCCACTCTGTTGCTACCGCAGCACCGTGTTCAATCAAATATTGATGAGTAGTTTTTGTATGTTCATATACATCCAAATCGCGCACATACATTGAGTATGTCCTAATCTCGGTATCTCCGTTTGCATCTGTATATTTCCCATAGAAATACTTATAATGTCTGTACGGAACTTTAACCCATTGCTCGATACAATGGATGAAAGTGAGTCCCTTGTAAGATTCGACATTGAACTCAAGCTGTTTTCCTTCGTTTCTCAACAAATAATAGAATGGGGAAGCCACACCCCATGCATCCTGATTGCTCATGTTACAGAACATGTCTTGTTTCTTTCCCCACACCATAAATGAATATAGCGGGTGCTGTGTCCTTCTAAAATCTTTTCGATTATTAAGAATCCAATTTGAGTATGTTCCCACTTCACCCTGTGTTTTATAATAATCAAAACCTTTTCCTCGGCAAAAATCCCAAGAAAATACAGGGAATAGAATAGTGCCCTCATCACCAACCACTTCTTGAAGGGTGTTTGTGAGTATATCCAAGGCACTGTCTATTTGATCTGCTCCGAACTTGTTTGTAGTAGAGTAGATCAAATACCGGATATCTGAAGCTACATATACGGTATCTCCAGCCGCAATCCCGATTTCTTCTAATTTTTCCCTTAGTCCATCACATAGATTATTGATATCCATTTGTCTGCCTCTCCTTTGATACTTATGCTAAAAGTGCGTTATTTTTTAGTTTCTCGATGATTGGCAACAAATTATACGGAGACACACCAATGATCTCACTAATATCAAACAGATCATTCTTCCCATCAGCGTAAGCTATAAAATCCATCATCGCTGTAATTTCATCATAGCTGCCTTTCTGGGATATGGTAGGATATAGCCCTCGTTTGCCCAACTGCGGTTCGCCAAGCACTGTCATCTTGTAGTTATGGTTCGCCTCCATACAGCATATCCATTGTGCCATAGTTTCATATGCCCCCTGCAGTCCCGCTGGGGATATCAGCCCCATATTGTCAGCCGATGTGTGATACTCTGGGTATACTCCATATTTTGATCTGCAAAATCCTACTACGGGTAATT
The DNA here is from genome assembly GCA_017470735.1 of Lachnospiraceae bacterium. Classification (GTDB taxonomy): domain Bacteria; phylum Bacillota; class Clostridia; order Lachnospirales; family Lachnospiraceae; genus RGIG4930. The sequence continues at coordinate 3,189 of JAFUYB010000052.1, read as the reverse complement.
CAATACCGGGAGCATTATACTGCCTTTCGTCAGAGCCTCGTTTGAGGAATGAATATTCCGTGTATGTCTGCTTTCCCTTCAAAACTGCTGTCAGAGATTTGTCTGCTATGGTTTGCGCATATCTTGAATGCACGATGGAATAATCCCTATCATCCCCCACACATGAGAGAACGATTCCAGCCACTAATCTTTCCTTGAGATGCTCTAAATTCTGGCTCAAATATGTTATAGAGCCAATAGTTTCCGGATTCAAAACAAATCGATATGTGTATATTCGGTTTTTCAGTGAGTTAACAAATCGGATAAGTGCCGACAGCACTACCGGACCAGAGCATTCGTTATTCGCCATCGAAGGATGGCAAGTATAACTGGTTAGCATTATCTCATTGTCAGTATCCCCGGGAATAATGAGATCTGCATATGTTAAGTTTCCATCAAAAAGCTCACTATCAACAAATATATGGTACTCGCCTTCTTCTAACGAATCCAATTGTACCTGACTCATGCAAAATCCGTACCGCTCCTTATAATATGATGTGACATAGGGAATCATGGTGGGTTGTTCCGACTGAGTATATACGCACTCCTTTAGTTCGGAAAGTGACACCCATTTATCTATCGGTGTAGAATATCCCATGACATGAAGATTATTATCCTTCATATCAACAATCTTATTTCCCTGCTTATCTTCAATATATGCCTCACGAATTTTCCATTCTTTCGGAATCGTCCAATCAAAGACCTGCGTTCCCGTAGGTACCTCATGAATGTCAAAATGCAGACCATCCTGCTTAATGTAATCATTCAGAGAATTAATCGTCTCTCTGACACCTTCCCCCGTAAGACTCCGGCAAATTGGGAAAATCTTTTCTGCCAGCTCATAGATTTCTTTTCCCTTATCCTCAATCACTCTCAATGTCATACTCCTTTGAAAATCCATCGTTTCGCAGAGTATGCGGCTCTGCGAAAAAATGCCGGGAGTCCGCTTGTTTTCTGTGTGCAGAAAAATTCTGACCATTTATTTGACGGCAAATAAATTGGAAAGTCTGTTCATATTCTCTTGTTTCAGTTCCATGGTTGGATGGACATACCGGTCTAAGGTGATGCTGATGGATGCGTGACCGAGGATTTCACTCAGGCTCTTTATGTCAAAACCGACTTCCACGCAGCGTGTAGCAAAGGTATGGCGGAGAGCATGGAAATTTGCGTCTGGAATGTGGCAGTCTGCCAGTATTTTTTTGAACCGGTTTTCCATTGTCCTGGGCTCGATAAACTTCTGGAGACTGCCCGTCAACAGGTAGGCATTTTCCGCATATGATTTTTGCAATACATTAAAGATATGATCGGGGATCGGAATTGTCCGGATAGAACAGGCACTTTTGGGTGCACTGATGTCAATATAAGTCTTTGTTTTGTGGGTGGAATCCCTGGTCTGCAGCCGCTGCATGGTGCGTCTGATATGAACTTTTCGCTCATCCATCGAAAAATCGTCCCATCTGAGCGCGCACAACTCACCCAGACGGATTCCGGTAAACAGACAGAGCAAAATCCCGAGCTCCGTAAGACCGCAATGGTCATTCAGGTAACGGTACAGCACCTCTTCCTCTTTACGGTCCAGCACGCGGAGCGGCTGACTGTGCTGGGGAATGGCAATGCAGTCAGCCGCATACTGTACCTCCATGCCCTCCATCAAGGCATATCTGCGGATGGATTTCATGCGGGATAAAATATCGGATACGCTTTTCGGTGACATCGGAGCATCTGCAGTCCCCTGACCGGAAAGTAAACTTTTGCTGAATGCAATAATATCATCATTTGTAATCTGGTCAATTTTCTGGTTTCCGAATACCGGAAATATGTGTTTCTGGAGCTGGTTTTCGTATTTCATGATAGTCGATGGTTTCCTGGTCAGACGAAGATCGTCCAGCCACTGTCTGCTAATAGTTGAAAGCGTAGACGGACACTTCTTTTTATCTTTCTGTTTTGCGGATTCTTGTATGTGTGCTATTGCATCGTTTTTCTTCCGCTTGGCTTCAAGATAAGTTCGTGCGAAAACAGAGCCGTACACTGCCCGTCCGTTCCGCCGTTCCTTTATATAGCGTCCTTCCCACCGTCCGTCTTTCCTCTTGTAAATGTTCTCGCCTTTTCTTGCCATCTCTTTTCCTCCTGCCTGACCACATTTTGACGCTGATTCCGGCATTATTGCCGGATATCAAGACGCCGTTTTCTGTTATGGGCAAGCATCATATACGATTTTTTGCGGAAAATCGCCAAAATTCTTTTGGAAACTTGACGGGCAGGGATGGAAAATATATAATTTCCTTTGTAAAAAAACAGAGTTTCCGGTTCGCAGAGCCGCATATTCTGCGAAAATTATTTTGAAAACAGACCGTGCCATCTTTCCGCATCAAATAAAGACAAAAAAGCTGTCAGAAAACAGACTGAAAACATCTGTCTCCTGACAGCTTTCTTCAATCTTGATTTCCCGCAAATCTTTTGGGAAATCAAGAACGGGATGCCGGTCAATTCCACACCGACACCCCGCAATATACGGAAAGACTGCCTTAACTACGGATGCGGTAACATTCATGCTTGGACTATACTAATTATTGTGGTATAATTCCAATCGTGTATCGCAGCCGAAAGACTGTATCGTGTGGTACTCGCTTTACCATACCCTGCCTGTGGGAGTTGCCGCTCCCATAGGTGGTACACATGACATCCTTGTTCTTGATTTCGTTAGCCATTTTATATTAGCATATTTTATAAATTTGTACAACTGATATTTTTATGCTAAAATTATGATTTATACAGCGAGCCGTTCACCTTCTGATTTATCAAAAAACATTTCCGTCTTTTCAAGTCGCCAATAATATTCCAGAATCTCGCTGGGGCTTCTGGAGGAATCTTCAAGAATGAAATCCATAACAAGCGGTATTAAGTCTGGCCGTTTGCTTAAATCTGATTTCATCGAACGAACAAAATCATCGTAACTTTGAGGAACATTTTTCAATAACTCTACAATTTTTTCAAGCATGCGATGGCTCTCGGTCGGGTAAATTTACTGTAGGAAATAGCAGAATAAAGAGCACCTTTGGATCTCTGATTTAGATCCGGTCTGACTCCTATATTTTATCACTATTCGCTGATCTTACAATCCCCATATATGATTTTTTAATGCTGCGATCT
>JAFUYB010000051.1 GCA_017470735.1 Lachnospiraceae bacterium | reverse complement strand
GGGACAACATATGTGGGCGAGAGGATATTTTTGTGGGACGGTGGGACAAGTTGATGAAACGATGATCCAGGAATACATTGAAAATCAAGGAAAAGATGATATGCATGATAATTTTGAAGTTGCGGAAGATTAGCTACTTCTAGTAGCACTTTCAGTCGGCTTAAGCCGACCACAAGAGGTGGGCTTTAGCCCAAGGCAATGACTTTCAGTCGAAACGGACTTTAGTCCGGTTAACCCACCGGCTTCAGACGGTGGTTGTTAAGTGAAGGTCCAAGACGCGTGGGGAAGTCAACTATTGTCAAAGAATTTGCCCAGAATGAGTATGAAAGCTATTTACTCATTGATTTTTATATGGCCTCCCAAGATACAAGGGCATTGTTTGATGATCTTTCGGACTTGAATTATATCTTCCTGCAATTACAGCTCACATATCAAGTTAGATTAAAAGAACGAAAATCTGTTATTGTATTTGATGAGGTTCAGTTATGCCCAAAAGCAAGACAGGCGATAAAGGCTTTGGTTCAAGATGGGAGATATGATTATATAGAAACGGGCTCGTTAATATCTATACATAAAAATGTCAAGGATATACTGATACCAAGCGAGGAACGCAAACTGCGTATGTTTCCCATGGATTACGAAGAGTTTCGGTGGGCATTGGGAGATGATGTTTCCGTTCCGATGCTAAAAGAATTGTTTACGAGCAGGCAGCCGTTAGGGCAGGCGGTGCATCGTAAGACAATGCGTGATCTAAGACTGTATATGCTGGTTGGAGGAATGCCGCAAGCGGTTGAAAGCTATATTTCTACAAATAATTTCAATGAGGTAGATGATGTAAAGAGAGATATATTGACATTATATGAAGATGATTTTCGAAAGATCGATTCAACGGGCAAATTATCAGTCTTGTTTGATGCGATTCCCGCACAGCTGATGGGAAATGCTTCAAGATATCAGGTTTCAAGTGTTTTAGCGGGCAATCGGGCAGGTGACATATTGGAACAGATCGCAGAATTACGGGATTCTGGAGCGGTACTCGTATCATACCATGCAAATGATCCGGGCATAGGTATGGCGCAGAATAAAGATTTAACCAGATTCAAACTATTTGTTGCGGATACAGGTTTATTTGTATCCTTGATTTTTAAAGACAAAGATTTCACAGAAAATGAGATATATTCGCGAGTATTGAATGATAAGCTCCAGACGAATCTTGGGTATTTATATGAAAACATTGTTGCGCAAATGCTTGTATCCAGCGGACATGAACTGTATTACCATACTTTTTTAAATGAAAAATCCAAACATAACTATGAAATAGACTTCCTGCTTTCAGACAGAAATAAGATATTGCCGATAGAAGTGAAAAGTTCGGGCTACAAAACGCATCCATCACTCGAAGCGTTTTCTAAAAAATTTTCCGCAAGGATTTCCCGTCAAATTTTGTTATATACAAAGGATTACCAAAGGGATGAAAATCTCGAATATGTACCCATTTATATGACACAGTTTATTTCCGCGAAGCAATGAGGAAAATGGTTATTCATGATCATTTGGCGAATGCCGCGAGGGTCAGATAGTAAGAAATGGAAGATTATACGACAAAAGCTATGCCTTGATTTCCCAAGGAATGGGAGATTGAGTCATCTTTTTGTATTCTCGTTGATATGGGTAATGACATCTTCAATATTACATTCTAATATGTTACACAAAACATCTAATGTATGCGTGCTGACATAGGCATTTGCGCGCAATCGTGACAACTGACCAGCACTGAAATGATATTCGTGGATCAGTTTGTATTGCGTTATATTCTTTTCTTTCATTGTTTTCCAAAGATTGTTGTAACTAATCACCGCAAATTTCCGCTGACATATCGATGAGATTTAACATTACCATTGATATATTAGCCGAAAAATGCTAACATCAATATTAGCCATAATCGGGCTATGCTAAAAAATGATGATTACAAATTTGAGTTACAAAAATTGAGATATTTTACTGCAAAAGATAGAAACAAAAAGACTATTAAACATTAGATGAATCACCATCAATCAAATAGGAATATGAAACATTGAAAATTTCAGACAAAGCTTTTAGTTCGATATCAGTGACATAGCGTTTGTTGGTTTCAATTCGAGTAATCACATTTTTGTCCATGTCATAACCGGCAAGTTGAAGTTGGAGAGAGAGATCCCGTTGTGATAGATGATGTTTTTTTCTTAAAGCGATCAATCGTTCATTGACCAGATTCTTTTTTCCATCTTTTGAAAGTGGTTTCGGCATAATGGATTCCTTAAAATGTGTAAGATTTGTCTCAAAAAGTGATCTTTTGTTTGATTTTATCGTCTGAATGATGTAATATCGGTTGTAAAAATGAGACAAAAGAAAAGATTATTTGTTTATATATAGAAAACCGTAAAGGAGGAAAACAAGAAAATGAAAAAGAATATAAAAAGATTGACTGCATTATTTTTAATGATATCTCTGGTGTTAGGAACAGCATTTGCAATGGTCAATCCGCAAGTACTATTTGCAGAAGAACTCAACGCAGATGAAGAGGGTATAGAATTTGAGACGGACAATATAGGAAATGGGAATGCAGAACATGAATCTGAAACGAGCAATGAAAATGCATTCGTTCAGAGTGAAAGCGTGGATGGAGTAGAAGTCACCGTCGAAGCGGAAGAAGGCGTATTTCCGGAGGGTGTGTCGCTTTCTGTACGCAAGTGTAACGATTCGGAAAGGGAATCTGTTGAAGAAACGATTGGAAAAGAGCGGGAGATTTCCGACCATGTAGTCGCGTCCTATACATTTGACATAAAAATTGTGGATAAAGATGGTGAAGAAATTGAACCAAACGGCGATGTAAAAGTTTCTTTCGAGGCAGAAGAAGCAGAAAATACAAATCTGCGGACAGATGTCTATCATGTAACTGAGACAAATGAAGCATCGTTGAATGCAGAAATAATGAATACGGAGAAGGATGGATCAACTGTTTCGGTAGTGACCGATGGATTTTCTTATTATACGGTGGAGTTTACCTATGGGAAATTGCAGTATGTGATGCAGGGGGATTCGGAGATTCCATTGGCGGATATTTTGAATGCAGTTGGATTGAGCGGAACGGTTACAGAAGCGGAATCCAGCAATGCGGACTTATTTTCGGCAGAGGAAATGAATGGTGAGTGGACAGTTACGGCGAAGCAGGCATTTGACACGGAAGAATGGCTGAAAGTGACGATTGATGGAGTGGTTTATGAGATTGTGGTGACGGATGAGCAAGAGAGCGGCTCGTTGGGAGCTTGGGATGGAAGTACGAAAGCTGTTACAGAAGTAAATGGAAAATATACCATTACTTCTGCGGCTGAGTTGGATTGGTTTGCCAGCAAAGTAAATGCAGGAGAATCTTTTCAAGGAAAAACGATTTACATTACTGGGAATATCGATTTGAACAATAGAGAATGGAGAAAAATAGGTATATGGAATGATAAATGGATTAAAGGAGATATAATTTTTAAAGACTGTACCATAAAAAATCTTTTATCCACATCCCCATATACAGGAAGTAATGACGGATTCAATGGATTGTTTGGTGTAATAAAAGTAAGTTCTCTAAAATTTGAAAATACTGTCATCGATAATGCGAATATTAGTGCTACAGATGCTCATGCTGGGATTATTGCTTCAGCAATTCGCATAGCTGAAAACGGTGTGTTTTCGATGACCGATTGTAAAGTGACGGGCAAGGTCATGGGAAGAGGATCAAATACTCTCTATCAAGATTACTATTTTGGGGGGGCTTGTGGGTGGCATAGAACTTCAAGGAAACAATACAAAAGTAGAAATTGCCAATTCAGAAATAAATGTTGAAATAGAAAATAATAGAGGATCCTCTGTAGTTTCATATGTTGGTGGATTGATTGGAACGATTGCTAATGGATCCAGTAAAAATAATCAAATATTAAGAATGAAAAATATTAATGTTCATGCGGACATATCCAGTGTTTCTATTTCAGATAATTCCAAAACAGAAACATATGTGGGAGGATTATTGGGACGAGGATGGATGACAGAGACGCAATTAATTCAGTGTGCAGTGGAGGGAAAGATTATTTCTAAAGGATATGACGGATGTACAGGTGGCTTATTAGGATGTTATGATTCGAAGGTTCTTATAATTAATGATTGCTATGCCATAAATAATTTGACATCAAATTATAAATCATCGCAATCAACAAATTTTGTTTGTGGAGGAATTTTAGGTGGTGGGAAAATTTCTGATTTGGATAATAGTGGCATAAAAAACTCGTATTTTGCAGGTATAATCCAAGGAACTGGCAGCGCATTTATTTCAGGAAAGCTTTCTTCTAATCTAAAAGTTAGTAATTGCATATTTGATAAAACCGTATCTGGTTTATCTGACTCAAATATGTGTGGCGGTCAAGGAACTGAGCTTTCGTATGTTACGGGATGTAAAGCATTGACAACGGAGCAAATGCACGATGTAAAGAATTTTGAAGAATGGGATTTTGATTCTGTTTGGACGATGGGGGAGGATTATCCTCTTTTACGATGGCAAACAGGACAAACAAAGGTCTCTATTGAGAATGCAAAAATTGAGTTGTCAGAGAATGAATATGTGTATGATGGTACCGCAAAAACACCTAGTGTGAAAGTGATTTTAGATGATAAGGAATTAAAAGAGAATACGGATTTTGAGGTTTCATATGAGAATAATATCGAAGTAGGGATTGCGAGGGTCGTTGTTATTGGAGTCGGAGATTATAAAGGAATTATTGCTCATAATTTACTATTGTTGAGCATATGGGTGTAGATATTCCATATGAAAAAGATAACTATGGTAATGTTAGAATAAAACATCTAGAGAAAAATATTGATGATTTTGTTATGGAATCAAACGCTAATGAATACAATCCGGGATTAGCACATATGTTGGCAATTTTGTCTCAGTCAGCCTATGATGATTTGACCAAGGGAAATAATCAGAAAAGATGCATTGAGTTAGCATATGAGAATATGGGATTTACAAAAAAATATGATGGAGCATATGAAATCTATAATTATTATGATTACAAACATGATGGTAAATTAACTGACGAATATATCAATTATTATGGGGAGGATGTTGTGGGATTTGTTATTGGACATAAAAAGATGTCTAATGGTAATACATTGGTGTTGATAACTATCAGGGGATCATATTCGGAGGGGGGAATGGAACTAGAGAGTAAAGATTGGACAAGTAATTTAAATATTGGTGCCATATCGAATTTACATCATAAGGGTTTTAATGCTGCAACAAATGATCTTTTACAAAAATTGCTTGGATATTTAACGACATATCATTTGTTGCGAGATGATGCTGCGTTAAATGATGGCATGAGATTTGTAGTTACAGGGCATAGTAGGGGTGCAGCAGTAGGGAATTTAACAGAATATAAATTAATGGTTGGAGAAAATTTTCCATATTATTTGAAACCGGCTAATATTTATGGTTATAATTTTGCATGTCCAGATACAATAAGATATGCTGGACTTTTTGAAAAATATCGTGATACAGGTGGACTTTTAGAAAACGAAAATGATTGTGATAATATTTTCAATATAAATAATGCACGAGATCCAGTTTCTGTTATACCAGGACATATTTTACCATATTGGGGAAAGTTTGGAATAAGCAGGTGGTTTTCTAAAGACTGGAGTGATTTAAGTCAAGTTAGACTGGATTTGACATTTGGTGTACATACTTTAACAGCCAAAGATAGTTATATTGATTTTTTGTCTGAAAAATATAATTTGAATGATAGCCATTTTAAGAATAGTTGGGATAGAAATCAAGTATTATCTGAGGATATTCTATCATACATAACGACAGTTTTTGTTAAGTGTCCAGTCGATGTGGATATTTTAGATGGTAATGACAATATTTTAGTTTCTGTAAAAGGTAATAAGACTATTTATAATGATTCTGAGTTAAGTGATATTATGGTATTTGTACAAGGTGAAGAAAAATATTTTTGTCTAATTAAGGATATTGATTATCAGGTCAAAATAAAAGGAACAGGAATAGGAACGATGGAATATTTAGTGGGAAAACTTGATTTAAATACAGGGATACCGATAGAATCTATTCAATATGACAATGTTATGATAGAGGAAAATAAGGTTTTTTTCAGTGAGGTGAAAAAGGAAAGGATAGAAAAAACGAAGCTTTATGTTGTAAATAAAGCAAATTCAGCTATAAAGGAAGTTAAGAAAAATGGTAACGAAATTCAAATAAGTTCATCTTAAAAAAATGAAACTAAGAATATGTCAGACGCGCAAGAAAGTATTGGAAGTAAGAATATTTCGTCATCTTCAAGAAACGCAAGTGTAACAAATGCTTCTTCTAAAGGCAGTTCATCAAGTAGTGGCGGAGGAAGCGATTCAACCTCGGCCAATATCAAAACCGCAGGCAAAGGAGCAGCAAAAGCCTATTACATAAAAACAGGCAAAGGTACCGTGAGATATGATACGCCAGATTTGGATACAAAAGCTGTAGCAATCGTTGTGCCAAGTAAAGTGAAAATAGGTAAGAAAGAATATAAAGTGACTGCTATTTCCGCAAAGGCATTCGATGGATATGACAAATTGAGGAGTGTTACAATTGGAAAAAATGTAAAGAAAATCGGAAAGTCAGCATTTGCAGGCTGTAGAAAACTGAAAACTATTACCATTCAGTCAAAGAAATTGACAAAAAAGAACATCAAATATTCTTTGAAGGATTCTTACATTAAGACAGTGCGTGTGCCGTCTGGTATGGCGGAGAAGTATAAGAAAATCTTCAAAAAGAAAAATGTTGGCAGTAAATATAAGATTACCATAAAAGAGAAATAAGAGTGATGTACAAAGGAGAAGTGCCTAAAATAACAAAAGTTGCCTAAATTTGCAAAAAAGACTATAATATCCAGGAAAGAATTGGAAGGAGGCTATCATGAAGAATCCATTTACGCCCACATTTGGAATAGTACCAATGGTTCTTGCGGGCCGGAGAGAGTTGCTCCATCATATGCATAATGCTTTTGAGAGAGGCATAGGCGATCCCAACCTGAGCAGTATTCTGATCGGTCCCAGAGGCACAGGGAAAACGGCTCTTTTATCCTGTATCGGGACAGAGGCAAAAAAATGTGGATGGATCTGCGTGGATACTGTGGCAATGGAGGGCATGCTGGAGGATATCATACAGCAATCACTGAGAGCGGCGGAAGAATTTTTGACACCAAAATCTGACAAGAAGCTTAGCGGAGTAAATGTGGGAGGTGTTCTTGGATTAACTTGGGTTCAGCAAGTGAAAGAAGAATCCAATTGGCGGATAAGGATGAGCGGTATCCTTGACGAACTCAAAAAGAAGGATATTGGTCTTTTGATAACGGTAGATGAAGTACGGGTGGATGTACCGGAAATGATACAGCTCGCATCCTTTTATCAGCTTTTTGTTCGTGAAAATGCCAAAATTTCCCTCGTTCTTGCAGGACTTCCGGGGCAGGTTCATCAGATGCTGACACATAAAGAGGTATCTTTTCTGCGAAGAGCAAGACAGCATGTTTTGGACAGGATTTCAGATCGGGAAATACGAGAGGCTTTCAGAAAGACTGTTGAAATCGAGGCGAAGTTTTTTTCTTCAGAAGCTCTTGATATGGCTGTAAACGCGTCTGGAGGCTTTGCCTATATGATGCAGTTGGTCGGATATTTTATCTGGGAAGAAAGTGGTGCGTCTGAAGTGATTTCGGAAACCTGTGCGGCAGAGGGAATCCGCCAGGCACAGATTGATTTTCAAAACGGAGTGCTTGACAGTACTTGGCGGGAACTGTCAAAAGGAGACCGGGCTTTTCTTATTGCGATGCTGCCCGATCCGAAGTACAGCACATTGACTGCGGTCGCAAAACGCATGGGAAAAACGAGCGGCTATGCTTCTACATATAAAAGCCGACTTCTTTTATCAGGTGTAATTGAAGAGCAGTCGGGAGAAACTTTCGCGTATGCAATTCCTTCACTGCGGGATTATATTGATAAGGTACGCTGACGGGCATTTCACCCCACCAGACACCCCACCAGCCGGTCGTTGTCTTCGGGCAGCATGAAACAGATCCGGACAAAGCGGTCGTTTAGGAAGGGGAAGGTCGAGCAGTCGCGGATCATCATGCCCTCGCGGATGGCGCGTTCAAAAAGCTTGTGGCTGTCCAGGACGGGATCTAAGATTTCAAGCAGCATGAAATTCGCCTGCGGGCGGAACGGCTGAAAGACTTCACTTGCGGCAAAAATATCATACAGACGGCGTCGCTCTTCGGAGATCAGTTCTTTGGTGCGGCGGATGTAATCCTTGTCGGAGAACATGATCTGCCCGGCGGCATCGGCGAGGGCGCCGACCATCCAGGGACTTTTGTGGTGGTTGATCTCGTCCAGCAGATCGGCGTTGCCGCAGATGGCAAAGCCGAGGCGCAGTCCGGGCGCCGCAAAGAATTTACTCGTGCCGCGCAGGACGATGATGTTGTTGTAATAGCGGCAGAGCGGCACCGAAGAAATGGCATGGTAATCTTCGACGAATTCGACATAGGTTTCGTCGACAAGGACAAAGATGTGGTGCTGCTTGCAGGCGTCGAGGATACGGCGCATATCGGCATTGGTGACGGCGGTGCCGGTCGGATTGTTGGGATTGCACAGGACGATCAGATCCAGCTGATCGGAAAGGCGTTCAATGAATTCATCGATGTCCAATATAAAATCTTCCTGCTCACGCAGCGGATAATAATGCGTCCGTCCGCCGGCCAAAGAAACTTCCCGTTCGTATTCTGAATAAGTCGGTCCGAGGATCAGCGCGCGCTTCGGATGCGTGATCTGGATGAACAGAGAGATCAGCTCCGAAGTGCCGTTGCCGACGACGATATCAGTGCTTTCGGCTCCGCAGTAGTCCGCGATCGCCTGGCGGAGAGCCGTGTACTCGCGGTCAGGATAGGAAGCAATGACATCGACGCGTGCCGACAGTTCCTCGCGCAGCTTCGGAGAGATGCCGAGAGGATTGACATTGGCGGAAAAGCTGATGATATCCTCTTTTTTGATGTGGTAGATGGTTTCAATTTTTTCTAAATCACTTCCGTGAAAATGGTCTCTGTGCTTTATCATTTTGCTGCCCCAATCTGTTTGCAAGTAGATATAAAATGGTTTATAATATTATAGCTTTTTATGTCCAAAAAGCAAATGAACGAATGTGGATTTCTGTAAATAGCGTTTAGGAGTTTATTTTGCGAAAGAAAATATGGCGGATGGCGGAGGATCAGTTCGACATCGCAACTCCACAATTAAAGATCAGTGACGAGACGATCGATATTGAGGCGGTCGCAGGCGATACGGTCCGCGGAAGCTTTACGATCGAGAGCACGAACGGCGTCGCTTTCCGCGGCGTCTGTTACAGCACCAATCCCTATATCCGGATTCTCGATCCGCAGTTTGAGGGCGTGATCGAGGAGATTTCTTTCGAAGCAGTCAACAGCGGCTTTTTGGACGGAGATGAGATCAAAGGCAATTTCTACATCGTAACGGGCGGGGCGGAGCTTGTGATCCCGTTCCACATCCGTTACCGGCACCGTTTTCCCTCATCATCGGTAGGGGATATTGATTCGGATGAGCAGTTTGCAAGGCTGGCCAAGGAGCATTGGAATGAAGCGATGCAGCTGTTTTATTCCGATCGGATCCTGCCGTTCATCGAGACGCTTCCGGTTGACAGACAGCTTCTCTACCGCGGTTTCGCGCACAGCGTGCCGTCAGGAGCCAACCTGGAGAGTTATCTGATCGCGTCATCTTCCAAAGATCCCGTGATCTTTTCGATTGACGAGAGCGACCGCAATTATTTTGGATTAAAGGAGAACCAGCGCGAGACCGTTGAGATCACTCGCAGCGACTGGGGATATATCGACATCGCCGTGGCAAGCGACGCGGATTTCGTGACGGTGGAAAAGGAACGGATCACGGCGGAATTCTTCATGGGAAGCCGGATGCAGCTGTCGATATACATCCATGCCGACCGTCTGCACGCCGGGAAGAATTATGCGAAGATCACCTTTACCTCGGAAAATGCCGAGCAGGAGATCGTCGTGATGGCGACCGCGGATGAGAGAGACGAGGACTATATTCCGGCATCCCTTGTCCGCGGCAAGCGGCTGATCAAGCTGACGCAGATCTATGAGGACTACCGCTTTGAAAAGATTTCTTCGCAGGAGTGGGCAAAGGAGTCGGTCGCGCTTCTTGACCAGCTGATCGAGGATGACAGGGAATCCGCCAGGCTGCAGCTGATGAAGGCGCATACGCTGATCGTCGGCGGGGACAGGCAGGAAGCGCTGTGGATCATCCAGCAGATGCGCCGCGACATTGAAGACCGCAAGAGCACCGAATGGGCATATCTGCTGTATTTGTGTACCTTGATTGAAAAAGAAGAGGACTATGTCAACCGTCTGGTGCGGGAGATCGAGCTGATCTTCAATGAACGGCCGGACGATCCGATGATCTTCTGGTTCCTTTTGTTTCTGCGGCAGGAATATATTGACGACTACAAGCGGCGGCTTGTCGATATCAGCCGATGGATGCTTGAAGGAGAGGATTCGCCGTTTTTCTATGTCGAAGCGGAATACCTCTACCGGCAGGAGCCATACTTGCTTACGAAGTTTGATGAATTTTCGCTGCGCATCATGCGATGGACGCTGCGCCACTGGCAGATGACCGCACAGCTGGCGGAGCAGATCGCCTATGTATTGGAGGGAGAGCGGACCTACCGCGAGGAAGTGTTTGCCCTGGTACGGGATACTTATGATGTATTTCCGTCTGACGCGTTTTTGAACAATATTGTGACTTACCTGCTGCGCAGCCACAAATACGGCGACCAATATCTGATGTGGTATGACCGCGCGATCCGGGCAGAGATGAATTTTACGGGACTGTACGAGGCGTATGTGCTGTCGCTGTCCAACGACTATTCCGGCGCGCTGCCGCAGATGGTCGTGATGTATTTCCGCTACCAGAATACGCTTCCGGTCGAGAAAAAGGCTTTTGTCTATGCCAATGTCATTCTGCATCAAAAGAGCCAGCTGCGCATTTATGAGCAGTACATCCGGCATACCGAGGAATTTGCGCTGGATATGGTCCGCAAAAAGCGGATGGATGACAATCTTGCCGTGATTTACCAGCATATTTTCTTGGAGCGGAAGATCGTGGATGAGGATGTCGCCGACTGTCTGGGCGATATGCTGTTTTATGACAAGGTATTCGGGATGGATTCCGACATCGTGCGGATCATCGTCTGGCAGGAACAGCTTGCCGCCCCGGTGATCGCGGCTGTCGAGCAGCACAAGGCGTATGTCCCGATCTACTCCAGGAATTACCGGATCTTTTTGGAAGATAAGCATGGACGGCTTCACACAGACCGTTCGGAGTACTATGTGGAGCATCTGATGCAGCCCGGCAGGGGCTACCGCAAGCTATACGAGCTGGCATCGCGGCGGCTGCATTATTTCCTGTACGATCTGAACCAGCGCGGCAGGGATGAGGAGTTTCTGGCTGTGGATATTCCGGATATCGTGGAGTTTTTAGAGTCCGGTGAGGTGGATGACCACTACCGCAAGCAGATGTATCCGTCGCTGATCCGTTTCATTGCTTCCCATGGGGAGAATGAAGAGTTAGAGCGCCATTTCCGCAATGTGGAATCCTTGGACGGACTGGATTCGGAGACGATCGCATACATCATAGAGCTGCACATTGCCGAAGAAGAGTACGACGAGGCGTTTGACCTGATCCTTTCCTGCAATGGAACGGCAGTTGAGGGCAAGGCTCTGCTTGAGCTTTGCACGCAGCAGATCAAAAAAGACGCGGATCGGGCGGATGATTTTTTGATCGGCCTGTCCTGCCGTCTGCTGCGGAAGTTTTTATCAAGCGAAGAGACGATCGTTTATTTAAACCGGTTCTTTATCGGACCGACCGCGGATATGGTGACGCTGTGGCAGTTTGCGTCCGCAAGGGGGCTGGAGACACGGGCTTTGGAGGAGCGGATACTGACGCAGATGCTCTTTACCGAGCGGATCGATGCGGCGAGCGAGCCGGTATACAGCTCGTATCTGGCGCACCATCCGAACCGGATGCTTAAGGACGCCTATGCGACCTGGTTCTCGCAAAAATACCTGACGACTAAGGAGCCGGTGCCGGAGAGGATTTTCTCGGACACGATGCTTTCGGTGCGGCAGGAAGAGCCGCTAAATGACAGCATGCGTCTTGCCCTGATGAAGCATTTGTCGGAGAAGAAGGCGCTGACCGAGGATGAATTCGGGATCATGGACACATTGCTGTCGTCCTATGTGCTGTCGGGCACTTATTTTGCGTTTTTCAAGGAGTTTGACCGCAGGCTGATCGTCAAGTACCATCTCTATGACAAGACCTTCGTCGAATACCGTGGCGAACACGGCAGGCGGCTGGCGATCCGCTGCAGGAAAAATGACGGCGAGGAAGAAGTGCTTGAGATGAATGAGATGTATCCGGGCATCTATGTCCGCGGCTTTGTGATGTTTTTCGGGGACAAGCTGAAATACCGGATCACGGATGTGCTGACGGACGGTGCGGAAGAGATCTTAAAAGAAGAGGAGCTGACCTTCACGGGATCGCCCGAGGTTGCGGGGACGAGCAGGTATGAGCGCCTGAATGCGATGCAGAACGCGTTCCTCTATTCCAATGAAAAGCAGCTTTTAGCGGATATGAAGGAATACCAGGGCTTGTCGTTTGTGACGGAGCAGCTGTTTTCGATGCTGTAATGACGCCATAAGGTTTATTGTTGAGTTTTGTTACAACAACAAGCGAAGGCTGTCTAGGTAATTATTTGGAGAAGAAAATGGACGAAAACAGGACGAACGGTATCTATTACGGGATCGACATTGGCGAAAAAGCCACGCTGTTCAGCTATTTCCGCAAAGGCTTAGAGGAGCCGGTGACGCTGTCGACCGTGATGGGGAGCGAAATCTATCAGATACCGACCTATCTGGCAAAAAAACGGGGCGTCGGGCAGTGGTTCTTTGGCAATGACGCGATCCGGCAGGTCCAGCTGTCGTTGGCGGTCGGCGTAGACGGTCTATTGGAAAAGGCGCGCAACAAAGAATATGTGATGATCGACACTGAGGAATATCCCGCGGAGGATCTGCTGCTGATCTATTTAAAAAAGCTGCTTCTTTTGCCCGGGCGGAGCAGTGACATGCCACTGGCCAAGCTGATCATTACGGTGGATGTGTTGGATGAAGTGGCGATCGGGCTTTTTACCGTGATGGCGACGCGGATGGGACTGCAGCAGAAGCAGCTGCTTTTGATCGACCACCGGGAAAGCTTTTACTATTATGCGCTTTCGCAGGATCCGAACCTCTACTTGCATGATGTGGCGCTTTTCGATTACTCCCAGAGCAATCTGAAGCGGTGCATCCTAAAGCGGAACCAGACAACACGGCCGCAGGTGGTCAATTTGATCTATGAGAACTGCGGCTCGGTCAATTTTGACAAGGATAAAAGCTTTGACGAGATCATCCGGCAGGGATTTGCGGGCGAGATCATTTCTTCGGTCTATCTGATCGGGGACGGTTTCGACGGTGACTGGATGAAGGATTCGCTGAAACGCCTCTGTCAGGGCAGGCGGGTCTTTATTGGAAAGAATCTTTACTCCAAAGGAGCCTGCTACGCGGGGATGGTGCGTGATGGCGCGATCGAGTGGCCATTCGTCTACATAGGCGACAATGACCTAAAGCTCAATCTGTCCCTGAAGGTGATCAATAAAAACGAGATGGATTTTGTGACGCTGATCTCCGCGGGTGAAAGCTGGTATGACGCGCAGGGGGAATGTGAAGTGATTTTAGACGGGACGCCCGAATTTGAATGCTGGGTGCAGAGTCCCGATTCCAGGAAATCCCGGACAGAGGTGATCGAACTGTCGGGACTGCCGGAGCGGGAGAACCGGACGACGAGGCTTCGGATTTCGGCAAAGCCGCGTTCCGACAAGGAGGTCTGCGTGACCGTTTATGATATGGGCTTCGGGGAACTGGTTCCTGCGACCGGTCGGACCTGGGAAAAGGTCGTAAGCCTGTGACAAAGGAAGGGATATGGGAGAACTGATTCTGTGCAGCCGCCCGATCGCGGCAGTGCCATATTATGTCGAGGAGCTTTCGGTGAATCTCTATTCGCTGGAGGAGCTTTCCTATTATGTATTTCACAATGTATATCTGCTCAACGCGGATTTCATGTCGGTCGAACTGTGCCAGTGGATCGGACGGGATCTCGGGATGCCTCAGCTGTCCGAGGAAATGCGTCTGCTGCTCAGGGACAATGTACCGCTGCACATTTTCGTCAGCAAGCTTTTGAATGCGTGCGGTTATCTGTCTTCGGGGGAGATCCGCGATACGGTGGAGATCATTGCCGCCTTTGAAAACAAAAGCGATGCCGAGCGGAAGAAGATCCGCGCCGACCGTTTATTGGAAAAGAAGCGGATTTTGGAGGCGATCTACGAATATGAAGATCTGCTTTCCAGTGAGGACAATGTCGGGGAACGGCTGCTGGGTGACATCTGGCACAATCTCGGCACGGCGTACGCGAGACTGTTTTTCTTCAACGAGGCGGCGGACTGCTTCAAGGAAGCTTACCGCAAGAACCGGCGCAGGCAGTCGCTCCGGTCGATGCTGTTTACCTTCCGCTGCAAGCGGGATGAGAAGGGATTTGACGAGGCGGTGGCGTATTTCCAAGTACCCGCGGAGGAAGCGGAGATCGTGCGCAGCGAAGTGAGCCACATTTCTGAGGCGCGGGAGATCCTGCGGTTTGACGATGAGATTGACCATATGCGCTCGGCATACAGTGAGCAGAATGCGTACCGTTCCCAGTTGGAGAGTATTTTGAGTCGTTGGAAGGGTGAATACCTGAAAATTCAAAGGCTATGAAATGGAAGCTGCCGTTTGGCAAACGAAAACGAAAAAAACAAGAAGAACTGGATGCGTCTTTCGGCAAGGTCATGGAGGAGATCCAGCGGATTGACGATTGGGACAATCCGAAGCGGCTCCAGCATTATATATTGGATTCCTGCGAGCAGATCGTCGGCAGGACGAAAGTCGTGGAAAAGCAGAAGGCGGAATACCGGGTGCTGACGAACTATCTGAACGACATCCGCAGGCTCGGATCGCTGAATCAAAAGCAGTCCAAGCAGCTTAAAAATGTGGCAAAGCGGCTGACCGAGACAGGCAAGGCGCGGGAGGATTACGCCAATGTCACGCACCGTCTGCATGAGGAGCAGTATGTGCTGCTTGACGCCAATGAAGAATTTCTGCCAGGCGAGATCCGGCAGATGCAGGCGAATGAGACCTATCAGTATAAAATGAAACGGGATATCCGTCTTTTGGAAGCGACCAAGAGCGAATGTGAGATCGAGCGGGAGAGGAATACGAGATTCCGGAATCTGATGCGCAAGATCGCGATCATGCTGCTGGCATGCTGCGCTTCGCTGGTGCTGTTGTTTATGCTCCTGCAATTTTCTCTCGGGATCGATATGACACTGGCATCGATGCTGCTGCTTTTGGTGATGGTGCTGTTCGTGCTTTATCTGTTCTTCCGCAACTCACAGATTTCGCGGGAGAACCGGCAGGCGATCACGAGGCTCAACCGTACGATTTCGCTGTTGAATGTGGCGCGGATGAAGTACGCCAATGTGACCGGGGCGATCAATTTTGTCCAAAAGAAATACAGCGTGCGGACTTCGTATGAACTGAATTACCTGTGGGACGCCTATATGGAGGAACGGCGCATCCGTGAAAAGAACCGGCAGGACAACGAGGACTACCGCTATATGTACCGCAAGCTCGTGAAATTTTTAAACAGTCTGGAGCTTTTTGACAGTGATATATGGATCGAGCAGACGGCGGCGCTGATGTCCGAGGATGAGATGCAGAAGGTAAAAAGCAATCTTGTGGAACGGAGGCAGCAGCTCAGGGAGCAGATTGAGGAGAATACGCGGATGATCCAGGACGAGAGGGACGAGGTCTCCCGTCTGATGCGTGACCATGACTACTATCCGCCCGAGATTGTCGAGATAATCAGCTCGGTGGACCGGATGTGCGGATTGAACATCAATTATCATTTCAGATAGAAAGGATTGCAATATGAAGATCAGAACCAGATACGCGCCGTCGCCTACGGGACGGATGCATGTAGGAAATCTGCGGACAGCGCTGTACGCTTATTTGATCGCCAGGCACGGGGGCGGTGATTTTATCCTGCGGATCGAAGATACCGACCGTGAGCGGTATGTGGAGGAAGCGGAGGAAATTATTTACCGCACGATGGAAGAGGCGGGACTTCATTGGGATGAGGGACCGGACAAGGACGGCGGTGTCGGACCGTATATCCAGAGTAAGCGGCAGGAAGCCGGTATCTACATGGATTACGCGAAAAAGCTGATCGACAAGGGCGAGGCGTATTACTGTTTCTGTGACAAGCACCGCTTGGAAGGGCTGAAGCGGACGGTGGCCGGCAAGGAGATTTCGGTCTATGACAAGCACTGTCTGTCGCTGTCTCCGGAAGAGGTGCAGGCAAATCTGGATGCGGGCAAGCCATTTGTCATACGGCAGAACAATCCGACGGAGGGGACGACGACCTTTTCCGATGTGATCTATGGCGATATTACTGTGGACAATGCCGAGCTTGACGATATGATCCTGATCAAATCCGACGGGTATCCGACCTACAATTTCGCGAATGTCGTGGACGACCATCTGATGGGGATCACGCATGTCGTGCGGGGCAATGAATACCTGTCCTCATCGCCGAAGTACAACAGGCTGTATGAGGCATTTGGCTGGGAGGTGCCGGTCTATGTCCACTGTCCTCTGATCACGAATGAAGAGCACCAGAAGCTGTCAAAGCGCAGCGGGCATTCGTCCTTTGAAGATCTGCGGGAGCAGGGATATCTGGCGGAGACGATCGTCAATTTTGTTGCGCTTTTGGGCTGGTCGCCGGAGGACAACCGTGAGATCATGTCCTTATCCGAGCTTGTGGAAAGCTTTGACTATACGCATATCAACAAGGCACCCGCGGTCTTTGACATGACCAAGCTGTCCTGGATGAATGGCGAATACATCAGGGCAATGGATGCAGAGGCATTTTACCGGATGGCCGAGCCGTATTTAAAGGAAGTGATTTCCGGGAATTTAGATCTGCGCCGGATCGCGGGGATGGTACAGAGCAGGATCGAGACAGTCTTTGACATCCGTGGACATATCGATTTTTTCGAAGCTGTGCCGGAGTACGACATCACGCTGTACCAGCACAAAAAGATGAAGACGACGCCGGAGAGCTCGCTTACTCTGTTAAAAGAGATACTTCCGGTGCTGGAGGCATTTGAGGATTATACGAATGACGCGCTTTATGAATTGCTGAAAAATTATGCTTCGGAGCACGGTTACAAGAACGGACAGGTACTCTGGCCGATCCGGACAGCGCTTTCGGGGAAACCGATGACGCCGGGCGGCGCGACAGAGCTGTTGGAGATACTCGGAAAAGAAGAGTCGCTTAGCAGGATACGGGCGGCGATTGGGAAGCTGGAAAAGGAATTGGGGGACTGAATTTGCGGAAGGATGTCATGAAAGGATTCTGTGGTTCGGTCCAACAGGTTGATATGTGAATCAACTGAAAGAAAGGAAGTGGTTTCTTGCTTGACAAAGCACAGCAGAGGGCAATCTGCCATGTCCGGGGTCCGTGCCTGACGATCGCGGGTCCGGGGGCGGGGAAAACCCATGTCCTCGTCCGGCGGATTGCCTATCTGACCGAAAGCTGCCGCATACCGCCGTCGCAGCTTTTGGTCATTACTTTTACCAAGGCGGCGGCAAAGGAGATGCAAAGGCGCTACCGGGACGCGGTTCCGCCGGAGTTTTCAGGCGTGGCCTTCGGTACATTTCATTCTATCTTTTTTCACATGCTTCGGGAGACCGAACATCTATCGTTTCAAAGCATCCTGGATTCCGGGACGAAACAGCACATTTTAAAGACAGCAAGCATACGGGCGGGCATCGACTACCGCAGGATCGGAGATTATTTCAACAGCCTGGCCGGTGAGATCAGTTTTATTAAGAATACCGGCGTTCTGCCCGAAGAATACGAACCGTCCGTGCTGACGCAGGAAGAATTCGTCCGTGTTTACGCGGAGTATGAGCGGATGAAGGAGGATCTGGAAAAGGTCGATTTTGACGATATGCTGACACAGACAAAACGCATTCTGGTCAAAAGACCGGAGGTACTGGAGCGTTACCGGAAACGGTTTTCGTACTTTCTCGTTGATGAGGCGCAGGATATGAACGCTGTGCAGTACGAAATTTTACAGATGCTTGCAGGTCCGCAGGATAATCTGTTTCTGGTCGGGGATGACGACCAGGCGATTTACGCGTTCCGTGGCGCCGAACCGAAATTGTTTTTGGGATTCACAAAGGATTATCCGCAGGCGAAGACCATTGTGCTGCAGAAAAATTACCGCTGTGACCGTGAGATTGTGAGAAAGGCGCAGCAATTGATCCGCCACAACCGCGTCCGTTTTGATAAAGAGCTTGTGGCAGAAAGCCGTTCTGATGGAAAAATCCGCTACCTGTCGTTCGCGGATGCCAGGGAAGAGGCGGCACAGCTGGCGAAACGGATCGCCGAAGAAAAGCGGAAGCATCCGGCAAGGACGGTAGCGGTGCTTTACCGGAACCACCTGCAGAACCGGTTTTTAGCGGATGAGCTGGAAGCGGCGGGACTGTCCGGCGGCGGGAAGAAGACCGTATTGGCATGGCACGACAAACCGTTTATAAGGACAGTGATGGATTATCTTGTGGCGGCAGGAAATCATCCAAAGAGGGATGTGCTGCTTCGGATCTTAAACAAGCCGCAGCGGTATCTGCCCCGCAAGGGGGTGGAGGATGAGACTGTTGATTGGGAGAAATGGCTTGCGTTTTACGGCAGCCAACCCGATATACAAGAAATCATCCGGAGATTTATCCGCGATATGGCAACGGTCGCATCCCTGCCGTCTTTCGCGGCCGTGCAGTATGTTTTGCACAAGATTGGCTTACTGGCGTATGCGAAAGAGTGCGGCGAATATGATGAAGAGGCGTTGTCTGAATTATTTTTATTGGCAAAGCAGCTGCCGGATAAGCGCAGGCTGTCGGAAGAGTGGAAGGCATTACAAAAAGAAGCGGTAAAACAGCAAAATGCACAGCCCGATGAAGCGGTGACCGTGCATTTTCATACCTTTCATGGAGCGAAAGGACTCGAATTTGACCATGTCTACATCCTCGATGTCAATGAAGGCATCACGCCTGCGCGCCAGGCAGTGCGCCCTGAGCAGACCGAGGAGGAGAGGCGGATGTTCTATGTCGCGATGACGAGGGCAAAGCATGAGCTTTCCCTGTCGGCCATTTCACGGCAGGGAAGTGAGAAGCTGTATCCGTCACGGTTTCTAAAGGAGCTGGCGGAAGCTTACGACTCTGCTTCGACCAATTCCTCAAATACATCGGATACGATGGATGCCTCTTCGTCTGATTCGATGTTGTCGAGAACGGGCGTGCCGTCGGATGTCTCAAAATAGCGGTAAAGCAGAATGCCCATTTCCTCGATCGTGTTGCCGTCGTCATCGACCGGCATCAGGGCAATGTAATCCTGCCCGTCTACCTCGAAGATCACGACAATTTCACAATCCAGCTCGGAATCGTCGTCGAGGGTAATTGTCACCATTACATCGGTGTCGTCTTCGTCCACCGGGAAAATTTCGTTGTCGGTTGTCTGTGATGCCATAGGATTCTCCTTTTTGAGTGTGTATTATATAATATACCTTATGCAAAATACACCAAAAATGCAAAAAATGCAATGAAAGACTGAAAAATCATTAAAATCTATGAGAAAATGTGCTATAATGTCTTCGTATATGTGCAAAAAGAGGGGAGCAGACCCTATGAAAAAAGAAAAGATATCAAACGGTCATTTCACACGGTTTGGGGTGACGGTTTCAGGCGATACAGCGGAGTTCACATTCGAGGCAAAGACGGACGCGGTGCCGGGCGTACTGCTTTTTGACAGGCATTCAAAAAAGCAGGTGGCAAAGATTCCCGTACCGCAGGAATATTCGCTGGGGCGGGTCTATTCCGTCCGTATAGAGGGACGGCCGTGGGAGAAGCTCTGTTATCTGCTGGAGCGCGACGGACAGATTGGGATCGATCCTTACGCGCCGGTCGTGGTCGGCCGGGAGATCTGGATGGACGAGAGCCGTTCTGAAGAGAATTATCAGGTATACGGCGGTTTTTCACAGGGCAATTATGAGTGGAAAGAGACGCGTCCCCATATCGCGGCAGAGGACATGGTGCTTTATAAGCTGCATCTGCGCGGCATTACGATGCAGAATGGGCTCGCGGCAGGCAAACGCGGCAATTACAAAGGCATCATACAAAAGCTGGATTCCTGGAAAGAGCTTGGCGTGACGACGCTGGAATTTCTGCCGGTTTACGATTTTGAAGAGATTAAATACCAATTCCATTATATGATGGACGAGAACCGCGAGACCGTAATGGTCGCAGAGGATCCGATCGGGACGAATTTCTGGGGATACGGCGCGGCAGCGTATTTTGCGCCCAAGGCGTCGTATTTCGGGGCGGTTCAGCCGGATGTCCATATGAAGGAAATGGTCGAAGCGATACACAATGCCGGCATGGAGATCGTGATGGAGCTGTCCTGCGCGGCAGGCATGGACCGGGATCTTTTGGTGGACTGCCTGGTATACTGGGTGCGGGAGTACCATATTGACGGATTCCATCTGCTGGGGATGGATATTCCGATCCGGCGGATTGTCGGCAATGCGTTTTTGGGCAGGACAAAGATTTTTTACGACCAGTTTCCGAATGAGCTTTTGGCACAGCAGTCCGGTGAAAAGCATCTGTTTGTGACCAATGACGATTTTATGTATCCGCTGCGCAGGCTGCAGAACCATCTCGATGGCAATGTGGCAGAGTTTTCCAATTATCTGCGGCGGCAGGGAAACGGTTTTACTTTCGTCAATTACGCGGCGAGCAATACCGGTTTTACGCTTTGGGACGCCTATTCCTACGGCGAGAAGCACAACGAGGGCAACGGGGAAGACAACTGCGACGGCAGCAATTACAACTGCAGCCACAACTTCGGCTGTGAAGGACAGACGGCGAACCGCATCATCAACCGCAACCGGATGACCGCGGTGCGGACAGCGTTTTGTGCCGTCATGACGGCACAGGGCGTGCCGATGATCCTTGCGGGGGATGAGATTGCCAATACGCAGTCCGGCAACAACAATCCGTACTGCCAGGACAATGAGATCGGGTGGGTCACTTTTTCCAGAAGAAAGCTGCCCCGTCAGCTTAGGGAATACATAAAGCATTTGATCGCGTTCCGCAAAAGCCATACGATTCTGTCGAGTCCGCTTCCGATGCGGATGAACGATTACCGGCACACGGGCATGCCGGATCTGTCTTACCACGGCAGGCAGCCCTGGATCATGGGGATCGGCGAGGAGAAAAAAGCGCTTGGCATCCTTTACAATGCGGCGTACGCCAGGAATGAAGACGAAGAGGATGTGATGGTCTGTCTGAATTTCTATTACGGCGAAGAGACTTTTGCTCTGCCTAAGCTGCGTGAGGGACGCAAGTGGTATTTGGAGACCAATTCCGCCTGGGAGGAATGGAAACCGGAGAAAAAGCCTTTGAAGGATCAGGGGTATTGCGCGGTGCCGGGCGGTACGATTACGATTTTAGTCGGAAAAGAAGCTGGAAAGGAGTAAGCCATTTTTTTCATCAACGCATACCGGCATTTTATGACGGTCACACAACACAGGCGGTTCGTGCGCAGGCATTGTTTCGAGATGGGACTGTTCCGGCAGGGACTGCTTCACGATGTATCAAAATATTCCCCCACTGAGTTTTTCGTGGGGGCGCGTTATTATCAGGGTGACCGCAGCCCGAACAACGCGGAGCGCGAGGCGACCGGAAAATCGCTGGCGTGGCTGCACCACAAGGGACGCAACAAGCACCATTTGGAGTACTGGATCGATTACAATCTCGACAAAGAGGACCGCAAGCATCCGCTTTGCGGGACGCAGATGCCGGTACGGTTTGTCGCGGAGATGTTTGCTGACCGCATGGCAGCCTGCAAGGTCTACCAGGGCGATGACTACTCCTGCCGGAACCCTTGGGAATACTACAAAAAAGGCAGGGATCATTACCTGCTGCATGACAAGACGAGACGGCAGTTGGAATTCATGCTGAAAATGCTGGCGGCAAGGGGAGAGGAAGAGACCTTTTCCTATATCCGGCGGTTTATTTTACACAACGATGAGATGCCTTTGGTGAGGCTGTATAAATGGTTTAAGGAGCCAAGTACTGTCCAACGAACGAAGTGAGTTGATGACAGCACTGGCATCCGACAGAGTGAGTCAGATGATAACTGGCGGTATTAGAGGAGCGACGCAATGTCTGAAGAAAAGAAGATACTGTATAGCGGGATGCAGGCGACCGGCAGCCTGACCCTGGGCAATTACCTGGGCGCGCTGAAAAATTGGGTAAAGATGCACGAGGAATACGAATGCTTTTACGGGGTAATGGATCTGCATTCGCTGACGGTGCGTCAGGAGCCAGCCAAATTCCGGCAGAATGCGCGGAAGCTCTATGCGCTCTATGTCGCGGCGGGGCTGGATCCTGAGGTCAACTGCGTATATTTCCAATCACATGTGTCCGCCCATGCCGAGTTGGCCTGGATTTTGGACTGTTTTACTTATATGGGCGAGCTGTCGAGGATGACGCAGTTTAAAGACAAGTCGCAGAAGCATGCGGACAATGTCAACGCCGGGCTGTTTACATATCCGGTGCTGATGGCGGCGGACATCCTGCTGTATCAGGCGCATGTCGTGCCGGTCGGCGTCGACCAGAAGCAGCATCTGGAGATCACGCGGGATATCGCGGAACGGTTCAACAAGATCTATGGGGATGTATTTACGGTGCCGGAGCCGTATTTCGGGGAGAACGGCGCCAAGGTGATGTCCCTTGCCGATCCGACCAAAAAGATGTCCAAATCCGATGAGAATGTCAATGCGACGATCCTTCTGACCGATGACCGTGACACGGTGATCCGCAAATTCAAGCGGGCAGTGACCGATTCTGACGCCGAAGTGCGGTTTGCCCCGGAGGAAAAGCCCGGCATCAGCAATCTGATGGAGATTTACGGCAGCGTGACCGGCAAGTCCCATGAAGAGATCGAATCCGAATTTGCCGGAAAGGGCTACGGTGACTTCAAGCTTGCGGTCGGTGAAGCCGTGGCGGATGAGCTTGCGCCGCTGCAGGAGCGGTATGAAAAGCTGCTGGCTGACAAGTCGTATATCGACGACTGCATCCGCAGGAATGACGACAAAGCCCGCTATGTGTCAAATAAGACCCTGCGGAAAGTAAAGAAAAAGGTCGGACTGCTGGAGGTCTGAAAATACGAAGGCGGGATGCGGGAGATAAAACTTTCTCTTGCATCTCATCTTATTATATAGTAGAATTTCATTCACACACAAAGCATTTCATGGGGATCGTACAAGGAGACTGGTCTATTGTAATGATTCCCTATTATAAAGCGAGGCGTTTTCTGCCCGTTTATTTATCCCGGAGAATGACAATAAAAAGAATGAGGGATTTCTTTTGATGCGAAAATCCCGGTGCCGGTTCATGTCTTAGGAACCGGCAAGTTATCATTGCAGTGGAATATGGGAAAGGAGCAAATAGATTGTACAGTGTGGTTTCGTGTGCCATCGTGCATGGCATCGACAGTCTTTTGGTGCGCGCGGAGACGGATCTGTCGAACGGGCTGCCGGTGTTTGAAATGGTGGGGTTTTTGGGATCTGAGGTAAAAGAGGCGAGGGAGCGTGTGCGGACAGCCATGCACAACTGCGGCTACGCTTTGCCGATCAAGCGGATCACGGTCAACCTCTCTCCTGCGAATATCCGAAAGAGCGGGAGCGGATTTGACCTGCCGGTTGCGGTATCCATCCTGGCAGCGATGGAAATCATTACGCATGCCGATCTGTCGGATATCGTGATGATCGGAGAGCTCGGCCTGAATGGCAGGATCTATCCGGTCAGCGGGGTCCTGCCGATGATACTGGCTGCGGCGGACTGCGGGAAGCGTACCTGCATTGTCCCGATGGAAAATGTCCGCGAGGCATCCCTTGTGCCCGGCATGGAGATCGTCGGCGTAGGGAAACTGAATGAAGTGGTGGACTATATAAATGAAGGAGTACGGCCGGCGTTTACGGAGAAAGCAGAAGAATTTGCGGAAAGAGAGGAAGAGGCGGATTTCCGTTTTGTCAATGGGCAGAAGCTTTTGCGGCGGGCCTGTGAGGTGGCGGCGGCCGGTTTGCACAACTTATTGATGGTCGGCCCGCCCGGGAGCGGAAAAACGATGGTGGCGCGGTGCATTCCGTCCATCCTGCCGCCGATGAACCGTGATGAACAGATGGAATTGTCCAAGATATACAGCGTCTGCGGAAAGTTTGCGGAGCGTGGAGGGCTTATGGAGCGGCGTCCGTTCCGCAGTCCGCATCATACGATTTCCCAGGCCGGGCTGGTCGGAGGCGGGCGGATCCCGCATCCCGGCGAGGTGTCACTGGCGCATGGAGGCGTTTTGTTTCTGGATGAGCTGACTGAATTCCGCAGGGATACGATGGAGACGCTGCGGCAGCCGTTAGAAGACCGGAAGGTGTCCATCGTTCGCGCAAATGGTTCGTTTACCTATCCGGCACAGTTTATGCTTGTTGCGGCAATGAATCCCTGTAAATGCGGCTACTATCCGGATCTGTCGCGCTGCAGCTGCACGCAGGCGGATATCAGTCATTATATGGGAAAGCTTTCACAGCCGCTGTTAGACCGGATCGATATCTGCGTGGAAGCGCCAAGGCTGGAATTTGCAGAGATCCATTCGTCCGGGGACAATGAATCATCCGAAGAGATCCGGAAGCGGGTGCTTGCGGTGCAGGCAGTTCAGAAAAAGCGTTTTGCGGGGACGGATATCCTCTACAACAGCCGCATTCCCGCAAAGGATATCGGGCGCTATTGCAGGCTTGGGAAAAAAGAAGAGCGGTACATGGCGGATGTCTACCAGAGACTGTCGCTGACGGCACGGACCTACCACAAGCTGCTTCGGGTGGCACGGACGATTGCCGATCTCGACGGAAAGGAGCGGATCGGAATTTCACATCTGACCGAATGCGTCTGTTACCGTAGTATTGACAAAAACGAATGGGAGTGGGGATGATGGAATATCAATACTGGATGGCAAATGTTACCGGCATCGGCAATGTGACAAAAAGAAAGCTTCTGGCGTGTATGGGAAGTGCAAAGGCCGTTTACGAAGCGGACAAGACAGTACTGCTCGCGACCGGGCTGTTAAGAGAGGAGATCGCGGAGTATGTGGACCGGCAGAAGACATATTGGAGGCTGTCTGAAGAATACGAAAGCTTTTTGGAGCGAAAGATTTCATTTGTGACGATGGAATCGCCGGAATATCCGGATATGCTCCGGGAGATTTACAATGCGCCGTATGCTTTGTATTATCTGGGGACGCTGCCCCGGCAGGATGAGCGGATCATGGCGATGGTCGGGGCGAGGCGGTGTTCGGCATACGGGCAGACGATGGCGGAGGAAATAGCTGCCGCGCTCGGCCGGGCGGGCTTTGGCGTGACATCGGGGATGGCGCTCGGGATAGACGGCGCATCCCATCGGGGCTGTATCCGCGGCGGAGGAAAGACCTACGCGTTTTTGGGCTCCGGAGTGGATGTCATCTATCCGGCGCGGCATGCGAAGCTGTACCATGAGATCATTGAAAACGGAGCCGTGCTCTCGGATTTCCCGCCGATGACCAAGCCTCTGCCGGAGCATTTTCCGTCCCGCAACAGACTGATCTCAGGTATTGCCGAAAAGACGCTGGTGATCGAAGCGAAGATGCGGAGCGGCTCACTGATCACGGCGGATACGGCGATCGAACAGGGGCGTGATGTCCTTGCCCTGCCCGGCAGGATCACCGATGTCATGAGCGAAGGGACGAACCATCTGATTGCGCAGGGAGCCGGGATTATCAGCGGAATTGATCAGCTTTTGGCGGATTTAGAAGACCTTGCGGGGCTTGACGCGATTCCATCAAAAGGAAACGCAGTGCAAAATCTCAATCTTGAAAAAGAAGAACTCTTGGTGTATAGTTGTTTCGATTTCTACGCAAAGGGGCTTGAAGATGTCCAGAGACAGACAGGTTTGGAGCTGCTGCCGCTGTTGTCGGCGGTGATGCGGCTGTCCGAACTCGGGCTGATCCGCGAAACCTTCAAGAACCAATACATACGATTGGGGTGAACGCATTATGGCGAAGAATCTGGTGATCGTGGAGTCGCCGACCAAAGTCAAGACGATACGGAAGTTTTTGGGACGGAATTATGCCGTCGAAGCATCGGGCGGTCATGTGAGGGATCTGCCCAAGAGTCAGATGGGCGTCGATATAGAGCATGATTTTGAACCGAAATACATCACGATCCGGGGCAAGGGTGAGCTTTTGGCAGGCTTGCGGAAGGAAGTCAAAAAGGCGGACAAGATTTATCTCGCAACTGACCCGGACCGCGAGGGCGAGGCGATTTCGTGGCATCTGACCAAGGCGCTGAAGCTGGAGGATAAGGATTTTAAGCGGATCACATTTAACGAGATCACAAAGAACGCCGTCAAGGCAGGACTTAAAAATCCGCGTGACATTGATATGGATCTTGTCGATGCGCAGCAGGCGAGGCGTGTCCTTGACCGTGTGGTCGGATATGAGATCAGTCCGCTTCTGTGGGCAAAGGTCAAACGCGGCCTGTCCGCCGGGCGGGTACAGTCGGTGGCGCTCCGCATCATCTGTGACCGGGAAGAGGAGATCGACGCGTTCATTCCCGAAGAGTATTACACATTGGACGCCGTGCTGTCGGTCAAAGGTGAAAAGGCGCCGGTTGTCGCAAAATTTTATGGGAACCGCGACGGCAAGCTGGATATTTCGGACAAGGCATCCCTTGATGAGATCATTAAAGCGTGCGAAAAAGAAAAATTTCAGATCACATCTGTAAAAAAGAGCCGCAGAGAGCGCAAGAGCCCGTTGCCGTTTACGACATCGACAATGCAGCAGGAAGCGTCAAAGGCGCTCAATTTTTCGATACAAAAGACGATGCGCATTGCCCAGCAGTTGTACGAGGGGATCGATGTGGCAGGCAGGGGTACGGTCGGTCTGATCACTTATCTGCGTACCGATTCGACGAGGATATCGACAGAGGCGGCGCAGCTGGCGCGTGAGCAGATCGCGCAGAATTTCGGGGAAGGATATGTCGGCAAAAAAGCCAAGTCGGGCGGATCGGCAGTCAATGTGCAGGATGCCCATGAAGCGATCCGCGCTGCTGATGTGACGCTTGTGCCGTCAGAGATCAAGGCGTCTCTGTCCCGCGACCAGTTCAAGCTCTACCAGCTGATCTGGCGGCGGTATGTGGCAAGCCAGATGAGCGAGGCGGTCTATGAGACGACATCGGTGAAGATTGCCGCAGGGGAGCATGTCTTTTCGCTGTCCGCGTCCAACCGCGTATTTGACGGTTATATGGCGGTCTATGTCAGCGCGGATGAGACGGAAGAAAAAGACGAAACGCTGGGTGGATTGGATGAAAACAGCGAGCTTACGCTCGATCATTTTGATGAGAAGCAGCATTTTACGCAGCCGCCCGCGCATTACACGGAGGCATCATTGGTTCACGCCCTTGAGGAATTGGGTATCGGCAGGCCGAGTACATATTCGCCGACGATCACGACGATCATCAAGCGCCGTTATGTGACCAAAGAGGGGCGGAATCTGTTTGTGACGGAGCTCGGATCGGTCGTCAACGCGATCATGAAGGAATCCTTCCCGAATATTGTCGATCTCAACTTTACGGCCAGGATGGAAGCGGAGCTGGACAGCGTGGAGGAAGGCAAGATTGAGTGGAAAAATATCATCCGTGAGTTTTATCCGCAGCTCGATTCGTCAGTAAAAAAGGCGGAAAAGGAGCTGGAAAAGGTTCAGATTGAGGATGAAGTGACCGATATTATCTGTGAGAACTGCGGCAGGAATATGGTCGTCAAATACGGCCCGCACGGCAAATTCCTTGCGTGCCCCGGATTTCC
The DNA here is from genome assembly GCA_017470735.1 of Lachnospiraceae bacterium. Taxonomy (GTDB): domain Bacteria; phylum Bacillota; class Clostridia; order Lachnospirales; family Lachnospiraceae; genus RGIG4930. Next base: position 96,393 of record JAFUYB010000051.1, on the reverse strand, counting down.
GGAGTGCCGCAATACCAAGCCTTATTTGGAAAAAATCGGCGTTTCGTGTCCGAAATGCGGCAAGGAAATCGTTGCGCGCAAGACCAAAAAGGGCCGTGTATTCTACGGCTGTGAGGACTATCCGGACTGCGATTTTATGAGCTGGCCGAGGCCTGTGGCGAAAAAATGCCCGCGCTGCGGCGGTTATATGGTGCAGAAAGGGAAAAAGATCGCCTGTGCCGACAGGGAGTGCGGTTATGTGGAGAATGCCGGGGAGGATGAGTCATGAGCGTAGAGCTTTTGGACAAGACCCGCAAGATCGGTAATCTTCTGCACAACAACAGCTCGTCAAAGGTCGTTTTCAACGACATCTGTTCGGTGTTGACGGAGATTCTGGCGTCGAACGCGGCAGTCATCAGCAAAAAGGGCAAGGTGCTCGGTACCTCTTTTGTCAGAAATGAGGAGCCGGACAGCCTGATTTCGACGGAAGTCGGCGGTTTTATCGAGACTGTGTTGAATGAGCGGATGTTGTCTGTTCTTTCAACTAAAGAAAATGTCAATTTGGAGACGCTGGGCTTTTCAGGCGAGGCTATTTCTGCCTGTACGGCGATCATTACGCCGATCATCATAGCCGGAGAGCGATTCGGCACGCTGTTTGTATACCGTCATGATAAGGCATACGATATTGACGATATCATTCTCTGTGAATACGGCACGACGGTCATCGGTCTTGAGATGATGCGTTCGGTCAATGAGGAGAATGCCGAGGACGCGCGCAAAAAGCAGATCGTCAAATCGGCGATCAGCACATTGTCTTACTCCGAGCAGGAGGCGATCGTCCGCGTATTAGACGCTCTTGACGGCAATGAAGGGATTCTGGTGACATCCAAGATAGCCGACGCGGCAGGCATTACGCGTTCCGTGATCGTCAACGCCCTGCGCAAGTTTGAAAGCGCCGGGGTGATCGTGTCCCGTTCTTCAGGGATGAAGGGGACATATATCAAGGTGAAAAACGAGGTCATTTTCCGTGAGCTCGATGAGCTGCGGCGGGAAAGCGGCGGATAACTAAATATTGTTTCATTGTAAAGTGATAGAAAGATAAAGGGACTTATACTCTATGTATAGGTTCCTTTTGTGTATTTATGAGGAAAACAGCGCGGGAAAGGGATTGCCCATGGCAAATCAGCCAAAACATACATCTAGTACCCGTATTTCCAAAAAAACTCAATATCTTGTAAAAATACTTGCGTTTTTTGGAAATTCCACTATAATATATTACTGTATAAGGAGGACGAAAGGATGATCACATCAGGCGCATTCGACTATGTGAACCTGCTTGACAAGGCGGCAGATGCTTCGGCCAAGCGTTCGACGATCCTGGCCAACAATCTTGCCAATGCCGACACGCCCAACTACAAGCGCAAGGATATCGATTTTTCCAAGACGTTGATGGACGAGGTGACAAAGCTTGCCGCGCAGAATGCCGAGGAAGAGGACGAGAAAGTCTATTTTCCCCGTACTTATGGGCTTCAGTATGGCGTAAAATACGGCAGTGTGCCCAATTACGCCGATGTCCCCGAGGGCTTTTTGAGCAACGGCGAGCTGATCCCCGAGGTGGATGAGGACAATGTCGGCAACCTGGTCAAGGACATCAATTTAGACAATTTGCGCCCGAAGATCTACACCGAATACGAGGGGCTTTCCTACCGCATTGACAAGAACAATGTTGATCCGGACACGGAAAATGTCGAGCTTGCGTCGGAGCAGATCAAGTATCAGGTACTGACCTCGTCTCTTACGCAGGATTTCCAGCAGATGAAATCCGTATTGCAGTAATACTTCCCGGCGGTCCGGGTGATGGGACAATCGTTTTTCTTATACAAGACAGGGGGCGTAAACATGGGATTATTTCAATCATTTGACATATGCGCATCCGGCATGACCGCGCAGCGGTTCCGTATGGATGTGATTGCTGAAAATATTGCCAATATCAACACGACGCGGACGACCGATTCCGGAGAACCGTATACGAGAAAACTCGTACAGTTCCAGGAGAAAAAGCTGAATCCGCTCAGCTACAAGCAGAATGGTCTGGAAGTGACCTCGTTTGCGGATCATTTAGACAGCTATATGCGTTCTTATCATGGCAATGGCGTCCGTGTCCGCAAGGTCTATGAGGATCACGAGACCGATTATGTGATGGACTACGATCCGTCGCATCCCGACGCGGATGAGAACGGATATGTGACCTATCCGAATGTCAACACCGTGACGGAGATGACCAACCTGATCGATGCGTCACGGAGTTATCAGGCGAATGTCACGGCGTTCAATTCGATGAAACAGATTGCAACATCCGGTATCAGTATCGGGCAGGGGTGATGATCTATGGGCGTAGACAATATGCTGGATATTTACGGACTCGGTGACGCTTATAAGGCGGCACCGCAGAAGCCGGTCAATTTACTCGATCCGCCTCCGGAGAAACCGCCGGGGGAGGATGAAGAGGATTTCGCTTCGGTGCTTGACGCTGCAATGGGGCTAGTCAAGGAAACCAATACCTTGCAGAATCAGCGTCAGAACGAAGTGATCCGCTTTGAGCTTGGGCTGTCAGACAATACGCACGATCTGATGATCGCGCAGCAGAAGGCGGCAGTTGCCCTGCAATATACGGTAGCGGTCCGCGACCGTTTTCTTGAAGGATACAATCAGATCATGCAGATGCAGATTTGAGTGATACAGGGATGACCCGGCTTCGCGTCGCAGCATGGGCATCCGACTGGTCGGAGTAAGTCAGATAATAACCAACGGTATTAGAGGAGAAAACAATGCCCGAGAGAGTACAACAGACATTTTTTAATATTGTCAACCGTATCCGCAATTTTTGGACGAGTCTTTCGGTACGGCAGCGTGTGTTGATTATAAGTTCAACTGCTGTTGTGCTGATCGCGGCGGGGATTTTGATCTTTTCAATGACCCGTCCGCATATGATTGAGATCGTAACGGCAAAGGACGCGGACGAGGCGCAGAAGATCCAGGATGTACTTTCCGGTGAGGGCATTGAATTCCAGACCAGCAAGAACGGCATGACCTACACGATCAATGAAAAGGACGAAGCTGCGGCGAGTATCGCGCTGGGTACCAACAGTATTCCGTCCAAGGGTTATGACATTTCTGATGTGATCGATGGCAGCTTTTCGACGACCGAAGCAGACAAAAAGAAGCGCTATCAGGTCTATCTTGAAGACAAATTCGCGGCACAGCTTGAGACGATTTCCGGTGTCAAGGATGCAGAAGTGACGCTGTCGATCCCTGATGATGACGGCACGCTGATCGCGGATACCAAGGATTCTTATGCCAATGTCATTCTGACGCTGTCGGACGATCTCGACGCCAAGACGGCGGCCGGCATCGCCAAATACATTGCGACCGGACTTGGCAACGATACGACCGACAACATTACGATCATCGATTCAGAGGGCAATTCCATTTTCATCGGCGGCGAGGATACGATCGATGTAATTTGGGAAGAGGACGAAGAGGTCACGCAGGACCAGGAAACGATGGCGATGGAGCGCAATGAGCGCATCCGCCGCGACCGTGAGCAGACCCTGATGAAGCAGGTCAAGCAGGCCTTTTCCAGCAACAACAACGGCCGGGCGATGTTTGATAATGTTGAAGTAAGCCTCAACTTAAGCATGGACTTCGACAATACAAGCTCCGTCGATTACCATTATTACCAGGACAATGCGGACAAGACCGAAGGTTATCTGGACAGCACGACGACAAAGACTTATACCTCGAGCGGAGGATTGGCGGGCACGCCGGGCACCGACTCCAACGATGATGAGACCTATGTGATCGAGGACGATACGACCGGAAGCGCATCATCGACCGAGGTGACGCAGGACTATCTGCCGAGTGAGACGATCACGACAAAGGACGGATCTTTAGGCAAGGTCGATTATGAAAATTCGTCGGTGACGGTTGTCGCTTACAACAATGTGATTTACAATGAAGAGCGGATGCAGGAGGCAGGGCTGCTTGAGGGAACGACCTTCGCGCAGTTTGTTGAGGAGAACAACAGCCAGCAGCCGATCGACATTGATGAAAATCTGATTACCGCGGTTTCCAATGCGACCAGCATACCGGTAGAACGGGTCAGCGTCGTAGCATACAGCGTGCCGATGTTCCAATATGCAGAGGATGGACGGAACTTCACCGACTACCTGCAGATCGCGCTGGCAATCCTGATCTTCGCACTGCTTGGCTTCGTGGTATTCATGACCTTGAGGAGAGAGCGTGAAGAGGAGATCGCTGAGGAAGTGACCGTTGAGGATCTGCTTGAAGCCCAGGCTCAGCAGGATGAGCAGGCAGAGATCGATCTTGAGGCAACCGAGCAGACGCTTGATGATATTGCATACTCTGACAAGACAGAGGCACGCATCGTGATCGAGAAGTTTGTGGATGAGAAGCCTGAGGCGGCAGCGGCGTTGCTGCGCAACTGGCTGAATGAAGATTGGGGTTAATGACCGGCATCTGAGCAGTGTGATTTGAGATAAAGAGGTTTTGGTATGGCAGATATGGCAACGGCGATGCCGGATACAGATTATGAACCGAGTGAGGTGATCGCGAGCTATTCCGGCGTGCAGAAGGCGGCAGTCCTGCTGATCACGCTCGGGCCGGAGAAGTCAGCGGATATTTTCAAGCATCTGAAAGAGGATGAGATTGAGGAGCTGACGCTGGAGATTGCCAACACCCGGAGTATTTCCCCCGAAGTCAAGGACGCCGTTGTAGAGGAATTCTACCAGGTGTGTCTGGCACAGCAGTATATCGCTGAGGGCGGTATCGGCTATGCGAAGGAACTGTTGGAAAAGGCTCTCGGTGATGAGCAGGCGCAGAATGTCATTACCAAACTGACCGCATCTTTGCAGGTGCGTCCGTTTGAATTCATCCGCAAGACCGAGCCGTCCCAGGTACTGAACTTTATTCAGGATGAGCATCCGCAGACGATCGCGATGATCCTGTCCTATTTGTCCGCATCGCAGGCTTCGATGATACTTGGCGCTCTGACGCCGGAGAAGCAGGCGGATGTCGCCAAGCGTATTGCGTTGATGGACCGGACTTCACCGGAGGTCATCAAAGAGGTAGAGCGCGTGTTGGAGCGTAAATTGTCATCACTGATCAATCAGGATTACACATCGGCAGGCGGTGTCGATGCCGTGGTCGCGATCTTAAATGCCGTTGACCGTGGTACAGAGAAGCGGATCATGGAGACGCTTGAAATAGAAGAACCGGAGCTGTCCGAAGAGATCCGCAAGAAGATGTTCGTATTCGAGGATATCCTTCTGCTCGACGACCGTTCGATCCAGCGTGTGCTGCGTGATGTGGAGAACAGTGATCTGTCGATCGCGCTGAAAGGCTCGAATGAGGAGGTACAGGGCGCGGTACTGAAAAATATGTCTTCGCGACTCGCGGAAATGATCAAGGAAGACATGGAATTCATGGGGCCTGTCCGTATGAAGGATGTTGAGGAAGCCCAGCAGAAGATCGTCGGAATCATCCGCAAGCTCGAAGACGCGTCCGAGATCGTAATCTCCAGAGGCGGAGGTGACGACCTCGTTGTATAACATATTCAAAGGACAGATCGTACCGGAATCGGAGAGTGCCAGGCAGATCATCGACTCCAACGAGCGGATGGAGAAGATTATTGAGGAGCATCAGGCGGAATTGGCAAGACTTGCCGAAGAACGACGCCAGCAGCTGATCGACGATTATCTGATGACACTTGAAGCGGATGAGGAGGGAAAGCCGATCATTCCGACTGATGAGGAGGGGAATCCTATTCTGCCGGTCGATGATGAAGGCAACCAGCTCTTGTATCTTCATTCGGACGGTTTTCTGGCGGAAGAGCCGGAACCGGAGCCCGAACCGGAACCGGAAGAGCCCGAGGTGGAGGAAATGCTGGAACCGGAACCGGAGGAGCCGCCGATCAACCGTGAGGAGATTTTGGCGGAGATCCAAAAGGAAGGCGATGAGATTTTAGCCCAAGCGCGTGCCGAAGCCGAAGAGCTGACGGCTCAGATGAAGGCCGAAGCCGAAGAGGCAAAAAGCCAGGCAGAGGCGATGAAAGCCGAAGCCGAGGAATTAAAAGCGCAGGCGATCGAGGAAGGCAGACAGGCGGGGCACGACGAAGGTTACCAGAGCGGCTATGAGGAAGGCAGCAGCAAAGCGGAGGCGGAGTTTGCGGCACGGGTCTCTGAAATGGAAGCCGAATATGCCACCAAAGCCGAAGCGCTTGAAAGCGAAAACCGCCGCGTGATCGCGGAATACAAGGAAAAAGAATCTGATATCGAGCATCAGGTGGTGGATGTGTTCTGTGATATCATTGATAAGGTGTTCAAGATTGAGTTTTCCGACAAAAAAGAGATCATGCTGCATCTTGTCGACAATGTGATCACCAACACCCCGGGCAGTAAAGAATACCTGATACGGATCAATGACAAGAATTTTGACATTATCAATGACAACCGCGCTGCTTTGGTTGACAAGATCGGTTCGGGAGTCGAGCTGGATATTGTCAAGGATCCGCTGCTGGGTGAAGAGGAATGCCAGATCGAGACAGACGGCGGTGTCTATGACTGTGGGATGGATGTGCAGCTTTCCAATTTGCTCAAAGATTTAAAGGCGTTGAGTTTGGTATAGAAAAACAGGGAATAGCAGGCGAAAAGACGGTTGTTGCGGCGACATGACTGTTTGCCTGATATGCGGTTTCGTGGTAAGATAGGTGCAGCTATATCCGGCTGCACTTTTGATATTGTGGGCGGTGCAGTGTGAAATGACCAATGCCGCCAGCGGAAAACGGATGCATTTTTACGGAGCGTTGAAATGGTAAAAGCGGAAATGCGAAAATATTACTCCGTTTTGGACAAGACCTATTTCAACCATCTGGGGCGCGTGTCACAGGTGGTCGGAATCTCGATCGAGTCGGTCGGACCGGAGGCGAAGCTGGGCGATCTGTGTGAGATCGTGATCAACGAGAATACCCGCTTGATGGCAGAGGTCGTGGGTTTCAAGGGGAAGAAACTGATTTTGATGCCGTATGACGCGGCGGAAGGCGTTTCGGAGGGCTGTCTCGTGGAGAATACGGGGCGGGCGCTGTCGATTCCGGTCGGAGACGCGCTTTTGGGACATACCCTAGACGGCATCGGCAGACCGACCGATACGGACGAAGATCTGGGATTGACCGAGGTGTATCCGGCAGAAGCAGACCCGCCGGATCCGATGGCAAGAGTCGTGATTTCCGAGCCCTTATCGCTCGGGGTCAAAGCGGTGGACGGGCTGCTGACCGTCGGCAAAGGACAGCGGATCGGGATTTTTGCCGGTTCGGGCGTCGGAAAGTCTACTCTGATGGGAATGTTTGCGCGCAATACCAAGGCGGAAATCAATGTGATCGCCCTGATCGGCGAGCGTGGGCGTGAGGTGCGTGAGTTTGTGGAGCGTGACTTGGGTCCGGAAGGCATGAAGCGGTCGGTCGTTGTGATCGCTACATCGGATAAGCCTGCGCTGATCCGCAACAAGGCGGCCAAGACGGCAACGGCGATTGCGGAATATTTCCGTGACAAGGGGCGTGATGTTCTGCTGATGATGGACAATATGACCCGTTTTTCGATGGCGCAGCGGGAGATCGGGCTGGCATCCGGGGAGCCTCCGGTGACCAGAGGATATCCGCCGAGCGTGTATTCTGAGATGCCGCGTCTTTTGGAGCGGGCGGGGAATTCGGATAAGGGCTCGATCACCGGATTGTACGCGGTACTTGTTGACGGTGATGATTTCAACGAGCCGATCACCGATACAGCGCGCGGTATCCTGGACGGGCATATCATGCTTAACCGCGCTCTTGCCGCCAGAAACCACTATCCGGCAATTGATGTCATGGCAAGCATTTCCCGTGTCATGTCCGCCGTAGCGGACAAAGAACACAAGCTGGCGGCAGGAAAGCTAAAAAATGTCATGGCGACCTACGCCGAAGCCGAGGATCTGATCAATATCGGCGCATACAAGGCAGGCTCCAACAAAAATATCGACTTTGCGGTGTCCAAGATTGACGCAGTCAATGACTTTCTGACGCAGACGACCGAAGACAAATTTGAGTTTGAAGATACGGTCGGCCAATTAGAAGCGCTGTTTCCGCCGGATAGTTGAACATAGCCGGTAAATTCAAAAAATAAGAGGAGAACCTGACAATGGCGAGATTCCGGTACCGGATGCAAAACATATTAGAATTAGACGAAAAGCTCGAGGAACAGCAGAAGGCTTCTTTTTCACTGGCGAATGCCCGGCTGCAGGAGGAACAGCAGATCTTACAGCAGCTGATGTTAAAAAAGGCGTCTTATGAGCAGCGCGTGAAAAGCTACGCCACAGGTACGGTTGACATTAAAGAGATCCACCGCTGCAAGGAGGGTGTCCGCGTGACGGATATCCAGATCCGTGAGCAGATGATTGAGATCCGCAAGGCACAACGTCTTGTTGATGTCGAACGCACGAAGCTGAATGCGGCGATGCTCGAACGCAAGACCCAAGAAAAGCTGAAAGAAAAGGCGTTTGATGCTTTCCGCGCGGAAATGGCGGCGGAGGAGACAAAGGTTACGGATGAGCTGATCAGCTATAAGTACGGAACGGCAGCACAGTAGGTAGAATCATGGCGAAAGAAAAAAAGGAAAAGAAAGAAAAAAAGCCCAAGCTGACCAAGGAAGAAAAGCAGGCACTAAAAGAAGAACGGAAATTAGCCAAGCAGCGGGAAAAGGAAGAAAAGCGCCTGGCCAAGCTCGAAGCCAAGGCTCTAAAAAAAGGCAAGAAATTTGACCCGAACGACCCGGAATGGGAGGATGCTGAGGGCGGCACGGCGCTGGTCATCATTGTTGCGTTTTTGATCATCCTCGTATGGCTCGGGATTGTGGCTGCGCTGATCAAGCTCGATGTCGGCGGGATCGGTTCGACGATGTTCTATCCGGTGTTAAAGGATGTGCCAGTAATAAACCGCATTCTGCCCGGTATTGATGAGGAATTGGAGCGGCAGGCAGAGGAGCGGGCGCAGCGCAGGGCTGAGAAAAAAGCGGCAAAAGAAGCCGAAAAAGCGGCCGCGACAGTAGGCGACGAGCAGTATACATCCATTGAGGACGCGGTCAAGCGGATCAAAAAGCTCGAAAAGCAGCTTCGGAAAGAAAAAACCAGGCGAAATGACAGTATTGCCCAGGTTGCCGATTTAGAAGCCCAGGTTGCCGAACTGCAGGGTTACAAGGATGCGGTCGACGAATTTGAAGAAGAAAAAGAAAAATTTTACGAAGAGGTTGTTTTTTCGGACGAAGCACCCGATATAAATGCATATAAGGAATATTATGAGAGCATTGAACCGGACAACGCCGAGCAGATTTACAAGCAGGTTGTCCAGCAATTAGAGGATGACAGCGAGATCAAAGGGTTCGCTACAACCTATTCGACGATGGATTCTTCAGAGGCTGCGGCGATCTTTGATACGATGGACGGCAACCTCAAGCTGGTGGCGAAGATCTTAGGGGCGATGAGCGTACAGGACCGCAGCGCGATTTTAGCGGCGATGGACAAGGAAAATGCTGCGAAGCTGACCGAGATCATGGAACCGTAATACCTTATAGACAATCAACTTATCTTTTCCATACGGACATGGACGAGACCCGACGCTAAGGATGGCATGTTGCGGGATGCAGAATCCCGCACTCCGGGGTAGAAAAAGACTACAGAAAGGAGGAAATGCCATTGACAGTCAATGCGAATTTGATTCTGAACAATGCGCCGGCGCCTGAGAGCGCAAATGCGGGGCAGGTCAGACAAAACGCGAAAGACAAGGAAGTGTCCGTATCTTTTTCCGATCTGATGAATCAGTCAATTGCGGCAAAGCAGCAGCCGCAGCAGGCCGGCGGTGCGTCCGCGCAGGGGACGGACCAGACCTTGGATCTGCAGCAGATGCGCCAGCAGTCGCCGATGCAGCAGGACTATGAGAGACAGTCTGCGCCCCAGCAGAAGCCGCTGGATCAAAAGACGGACGAGCTTTCCCAGGAGACAGAGGATGCAGCCGTGCAGGCGGTAGAGGATATCGCCGAGGGAGTTGCGGAGAATGTAGCTGAAGAGCTTGACATTACGGACGAGCAGCTTGCGGAGGTCATGGAGACGATCGGACTTACCGTCATGGATCTCTTGAATCCGCAGATGCTGCAGCAGGTGGTCGAGGCGGTGCAGGAGCAGATGCCGGAGCTTGAGCTTTCGCTGGATGCGGCGGATATCGTGGCAGAGCTGATCCCGCAGAATGAGCAGGTTATTACCGAAGCACTGAATGACAACGGGATTTCAATGGAGGAATTCAGTCAGTTCTTCCAAAAGGTAAATGACGGAGAGATCGAACTTCCGGAGGAAATCGTCAATCTCCTGCCTACACAGACGCCGGTCAATGAGGAGGGCGAACCGATGCCGCTGTTTGTACAGCAGCCGGAAGTCCGTCCGCAGGAGCAGCCGGCGGAAGCACAGACCCAGCCCCAGATGACGATGACAGAGACCGTTCAGGTCATTCACATTTCAGATGATGAAATGAACGCGGTTTCCGCTACGATTGAGACAACGGTACCAGCCAATGCGGCAGTTTCCGAAGAGGCGGCAGTGGATACCGACGCAGAGGCATTTACGGAAAGCGTTCCGCTTGCCAATACGGAGGAAATGCTTGGAGAAGAGGCGGAAAGCTTCAGCCAGGGCTTTAGTGAGGAGACCGGCACAAATACAGGAAGCGGACAGCAATCTTCGCAGCAGTCATCGTCAGCACAGCAGGCAGTACAGACGACTGCCAATACTATGGACATGACGGCGGCACAGGCATTCAATCCGCAGACGGAAAACACCTTTGCCGAGACCTTGCAGGAAGCGCAGGCACAGGCGCCGGTGACACCGTATACGACACAGCAGACCGCTGACATCATGAACCAGATCGTGACACAGGCGGCAACGACGATCACCGATACGGTCTCCCGTATGGAGATGGAGCTGAATCCGCAGAATCTCGGACGGATGATCATGCAGGTGCAGCAGCAGGAAGGCGTCGTGACGGCGCGGCTGATCGCGCAGAATGAAAATGTCCGCGCGGCATTGGAGACACAGCTGGCACAGCTTCGGGAAAGCTTAGAAGCACGGGGCATCCGCGTCGACGCAGTGGAAGTAACGGTCGGAACACACGAATTTGAGCGGAATCTGGAAGAAGGCATGGCGCAGCAGTTCGCCGACGGACAGCAGACGCAGGAAGGCCGGGAAGGCGGTAATGAGAACCGGGGACGGACGAGAAACCTGAACCGCAGCGAGCTGGACGATCTTGAGGGTGAGCTGACCGAAGAGGAAGAGCTTGCGGCGGCGATCATGCGTGACACTGGAGGAACCGTAGATTATACCGCTTAGTAAAGCATGAAAGAGAAAGGAGGAAATATATGTCATTGATCTTTCAGCAGATTCAGGACGGCAGGGTCGTCGGCAATACATCGGCAGCGGTAGCCGACGGCGGGGAAGCAAAGACCAAGTCCAATATGGACGAAAACAAAGAGATGTTCTTAAAGCTTCTGGTCGCTGAGATGCAGTACCAGGATCCGATGGAACCGAAGGACAATTCCGAGTATGTCAAGGAATTATCCCAGTTCACACAGGTCGAGACCTTAAACAGCATGCAGGATGAGGTGGAAAAACTATCTGCCAACACATTGGTCGGCAAATATGTGTCGATCGAGGATGAGGACGGAAAGACCGTTGAGGGAAAAGTCGATTATGTGACGACCCAGTCCGGTGCATCCTATGTATCGGTAGAGGGCAACACCTACAAGGTGTCCGACATCAAATCGGTAGCCGAAGCAAGCTACTTTGAAGACACGACGATGGCGAGCAATGTGGAGCAGCTGATCAACATGCTTCCGGATCCGGATCATCTGACGCTGTCGGATGAAAAGAATGTATCGCAGGTCGGTCAGGCACTCGCGGGATTAAATGACACGGCGCGGAGTTATGTGTCGCAGGAAGCGATCGACAGAATGGACACAATTGCAGAAAAGATGAACGCAATGGTCAATAAAGCTTTAGAGGTCGAGGCGGAAAAAGAAGCGGCGGCTGCAAGAGCGGATGATGACGCGGACGCAGATGCAGATGAACAAGACGGGATTGTCGGAGACATTGAAGTGATGGAAGCGTAAAGAGCCATGGTATATGGAGGTGACAGATGAGTACAATCCAAAATGCAAACGGACTCGGCACTTCCATAGAGCAGATGACTGACCGGCACTTTGCAACGCAGCAGTCGGACGGCACGGACAGGCAGGCTGCATTTTCCGAGGTGATGAATGAGCTGAAATTTTCCAAGCACGCTGTAAAGCGGTTGGATGACCGGCAGATCTCACTTTCGGACGACCAGAACAAGCGTCTTTCCCAGGGCGTTGCCAAGGCGGGCGAAAAGGGAGTGCAGGATTCCCTGGTGATGGTCGATTCCTTAGCCTTCATTGTCAATGTACCGACACAGACGGTCATCACTGCGATGGACGAGCAGGAGACGATGGACCACATTTTTACTAACATAGACGGAACCGTAATCGCATAGCCGGACCTTTCGGGGGCTTGACCGCAGAATGACAGAAGCGGTTTTGACGGCGGTTCCAGTAAAGAATTTAGGAGGAAATGCCTTATGATGCGAGCACTTTACTCCGGCGTAGCCGGACTGAGAACCCACCAGACCAAGATGGATGTCATTGGTAACAACATTGCCAATGTCAATACCGTCGCATTCAAAGCGACACAGACGACTTTTTCAGATGTGATGTATCAGAACTTGTCCGGCGCGTCCGGACCGACCGACACCCTCGGCGGTGTCAATGCCAAGCAGATCGGTCTTGGATCGCTGACGGCAGCAACCAAAAACACGATTGAAAATACCGGCGCGTCGCAGGATACCGGTGAAGCGTTCGATATCCGTCTTTCTGACGGTCAGTCGACCAACTTCTTTATTGTCGATGACGGAACAGGGCAGAAGCTGTTCACCCGCTCCGGTTCATTTTACATTGACGGCGCGGGCAACCTCGCGATGACTTCGACCGGATATATGGTGCAGGGCTGGCAGGCAGTGACGGATCCCGATTCAGGTGAAACATACATCAACAAGGATACGGTTTCGCCGCTCCGCTTGAACACGCCGGCAAACCAGACCAGCGAGCCGGAGTGGACGACAGAAGGGTATGTGTCCGGCATTTTGGATAAAAACAGCACGGACATCAATTCTGACGCGGGCTACAATATGTCATTCGGATTCTATGACAACAAGGGCAATCTCTATACGGCGAAGTTTGCAGTCAAAACCTTTGATACGGAGGGTGAGACATACACGATTGCCTTGAAGAATATTTATGATGAGAACAATAATGATATCTTAAAGTGGTATGTCAACGATCAGATTAAGACAAGCTACAACAATGAGGATACGGAAGCAAACAGAGACAAGATCATCGCGTCGATTTTCGGCACATTGAATACGACGACAATAACAGATGCCGATGGCAATCCTCAGACGGTTACGACAGTCGGAAAGGCAAAGAACACCTATGGGCTGACCAATAAATACAGTTTGGATGACAGCAACAATATTTCGGTATCCCAAAAGGCGACCAATACGAGTACGAATACTAAGGTTTCGGTAGCGTATTCTGTTGATCCTTACAAGATCAACGCAAACCCTGGTGAGTATATTGTCAAAGGCACGGATGGCAAATATCATGTACTTGGCTTTGAGACATCTGAGTCCAATGTAACGCCTACTGTGTTAGGGGCGAAGCCGAAAAGCGCATATACGGATTTTGGCACCAATCCGACTGAAGATGAATGGAATGAAGCGGTAAATGAAGCGCCGACAGTCGAATCCGTCTTTGGCGCCAACAGCACGAATCTGGCTACTCTGCTGACGAACGGTGTTTCATCAGATTCGGTTGCCATCAACTCAAAGACAGGTGCATTAGAGGTTACATACAGCGATTCCACTTATGTGATTGATTTTGATGAGTCGGATGGCTCATTCTCCTATGTTGGTGATGACGGTGATGAGGGGAATACCACTGTATCGTTTAATATGTCGATGATCACGGCTGTTGACTCTGACGGCAACGCTTATGATGTTGCATTTTCGGACATCGATATTGACTTCTCCAAGCTGCTGTCGTTAAATAACGGCGGAAGCTCTACCGCAGGCATGGACCGCGGTAATGTTGACGAGCCGACTGTCCATGCAGGAAAAGCGATCGGCAAGCTGACAGGCTTGGCAGTACAGCAGAACGGCGAGATTTACGGTTCCTATTCCAACGGCAATACGATGCTTTTGGGGCAGATCGCTGTCGCGCAGTTCCCGAACGCGTCAGGTCTGGAAGCGCTCGGCAGCAACTTGTTCTCCGAGACATTAAACTCCGGAAGCTTTGACGGCATCGGCGTAGAGATCACCAATGACGGCGGCAAGATGAACACCGGATCGCTGGAAATGTCCAATGTCGATCTGTCGAGGGAGTTTACTGAGATGATCACGACACAGCGTGGATTCCAGGCAAATTCGCGTATCATTACGGTATCCGATACGCTGCTTGAAGAACTGACGAACCTCAAGCGTTAACCGCAGTAGGGACAATGCGGTCGGATAGACACCATATTTAGTTTGAAAATACCACATTTTGCGAGAAAAATCACAAAATGTGGTATTTTTTTTGATTTATTTGCAAATTCAAGTAGACAAGAGGGAGGAAAAATAGTAATATATACGAGTGAATATTTGCGTTTTTTAATGATTGAATCAACACGGCAATCGATTTCGTAAAGAAAGGACGGTGAGATACTTTGGATATAGCGACCCTCGGCGGATTACTTCTCGGCGTGGTCATGGTTGTATTCGGTATCGTCTCCGGAGCCGGGGTCAGCGCTTTGGGGAATTTCGTCGATGTGCCGTCCGTTATTATCACGATCGGCGGATCGCTGTCGAGTTGCCTGTTTACGCGAAAGATGCCGGAGTTTATCGGCGGACTGACTTCATTTGGCAAGGCACTTAATGAGCCGCAGCCCAACGATCCGGTAGCCGTGATCCAGCAGATCATGTCAATGGCAAATGTCGCGCGGAAAGAGGGCTTGCTCGCGCTTGAGGAGCAGGGCCGGAATCTGGAAGACGAATTCCTGCGCAAGGGCATTATGCTTGTTGTCGACGGTACGGACGCTGAATTGGTTCGCGCGATTTTGGAGACAGACTTAGACAATACGACAGAGCGCCACAAGGCAGTGGCAGGCTTTTGGGATAAATGGGCAGAGGCAGGTCCTGCATGGGGTATGATCGGTACGCTGATCGGACTCGTGAATATGCTGCAGAACATGTCCGACCCGTCGTCCATCGGACCGTCCATGGCAGTGGCGTTGCTGACGACATTGTATGGTTCGCTGATCGCCAATTGGCTTGCGGGACCGACCGCGATGAAGCTGAAGGAAAATGACGGCATTGAAATGCTGGTCAAGCAGGTGTCGGTCGAGGGACTCTTGTCCATACAGGCAGGCGAGAACCCACGGGTCATTGAAGAAAAATTAAAGACCTTTATGGCTCCTTCTGCTCGTGATCAGGTCAGCTCCGAAGGTGGTGAGTAAGCATGGCAAAGAAGAAAGAAGAAGAAGCCCCCGCTGGGTCACCCGCGTGGATGGCGACTTTTTCCGATTTGATGAATCTGTTGCTTTGCTTCTTCGTGCTTTTGTTTTCGATGTCATCGGTGGATGCGGCAAAATACGATCAGGTAGTACAGTCTTTATCGCAGGCATTTTCGATCATCAATACGTCGGGAGGCGTTTCAATCACGCAGGGACAGCTGATTTCGTCCGGGCTGTCGCAGCTGCCTGAACTTGCCAATTATTTTGGTGACACTTTATCAAACGGCAAGAATGACGAGGCTGGAAACGGCGAGACAGGCACCGGTACGACCGGGGATGCGGATACTGAAGTGACCGGGACGACGGATTTTCCCGAAGAGGGGCTTTCGCAGGATGCCGAGATGACCGACGGTTCGACGACCGAGGAGGATGTGACCGGCGGTTCGGTTTCGGATGAAGAGATTTCGACCGAAGAAGCAGTGGCGTCCTATCAGCAGCAGGAGCTTTCCGAGTCTGAGAAGATGGCGCAGGAGATCGAGGCACTGACCGTCCAGTACGGCATACAAGATTTGGTGCAGGTCGATTTCAATGGTCAATATGTCCGCATTACGTTAAATGGCGCGCTGCTGTTCGATTCGGGTTCGGCAGAATTGGCTTCTGAAGCGATGCCGTTGGTTGAAAAGATTGCAAAGATTGTCGATGTTTACAGCGATAGTGTCGTAGAGATCGAGGGACATACGGACAATGTGCCGATCCACTCATCAAAGTATGAGAGCAACGATGTACTGTCGATGTACCGCGCGCTGTATGTCGCGGATTATATCCGGGGGATTTCGACGATTGATCCTGCCAACATCATTTCATCCGGCAGGGGTTCTTATGTGCCGATCGCAGACAATGGAACAGCAGAAGGCAGGGCGCGCAACCGCCGCGTCGAGGTAAAGATTTACAACTCGTTCAACTCCCAGGAGGCCACGGGTGACGCGACGGAGGCTGGCACAAATGTGGGTGCAGGCTCAACGACAGAGACTGTAGAACAATAAGGGGTACGGATCAAGCATGAAAAAAAGTTTACTTACCGTTATTACATTTGCGTTACTTGTTGCCAATACGATTCTGACGGTCATGATGTTTATGAATATGCAGTCAGAGATCAAGAATGCCAACGCGCTGATATCCAAGGTCTGCGAAGCAATTGAGCTGGATATCGCGTCAAGTGACAGCAATGAGTCTACGGTTCCGGTCGACCAGACGACCAGTTATGACGCGGTGGACTCGGACAACCAGCTGACGGTCAATCTCAAGATGGATGAAGATGGGGTCGCGCATTTTGCGGTGCTGACCTGTACCTTAACCGAAAACATGCAGAGTAAAGCGTATGAGACTTATGGCGGGACGATCGGGGACTACGGTTCGCGTATTCAGTCGATCATCCAGAGCACGATTTCGTCCTATACCTACAATGAGATTCTCTCAGACCAACAGGCGATCAAAGACGAGATCAAGGACAAGGTCAATGCGTTGTTCGGGGCAAGTGACTTTATTATTTCGGTTGACTTCCCGAGCATAAACTTCCAGTAAACGGAGAAGCACTATGAGTGATGTTTTATCTCAAAATGAGATAGACAACCTGCTTGCGGCATTAAACAGCGGTGAAGTCGATGCCGAGGAGATGAAAAAGGATAAGGGTGTCCAGGTAAAGGATTATGACTTTTCCCGTCCGTCCAAATTCTCCAAGGAGCACCTGCGGACGCTTGAGATTATCTTCGAGCATTATGGCAGACTGCTTTCGACGAGCCTGCCGATCTATCTGCGCAAGAATGTGCAGGTGGATGTGATGAACTCTGAGGCTGTTACCTATATGGAGTTTTCAAACGCGCTATCCAATCCGGTGCTTTTAGGAGTCATTGACTTTGCCCCTCTAAAGGGCAACATCATTATGGAAATGGCGACCAAGCTAGGCTATACGATCGTAGACCGGATGCTTGGCGGTGAAGGCGAGCCGTTAGAAAAAATACGGGAGTTTTCTGAGATAGAGCTGCTGATCATCGAGCGGGTCATGAATTCTTGCGTGGAACTGTTGCGGGAACCATGGGGAAATGTTTTGGATGTCCACCCCCGGTTAGAACGGATCGAGACGAATCCGCAGTTTGCGCAGATCATTTCACCGACTGAGATGATCGCGATTGTGACAATTTCGGTATCGATTGGTGATGTTGAAGGATTGATCAACATCTGCCTTCCGTATCTGACATTGGAGCCGGTCATGGACAAGCTCAATACCAAGTTCTGGTTTTCGAGCAGCGGTGACAGCACGCAGGAGAAGTACACCGAGGATCTGGAGAACCAGATCATCACAGTGGATGTTCCGGTGACGGCGATTTTAGGCAATTCCGCGATCAGTGTCAACGATTTTACGACACTGCAGATTGGAGACATTATCCGTCTCGACCGCAAGGTCGACGACGAATTGGATATCTTTGTCGGAGATATCAAAAAATTTACTGCGTTGCCCGGTTCGGCCGGGAGCAATTACGCAGTGCGTATTACGACGGTTGTGAGGGAGGACCAGGATGGCTGACACGACGCTCTCCCAAGAGGAGATCAACGCCCTCTTCAATGATGCCGCTGCAGGCGGCGGAGGTGGAGACAGCGGCGGCGGTGGCGGCGGAGGGGATGATTCGCTTAGCTCCGACGAAATGGACATCATTGGTGAAGTGTCCAATATCAGCATGGGTACGGCGGCGACGACGCTGTTTTCCCTGCTCAACACAAAAGTCGAGATTTCCACGCCGGTCGTTTCAATATCGACCTGGGGAGAAATTGTCGATAAATACGAAAAGCCTTGTGTTTTGGTCAAAATCGGTTATACTAAAGGCTTAGACGGGAGCAATGTTCTTGTACTCCGTGAGGTGGATGTCAAGATCATCACCGACCTGATGATGGGCGGTGACGGCAGCAACACGGACGGCGAGATCGGGGAGCTGCATCTGTCGGCGATTTCTGAGGCGATGAACCAGATGATGGGTTCATCGGCGACATCACTGTCGACAATGCTCTCCAAGATGGTGGATATTTCACCGCCGACTTCGGATCTGGTTGATATGTCGGATTCGCTCGACGGCGGGGATATCGACGAATTTCTGAAAGGCAAATTCGTCAAGATAGAGTTCAAGCTCGAAGTCGGGGATCTGATCGATTCGACGATCATGCAGATGTATCCGATTGAGCTTGCCAAGCAGATGTGCAGGGATGTCGCGGGCAATATGGAAAGTGACGCGGCATCCACGGTGGAGGACAGTGCTTTCGAAGCAGAAGCAGCGCCGCCCCCGCCGCCTGCGCCGGAACCGGCAGCACCCGCGCCCGCGGCGGCTCCGCCACCGGCAGCAGCACCACAGCCCCAGATGGCTGCGGCTCCGCCGCCGATGATGGCAGTACCGCCACAACAGCAGGTCAATGTAGCACCGGCGCAGTTCACGCCGTTCGCCGGCGGATATCCGATGCAGATGCCGTCGGAAAATATCGACCTCATTATGGATGTGCCACTGGAGGTGACCGTCGAACTGGGACGGACGCACAAGTCCATTTCAGATATATTGGAGTTTTCGCCGGGTACGATCATCGAGCTGAACAAGATCGCGGGCGAGCCCATCGATGTACTGGTCAACGGCAAGTATGTCGCCAAAGGTGAGGTAGTCGTGATAGAGGAATCCTTTGGAATACGCATCACAGAAATCATGAAGTAAGGAGAGGAAAAATGGCAAAAAACATCTTGATTTGTGACGACGCAGCATTCATGAGAATGATGATCAAAGACATTCTCACGAAGAATGGCTACAATGTTGTCGGAGAGGCTGAGAATGGGGAAAAGGCGATTGCAGCTTACACAGAGCACAATCCCGATCTCGTGCTGATGGACATCACCATGCCGGAGCTCGACGGCATCGGTGCCTTAAAGGGTATCAAGGAGAAGGATCCGGATGCCAATGTCATTATGTGTTCTGCGATGGGCCAGCAGGCAATGGTTATCGAGGCGATCCAGTCCGGCGCAAAGGATTTCATCGTCAAGCCTTTCCAGGCAGAGCGCGTGCTTGAGGCGGTGAAGAAGGTCATTGGCTGATATCCTGCTTGCGACAACCTCGTCCGGAGAGAATTTTTTCCGCTTTCTGGTAGCGCTGTTTGCATTTATTGTCGTCATTATTGCGACCTATTTTGTGTCCAAATGGACGGCTGGCTACCAAAAGACGCGGATGACGAACCGCAATTTTGAGGTGATTGATTCTCTGCGGATTTCGACGAACAAATATCTGATGGTTGTCCGTGTCGGCAAAGGCAAGTATTACTGTGTCGGAGCAGGCAAGGACGAGTTTACGATGCTTGGCGAGCTTTCAGAGGACGAGGTAGTTCTTTTCCATAAGGATTCCAATGCGAAGAGCGGACGGGAGGGACTGGATTTCTCCGGTCTGCTTGCTTCATTTCGGTTGAAGTCAGGGGCAGATGAGGATCATGAGGAGTGACTTGGCGGCAAGACTGGTGAGGATCAGTCTTGTTCTTACAGCATTTTTGATGGCACTGACGCTGACCGTCGCAAAGAGCGATACGGTCTACGCAACGGAGTACCAGTATGGCGCGACTGAGGATGCGCCGAATGCATCCGGACAGGTGACAGGGGAGCGTCCAGAGGAGGAGACGGGCGGCTTCAATCTCACCTTTGACGGGGATAACGGCAGTCTTTCCACGACGGTACGGATGCTGATGGTTCTGACGGTATTAGCACTTGCACCGTCCATTCTTGTGATGCTGACGAGCTTCACGAGGATCGTGGTCGTATTGCACTTTATCCGTATTGCGATCGGGACACAGACATCCCCGCCCAACCAGGTGATGATCGGCCTGGCGCTGTTTCTTACTTTTTTTGTAATGGAACCGACGATTACCGAGATCAATACCAATGCATTGCAGCCGTTAGACGCCGGTGAGATCACGCAGGAGCAGGCTCTTGACGAGGCAGAAAAGTCAATCCGGGATTTTATGTACGGACAGACACAGACAAAGGATCTGAACTTGTTTTGCGATATTGCCGGTGTGACTTATGAAGATTATGATGATGTGCCGTTCAATGTGCTTGTACCGAGTTTTATCATCAGCGAGCTTCGGACAGCGTTTATCATTGGATTCCTGATCTACATACCGTTCATCGTCATTGATATGGTCGTTTCCTCCGTATTGATGTCGATGGGTATGATGATGCTGCCGCCGACGACGATCTCGATGCCGTTCAAGATTCTGCTGTTTGTATTGGCGGATGGATGGAATCTGATCATCGGGAATCTGGTCAAGACTTTTTATTGATCGGTCGGAGACGGTCACGCTGCAGGCGGATGACGAATGAAGCGTTGGGGAGCGAGTGGCGGATCTAGGGAACTGAACGGGAAGGGAGAAAACGGATATGACAGAAGGACAGGTGCTGGATGTGATGCGGGATTCTTTCTACATCATTATTTTATGCAGTATGCCGATGCTGTTGACCTCAATGGTTGTCGGTCTGGTGATTTCCGTGTTTCAGACTGTTACTTCGATTCAGGAGCAGACGCTTACTTTTGTTCCGAAGATATTATCGATTTTCCTTGCTATGATCATTTTCGGTCCGTTCATTCTGAATACGCTGATGCAGTATATAGACGATCTGTGGAATAATTTTTCACTGTATCTGGGATGAGGGCGATAAATGGTTACCCATGCCTTTTCCCTTGTTGATTTTGAATATTTTCTGCTGATCCTTGTCCGGATCGCGACATTTGTCTTCATTGCCCCGTTCTTTTCGCAGGATGGCGTGCCGAATATGACGCGGATTGGCTTTTCCGCTCTTGTTTCGCTCTTGGTGCTTCAGGTGCTTCAGCCGGCACAGGCATATGAAGTCTCCGATGTTTTTGGATATGGCGCTTTGGTATTAAAAGAAGCGATGACCGGACTGTTGATCGGTTATGCGGCAAATATCTGCAATTATATCGTGATGTTTGCCGGAAATATCATCGACATGGATATCGGACTGTCGATGGTCAGTATGTTTGATCCGGGCACGAATGTGCAGATGACGATCACCGGCAGCATCTACAATCAGGTGATACTGGTTTTACTGATTGTATCAAATATGCATCACTACATCCTGCGTGCCGTGATTGATTCATTCACGCTGATCCCGCTTGGCGGGACAGTGTTCCGGTCGGATGTACTTTTGGAAGGAATGATCGTCTACTTTACCGATTTGTTCGTTTTGGGATTCCGGATCATGATGCCGATTTTCGCGACGATGCTGATCGTCAATGTCGTACTCGGCATTATGGCAAAGGTCGCGCCGCAGATGAATATGTTTTCGATCGGCGTGCAGATTAAGATCATTGCGGGTATTCTGATCCTTTTTGTCATGGTATTCCTCTTTCCGGAGGTGGCGGAGATGGTATTCGATGAGATGAAGCTTACGATGGCAAATATGGTGGACGGGCTGCATGAGTAGTGAATATCCGCTCCGGTTTGCCCTTGACCTTCAGTTCTTCGGTGACGACAAGACTGAGGAAGCGACTTCCAAAAAGCTGTCGGACACGCGGAAGAAAGGCCAGGTCGCAAAAAGCCAGGAGCTGGCGCATGGAGTGGAGCTTGCGGCGATGTTTATCATCCTGCGGCTTACGACTTCATTTATGGGAGAGAGGTTCATCGGTTTTTTCCGGTGGATCTACAACGGAGTCATCATTGACGCGGTAAAGACGGTTCGTGGAGGACCGAATGCCCAGGATACGGGCATTCTGCTGATGAATGTCATCATTCAGATGATCATCGTGATGCTGCCGTTCTTCCTTGTCGGGTTCGTGGTGGCAGTGCTCTCTAACGGTTTGCAGTTCGAATTCAAGATCACCTTTGAGCCGTTAAAGCCCAAGCTGTCCAAATTCAATCCGATCAACGGATTCAAGCGGATATTTTCGATGCAGTCGCTGTTCAATTTAGGATTGGCGATTGTAAAGATTACGGTCATTTCGGTGATCGCTTACAATACGATCATTGACCATTTAAACGACTTGTTTCTGCTGTATGAGCTGGAGCTGAATCAGGCAGTTGCGTTGGTCGGAGACTTGACGCTTACGACAGGACTAAGGATATCGCTTGTCTACCTGCTGGTCGGGGTTGTCGATCTGATCTATCAGAGGATGAAGTTCAAGAAAGACAACAAGATGACCAAGCAGGAGGTCAAGGACGAATACAAAGACGCGGAAGGAGATCCGCAGATCAAGGGACAGATCAAGCAGCGGATGCGTGAAGCATCCCAGCGGCGGATGATGCAGGATGTGCCCGATGCCGATGTCGTCATTACCAACCCGACGCACATTGCCGTGGCGGTCAAGTACGATGCCGATGTCGCCAATGCGCCGATCGTGGTCGCAAAGGGCGAGGGGTATGTCGCGGAGCGGATCAAGCAGGTTGCGGCGGAAAACGACATTTCGGTCGTGGAGAACAAACCGCTGGCGAGATCGCTGTACGCGACGGTCGAGATCAATGAACAGATTCCGCCGGAGCTGTATCAGGCGGTCGCGGAAATTCTTGCGGTGGTTTACAACAGCAGGAATCAGAGATTGTAACCATCATTGGCAATTATGACAGAATCATCAGACGGAAAGGGGGAAAAGTATGGATGCTGCTTCTACCGGTTCGACCGGACTGAGCCGTGCGGATATAGGTATTGCCGCCTATATTTTGGCAGCAGTACTGTTCTTTATTATACCGATTCCGTCTTTCATGCTGGATGTCATGCTGGCAGTCAACCTTTCGGTTGCGCTGATCATCATGATGAACACGCTGTTCGTCAAGGAAGTACTCGATATGTCGTTCTTCCCGACGATGCTTTTGTTTGCGACCATTTTTCGTATTTCTCTTAATGTATCTTCAACCAGACTGATCCTTTCCACCGGCGATCCGGGGAATGTCGTCAGGACATTCGGACAGTTCGTCGGCGGCGGTGACATCATTATCGGCGCGATCGTCTTTATTATTCTGGTTATCATTCAGTTTGTCGTTATCAATAAAGGTTCGGAGCGTGTATCCGAAGTTACGGCGCGATTCACGCTGGACGCTATGCCCGGTAAGCAGATGGCGATCGACGCGGATCTGAATACCGGCGCGATCACCGATGAAGAGGCAAAGGAACGCCGGAACAAATTACAAGAAGAATCGGCGTTCTTCGGGTCTATGGACGGTGCTACGAAGTATGTTAAGGGAGATGCGACTGCAGGTCTGATTATTACTGGCATCAACTTAGTCGGCGGTACGATCATGGGTGTTACCCGTATGGGAATGCCGGCTGTTGATGCGCTCAACAATTATGGTCTTCTGACGATCGGTGACGGACTGTCCTCCCAGATTCCGTCGCTTCTGATCTCACTGGCGACCGGTATCCTTGTAACGAAGGGTTCTAAGGCTGCTGACTTCTCAGGGCTTTTGATCCAGCAGCTGTTCGGTATTCCGCGCGTGCTGATGATTGTCGGTGCGGTTCTGATCATTTTGGGCGTGTTCACACCGCTCAATTTTGTGCTGTTCGTCGGTTTTGGAATCGCGTTC
Organism: Lachnospiraceae bacterium; assembly: GCA_017470735.1. Lineage (GTDB taxonomy): Bacteria > Bacillota > Clostridia > Lachnospirales > Lachnospiraceae > RGIG4930. Next base: position 72,105 of record JAFUYB010000051.1, on the reverse strand, counting down.
CTCGTGACGGCGAATTCCATGCGACAGACGATCGAAGAGGCAGAGATCGAAGAGGAAGCGAGAGAGGAAGAGGCCGAAGTGGAAGAGGCCGAAGAAATTCGGCGGCCCGAAAATGTGGTTTCTCTGCTTTCGGTTGATCCGATCGAGCTGGAGTTCGGTTATGGTATCATACCTCTTGCCGATGTCAACCAGGGCGGCGATCTTTTGGACCGTGTCGTGATGATCCGCCGGCAGATCGCTCTCGAGCTTGGTACGGTTGTTCCGATCATACGCTTGCGGGACAATATCCAGCTCAATCCGAGCCAGTATATTATCAAGATCAAGGGTATTCAGGTTGCCGAGGGCGAGATCATGTTCGACCATTACATGGCGATGAATCCAGGATATGTCGAGGAGGAGATCACCGGCATTCCGACCGAGGAGCCTTCGTTCCATCTGCCGGCGCTTTGGATCACCGAAGCGCAGCGTGAGCGGGCAGAGAGCCTGGGTTATACCGTAGTGGATCCGCCGTCGATCATTGCGACGCATCTGACCGAGATTGTACGGCAGCATATTGCGGAGCTTCTGACACGGCAGGATGTCCAGAATCTGGTCAACAACCTGCAGGAGACGAATCCGGTTCTCGTGGAGGAGCTGACACCGGCGATGATGTCGCTCGGCGATATCCAGAAAGTATTGCAGAACCTTTTGTCCGAAGGAATTTCGATTCGCGATCTGCTTTCGATTTTTGAAATCTTAGCGGATCATGCTGTGGCGACAAGGGACACCGATGTGCTGACGGAATATGTCCGGCAGGGCTTGCGGCGCGCGATTTCCGGACGGTATTTTGTGACCGGCGAGGGCAATAAAAATAATGTCGTGACGCTCGATCCTAAGGTGGAACAGGAGATTATGTCATCGGTCAAACAGACCGAGCAGGGGGCATATCTTACGATGGATCCGGAGCGGATCCGGCAGATCATGGATGCGACACGGGCAGAGGTGACTAAGCTTGAGGAATTGGGCAGGAATGCGATCATTGTCTGTTCGCCGATCGTGCGTATGTATTTTAAGAAGATGTCTGAGGACTTTTTCGATGATCTGATCGTTGTTTCGTACAATGAGGTCGAGCCGGGAATTGAGCTGGAATCCGTCGGCATGGTGACGGCATAGGGTAATATACTATGACGATCAAGAAGTATTTAGGCAAAACCAGAGAAGAGGCGCTGGAGGCGGCAAGGCAGGAACTCGGACCGGACATGGTCGTCATGAATGTCAAGGAGATCCGCAATGCGGGGTTAGGCGGCATGTTTCGCCGTCCCAGCTATGAGGTGACCGCCGCGGTGGAGGACGACTCCCCGACGCCAAGCTATATGGAAGTTGTGGCCTCTGCCCAGCAGCATACGCAGGCCGAAGGGATGCGCCGTTTTGATGCTGTGGCAGATGACGAAGTGACGCTTCCAACTCAGCAGCCGCAGCAGGCACCACCGCCGCGGCCGCCCCGGGTACAGCCGTCTGTACAGGAACGGCGGGAGCAGGCAGAAAATGCGACCCGGCCGGTATCTTCGCAGGAGGAAGAGGATCTGCGCTCGGCATTCCGTGAGGTCGGAGAGGTGATGCAGCAGGCAAGCGCATTGGGCAGATTGCCACGGTCGGCGGCATCGACTTATGATAAAAACGCGACGATCATCAAGTACAATGATCCGGCAGCTTCGGTCGAGTATACGAGATCAAAGGATACGACCCGTGTCCGGCGTGAAGAGCCGCTCGCGTTTGAAGAAGATATTTTGGAAGAAAAAGAGTCCGGTACGGTTCGTCCGGTTCAACATGCAGAGGCGCCCAACGCCATCATCAAGGCTGTATACAATATGCTTTTGGATCATGAAGTCGATGAGCGCTACATCAACCAGGTGATGGGGGATCTCGATATCGACGCGATGGGCGATATGAGCGTGGAGGCGGCATTAGGGCTTGTCTACCAGAAGCTGGTGTTAAAATTCGGCCGTCCAAAGACCATCGAGCTTACAGAAAACCGTCCTAAGGTCGTATTTTTTGTCGGCCCGACCGGCGTCGGCAAGACGACGACGATCGCCAAACTGGCGTCACAGTTTCGTATCAACGAAAAGAAAAAGGTCGCGCTGTTTACGGCGGATACCTACCGGATCGCGGCGCTTGACCAGCTTGCGGAATACGGAAACCTGATGCAGATCGATGTCGTGGTGCTGTTTGAAGCCGACGACATCAATGAAAAGATAGAGGAAAAATACAAAAAATACGATCTGATCCTTGTGGATACGACCGGTTTTTCCCACCATGACGAAGAACAGAGGGAGAGTATCGCGAATCTGCTGCATTCGCTTTCGGACCGGTATGACAGGCAGATTTATCTTGTGCTTTCCGCGACGACAAAATACCGGGATTTGAAGCAGATTGTCGACGCGTACCACGAATTTACCGATTTTGATCTGATTTTTACCAAGCTGGATGAAACGGAGGTTCACGGCAATATATTAAATACCAGTCTCTATGCGGATGCACCCTTATCCTATGTGACAACGGGGCAGAATGTGCCGAGCGACATTGAAATCATTGATGCGCAAAAGATGGTTCGCGGCTTGCTGGGAGGTAGCTAAAGGGTGTATTATAGAGATCAGGCAGAACAGCTGCGCAATATTGTCAGGCAGCAGAATCAGATTAATGTGACGAATGCCAAGGTGCTGACGGTCACGAGCGGCAAGGGCGGCGTCGGTAAATCAAACACCGCGGTCAATCTCGCCGTGCAGTTCCGTAAGCGGGGGAAAAGGGTCATTATCTTTGACGCGGATTTCGGACTTGCCAATGTCGAGGTGATGTTCGGCACAGTGCCGGCCTACAGCCTCAAGGATGTGATCTACGGCAACAAGCGGATTTCCGAGATCATTACCGAAGGACCGATGGAGATCGGGTTCATATCCGGCGGCTCCGGCATTGTGGGGCTGAACGATCTGCAGCATGAGCAGGTCGAGGAGCTGATCCGGTCGCTTGGCGAACTGAATACGATGACCGATGTCCTGATCATTGATACGGGAGCCGGAGTCGGGTCGAATGTCATGGATTTTGTCATTGCAAGCCCGGAGGTGGTGCTGGTATCGACGCCGGAGCCAAGCTCTCTGACGGATTCGTATTCGCTGGTCAAGGCATTGTACAATGACAGCCGTTTTATCCGGGGCGGCACCAACATCCATCTGCTTGCCAACCGGGTCAGCTCCAAAGACGAGGCAATGGCGATTTACGAAAAGCTGTCATCAATTGTAGCCCGTTTTCTGGACGGGGAGATGTCTTATTTAGGTATGATCCCGCAGGATCCGGCACTCGAAAAAGCGGTCCGGGCGCAGGAGATCATCTCTCTGACAACGCCATCGGCAAGGGCGTCAAAAGCATACGAAGAAGCAGCGGCGAAGCTTTTGGATGATGAGACTGCGACACAGTATCGATGGGGAATTGCACAATTTTTCCGTTCTTTTGTGAAATAAAAATGTGTACATTTTACTCCGCAGGTAGTAATATAGAAAGAAGTAATATATGACGAGCCTGACAGAAAAAGTAGAATTAAAACCCGGCGCAAAGGTAGATATGCGTTATATGCAGTCTGTCAGCCGTGACGGACGGGGCAATGACGAGGATCATTTTGTCTCCGGTATTTACGATATCGAAGAGGACGGAACGCTGGAGCTTGAAATGCCGACGCGTGCCGGAAAAGCCGTGCTGGTGCCGATGGGCGTCCGTTATGAGATGATTTTTACGATGGATCAGCGGCTGTTTAAGTCCGAGGCGCAGATCACGCAGCGTTTCCGCAAAGACGGCTTTTCGCTGATCAAAGCAAAGCTGATCGCTCCGGTCGTTAAATTTCAGCGGCGGGAGTATTACAGGCTCAATGTCATGCTGCCGATCACATTTATTACGCTTGATGAGAGGGCAGGTACGCTGGAGCGGATGGCGGAGATCCGGCAGCTGCTGGAAGAACGCCGTGAAGAGCTGTTGATCGGAGAGGGGACAATTTTAAATATCAGCGGCGGTGGGATCCGGTTCATTTCGGACACGGAGATTGGAGACGCGAAATATCTGTTCATGCGTTTTGCAATCGAAGCAGGGGAAGAAAACCGCACAATAGCACTGATCGGAGAGCTTGTCGCAAAAGAATTGACAGAGGACAAAAAACACAATGCCTACCGCATGCGTATCCTGTTCAAGGATTCGCGGTGTCAGGAGATGATCATACGGTACATTTTCGATCAGGAACGAAAGATCCGTCGAAAAGAGTTAGGGGGATAAATGTACAATATTTTAGTTGCGGATGACTCTGCACTCATGAGGAAGCTCATGTGTGATATAATCAATTCCGTACAGAACTTTTCAGCTACAGATGTGTGTGCTGACGGTGAGACTGCTTTCAAGCATTTATCTGAGGGCAAATACGATGCCGTGACCTTGAATATGCTGATGCCCAGGGCTTCCGGCAAGGAGATCCTGCAGCGGATGAAGCGTGACGGTAACCGGACGCCGGTGATTGCGATCAGCGTCGGCGACGACAAGCTCTCCCAGACGGCATTTGGCCTTGGAGCGGCGGATTTTATTGTCCGTCCATTCCGTTTGTCGGCAGGTGACCGCCCTTCATTTGAGAAAAAACTGTCCCATGCGCTGCATTATGCGGTCGGTGACGGCAAGGTGACAGGGCGCAGCTATCAGGGAGCAGGTTCATCGGGAGCGGGAAACAGCAGACCGGCGCAAAGGAGGCAGACCGTTGCACCATCGAGGGATATCTTGACGAGCAAGGCGTTTAAGCAGCAGCCGGCGAAGCCGTTGTCATCGCACGGCAGCGGAAGCACTCATGTGAGCGCTCCGTCTTCCGGCTATACGGGCAAGTATTCGCTGGTGGCGATCGCAAGCTCGACCGGAGGGCCTCAGGCGCTGCATACGCTGATACCGATGTTTCCGAGGAATATCGGCGTGCCGGTGGTGATCGTGCAGCACATGCCAAAAGGCTTCACAGCGTCCCTTGCGGAGCGGATTGATGCCAAGTCCAAGCTGACGGTGAAGGAGGCGGAGGAAGGCGAGGTCTTGAAAAAGAACTGCGTCTACATCGCGCCGGGGGGACGGCATCTGCAGATTGTCAACAATCCATCCGGGCAGCTTGCCTGCAGGATTTACGACGATCCGCCGGTGAACAACTTACGGCCTTGCGCGGATGTGATGTATGAGTCGCTAAAAAAAGTCAAATGCGACCACATCATCTGTACGGTACTGACGGGGATGGGGGCGGACGGTTCCGCCGGGATCAAATCCTTGCGTCAGGTAAAAGATCTGTATGTCATCACACAAAGTGAAGATACCTGTGTTGTCTACGGTATGCCCAAGGCGGCAGATCAGGCGGGACTTTCCAATGAGTCGCAGCCGATCACACAGATATCGAGTGCCATCACAAAGAAATTGGGGGTATAGTTATGGATGTAAGTCAGTATCTGGACATTTTCATTGATGAGACGAATGAGCATTTGCAGGCTCTTTCGGACAATATCATGATTCTGGAGAAGGAGCCGGAGAATGCCGATACGGTCAACGAAATTTTCCGCGCGGCGCACTCTTTGAAGGGTATGGCGGGCACGATGGGATTCAAGCGGATGCAGACCCTGACGCACGACATGGAGAATCTTTTCCAGGAGGTCCGCAACGACACGATCAAGGTCAACGGAGAGCTGATCGACATTATGTTCCAGTGCCTTGACGCGATCGAAGGGTATCTCGAGACAGTCAAAGAGACTTCCAATGAGGGTACCGAGGACAACGCGATCCTGATCAAAAAGATCAACGCTTTCTTAGAGAGCGGCGGAGAGTCTTCCGAGGTAAAGGAAGACGCTGCGGCAGACAGCGGTGAGGCTGCGTCCGGCGGTAATGCGGCGGACAGCGGCAGCGGCGAAGCAAAAGAGGCGTTTAAGACTTTAAAGCTCGACGACGATGAGCGCGGAAAGTTAGCTGACGCGGTAGAGTCAGGCCTGAACTTGTTCGGCTTTACTGTACACATCCAGGAGGATTGCCTGCTGAAAGCGGCGCGCGCATTCCTTGCGTTCAAGGCGATGGAAGATTTCGGAGAGATCCTTATATACAATCCCAGTTCCCAGGATATCGAAGACGAAAAATTCGAACTGACTTTTTCAACGATCATGTCATCGGACAACGACGATATTGCTCCGATCAAGGAAGCGGTACTTGCCGTATCCGAGATCGAGTCGGTGGACGCGGACAAGGTGACACTGGATATGTATCCGGAGGCAGGCAGTGAGGAAGCAGAGAGCCCTGCGGCAGCGCCCGCGGCGGCACCGGCAGAAGCGGCAGCACCCGCGCCCGCGGCACCTGTGCCTGCAAACGAGACCAAGCCTGCAGCGGCGCCTCAGGCAAAAGCCCCGGCTAAAAGCGGTGGTAAGAAGGGTGCCAGCAAGACAGCCAACAAGCCTGTGACCGCGCGGACTGTCCGTGTCGATATTGAAAAGCTGGATGCCCTGATGAACCAGGTATCCGAGCTGATCATTGCCAAGAACTCACTGGTATCATTGAGCTCCGGCGAGAATTCCAACGAGATCAACAGTCAGTTCTTCCATGAACAGATTGAATACTTAGAGCGTGTCGCGACCAGCCTGCACGAATCAGTCATGCAGGTACGAATGGTTCCGATCGAGACGACGGTCAACAAATTCCCGCGTATGATCCGTGATCTTTCGCGCAAGCTGAACAAGCCGATGGAGCTGGTCATGACCGGTGAGGAGACTGAGCTTGACCGTACCGTGGTCGATCAGATCGGCGATCCGCTGCAGCACTTGCTCCGGAATTCCGCTGACCACGGCATTGAGTCCGTTGAAGAACGAAAGAAATTAGGTAAGCCTGAGACCGGCAATATCTTCCTGAACGCGTTCCAGGAGGGCAACAATGTCATTATCCAGGTTGGCGACGACGGCGGCGGCATCAACACCGAAGCGGTTCTGAACAAAGCGATCGAGCGCGGTATCGTATCTGAGGATGAGGCAGAAGGGCTGACGCAGAAGGAGATCATTGATTTCCTGTTCATGCCGAGCTTCTCCATGGCAAAGCAGATCACGGACATTTCCGGCCGCGGCGTGGGTCTGGATGTCGTAAAATCCAATATCGAAGCTCTTGGCGGCGATGTCGAAGTCAAGTCGGTCATGGGTCAGGGTTCGACCTTTACGGTACGCCTGCCGTTGACGCTGGCGATCATCCAGGCGCTGATGGTTGAGGTACGCACTGAGAAGTACGCGATCGCGCTTGCGTCGATCATGACGATTGAGACGGTGCCGATCAATGAAGTCAAGTATGTCGAGGCAAAAGAGGTGATTCACCTGCGCGGCATGGTTATCCCGCTTGTCCGCCTGGATGAGGTGCTGGATTCCGAGCCGAAAGAAGAAGAGCCTGACGCGCTGACAGTCGTTATCGTCAAGAAGGGCGACAATGCGGCCGGTCTGGTCGTTGACAATCTGATCGGACAGCTCGAAGTCGTTATCAAGTCAATCGGTAAAGTGATCGAGAACAATAAAATCATCAGTGGTGCGACCATCCTCGGTGACGGCGAGGTGGCATTGATCCTTGATGTCAACGCACTGTTTTAATAGAGGAGGGGAGGCAAGCCATGAGTGACGCACAGGTTACGACAAAAAATTCGATCGATGTAGCTGAAGAGGAAAAGGTACAGTACATCGTCGTCAGGATCGGTGAAGAGCAGTACGGCATCGATATTTCATTCATCGACAATATTGTCCGGATGCAGCGGATCACCCGCGTTCCGAAGGCGGCAGCGCATTATGTCGGCATCATCAATATCCGTGGTGAAGTAGTTCCGGTCATGAGCGCGAGGCTGAAGATGGGGCTTGGCGATGATGAGATTACCAAGCAGTCGCGTATCATTATCTTAAAGCTGGAATTGCAGGGGATGGTTGGCGTGCTGGTAGATGAAGTAAAAGAGGTATTGACGCTCGGGGAGACGGATATCGACCGCAACACCAAGAAATCCGATACCTATATCAATGGTATAGGCAAAAAGGGCGATGATCTGATCTCGCTGTTTGAGATTTCTGCTCTTGTGGACGAAGTCGAAGAGTGATATAAAATAACAAACCGTTCCCAAACACATTTGTAAAAGAAACGGGAGAAGACTATGGCAAATATGACATTGGACGAAATTACTGAAAAATATTTGGATGTCCTGACCGAAGTCGGCAATATCGGCGCGGGCAATGCGACCTCCGCCGTGGCGAATATGCTGGGGCTCAAGGTGGACATGAGCGTACCTCATGTCAATCTGATGGAGGTTGAGAAGATCGGCAGCCTGCTCGGCAAGGAGGAAGATATCATCGTCGGTATTATGCTTGGCGTGGAAAGTGATATCGATGGCAGCATGATGTTTCTGATGGATCTGCCGTCGGCACACCGCTTAGTCGGGCGTATGATGATGATGGATGTCGAGTCGCTGACCGAAGAGCAGCTTCACAGCAGTGATTTTGGTGAAATGGAGCTTTCCGCGATTCAGGAGATCGGTAATATTATTGCGGGATCCTATCTGAATGCGCTGTCCCAATTGACCAACCTGACCTTGACACCGACGGTGCCGTATCTTGCGATCGATATGGCGGCATCGATTTTATCGGTGCCCGCGATCGAGTTTGGCATGGTATCCGATAAGGCATTGTTGATCAAGACCGACATCGGCGGCATTGATATGCCGATCAACGGTTTCTACATTCTGATGCCGGAAAATGATTCCTATGAAAAGATACTTGGGGCATTGGGAATGCCGGTGTGACCCATTGGATAAGGAGTATATATGGGGAGAATGATTAAGGTGGGGATGGCAGATCTGGCAGTCTGCAAACCACCCGACAATTTGACGACCTTAGGGCTGGGTTCCTGTATCGGTATTGCCCTGTATGATCCGACGACCAAGGTGACCGGACTCGCGCACATCATGCTGCCGGACAGTACGCAGATCCGCAACAACCAGACGATTGAAAAGTTTGCGGACACGGGGATCCAGAAGCTCTATGACGATATGATAAAAGCCGGTGCCAAGCGCGGCAAGATTGTTGCAAAAATTGCCGGCGGAGCGCAGATGTTTGCTTTAAAAGACAGCGGTATGAATGTAGGGGCAAGAAATGCGCTTGCGAGCAAGGCAAAATTAAAGCAGCTCGGCATACGCCTTCTTGCTGAAGATACTGGCTTGAATTATGGTCGGACTGTCGAAATTTATAGTGACAGCGGAGACTATGTGATCAAAGCAGTCGGGAAAACACCTAAGACGATATGAACACAAGACCAATACCCATCATTATTACACTGTCGGCGGCAGGAGTTTCCTGTTTGATTTCCGTTTTACAGGGAGTGGAGTTTCCTGTTTTTCTGATTCGTCTGCTGCTGACAGTTCTTTTGTTTTATCTGATCGGAATTGTCGTCGGTATTCTGCTTCTCAATGCCTTTCCGCCTCCGGTGCCGGAAAAGCCGGAGGAAAATGAGCAGACGGACGGAGATGCCGAAGCGGATGAAAGCGGCGCGGCTGAGGATGCTGACGCCGGGGATGCGGTGCAGGCAGAGGCTGACGGAACAGATGGAGACAGTGACGGCGCATCAGAAGATGTGGATGCAGATGCTGCCGATGGTGAGACTTTAGATACTCCGGAAGCCGCTGAAATTGACGGGGAAGCTTCCGATGAGACAGAGGACGCGGTTTCTGATGCAGATGGAATTCAGCCGCCGGAGACGGTTGAGAATATCAATGCCGATGAAGCGGATCTGAATGGCGAAATGACTGCCGGTGAGACAGAAGAGACATCCGAAGGTGCTGATGCGGCATCGGAGGATGAACAGAATGGATAAGTAGGCTGATATGAAGAAACAGATGCCGGACAAACAACAATTATGGGACAGCTACCGCAAGCAGCGTTCTTCTGCTGTACGCGAGCAGCTGATCATTGAATACGCGCCATTGGTCAAGGTTGTTGCCGGCAAGCTTTCTATGTATCTGGGCAACAATGTGGAATATGACGATTTGGTCAGCTTTGGCGTGTTCGGTCTGATTGACGCGATTGACAAATTTGATCTGACACAGAATGTCAAGTTTGAGACCTATGCGAGTGTCCGGATCCGCGGCGCGATATTGGATCAGATCCGTAAAATGGACTGGATTCCGCGGACTGTCCGACAGAAACAGCGCAAGATCGAAGAGGCGACCAAGGCGATCGAGGGCAGGACCGGCAAGATCGCGACAGACACCGAGGTTGCCAATGAGCTGGGGTTATCTGAGGAAGAATACACCGGATGGCAGAGCCAGCTTAAAGTGACGAATGTCGTTTCCTTGAATGAATTTATGGAGCAGGGCAATGAGCCGGTGATGGACGCGCGGCGCAACAGCCATTTTGCCCAGCCCGAAGAGAATATCGCAAAAGAAGAGTTAAAAAAGGTGTTGGGTGACGCGCTTGCTCTTCTGACCGAGAAAGAAAAAAAGGTCATTTTGATGTATTATTATGAAGATATGACCTTAAAAGAGATCAGCAAGGTGCTGACTGTTTCAGAATCGCGGGTGAGTCAGCTTCATACCAAGGCACTTGCCAAGATGAAACGGAAGATGGGTGCCTATATGGATGTATTTACTGCGTGATACAGATCACATGATATCTTTGCCGGATTGGTAGGCATGGTAGGCAGCGTTGGGATATCTCCTGCAGGGAGCTTGCCCTTTAGGATACAAAATCTCTGCAGTGTGAGTTAGATTATAAACCGCATTTTTTGAGGAAGGAGGGGAGACAGCAGATGCGCAACGGCTATATACAAGTTGAGATTAAAGGGAAAATGGCTGTCTGCCATATCTTTCCCCCCGAGGATGGCGGGAATTCGATCAGTTTTGCGGAGATGGAGGATTATCTCAAGGACAACGGGCTGACGAATTTTGATAAAAAGGAATTCCGCAACCGTCTTGCCAGCGGAGAGCGGCAGACAATGAGCCTTGGGCTGTGTGACGGGCTGGAATTTTCCGAGATGATGTACACAAAGATCTCACTTGACAAGCTCAAAGTGACTTGCCGTTTTCTGCCGCCATCGATGGGCGGGCAGCTTTTGACTGTGCGGGACATCATGACGGAATTGGAGATGAAAAAGATCATCTTTGGCATCGACCAGGATGCGATCATGGACTTTATGAACAACCGTCAGTACGCGACGGATTATGTGTTCGCCAAAGGCCGTCCGCCGGTGATCGGTAAAGATGCCAAGATCGAATATTTCTTCAACACCAATCCCAATCTGCGTCCGAAATACAATGAGGACGGCTCAGTGGATTACCGTGATCTCAACACGATCTGTAATGTTGAAGAGGGAGATCTTCTGGCTCGTCTGATTCCCGAAGAGCCGGGAGAGCCGGGCATGGATGTCATGGGGCATGAAATCATGACGCGCCGTGTCAATTCCAAGAATCTGCGCTATGGCAAGAATGTCCGTGTCTCTGAGGACAAGACGGAACTGTATGCTGAGACGAACGGTCATGTCAAGCTTGCGGGTGAGCAGGTTTATGTATCCGATGTTTATGAAGTTCAGCACGATGTGGACAATTCGACCGGCAATATCGAATTTCCGGGTAATGTCCATATTAAGGGCAATGTACGGGGAGGTTTTTCAGTGATCGCCCGTGGAGATGTGATCGTAGACGGTGTCGTTGAGGACGCGTTGATCCAGTCCGGAGGTCAGGTGATCATCAAGCGCGGAATCCATGGGATGCATAAAGGGATCATTGACGCCGAAGGGAATGTCATCACCCAGTTTATTGAGAATGCGACGATCTTTTCCGGCGGCTATGTGGAGACCGGATCTTCGATTTACAGTGAGGTCAATGCGTCGCAGGATGTGATCGTCAATGACCACAAGGGATTCATCGCGGGAGGAGTTATCCGCGCTGGCGGTAAAGTAGAGAGCCACACGATGGGCTCATCGATGGGCGCCCTGACCCGGATCGAGGTCGGGATGGCACCTGAAAAAAAGGAGCAGTACACGATGCTCCAGCGGGATATTGCCGCAAAAAATCAAAAGATCAAAAAGCTGACGCCGATTGTTGAGACCTATCAGAATTATATCGACGAGGGCAGGCAGCTTGATGAGAAGAATTCGGTCTATCTGGATAAGATTTTGGAGGAGCTGTCGCAGGCAAAGCAGATGCTGCAGAACAGCCGCGAACTATTCAATACGCTGCATCAGGAGTTATTAAATTCCCAGCATGCCAAAGTCGTGGTGCGGCGGGATGTATTTCCGGGCGTGACGATCGTGATTTCCGATATTTCGGTGACGGTCAAGGAAAAGAGGTCGTTCTGCCAGTTTACCAAGAGCAACAATCAGATCCATATTTCGACACTGTAAGGGGTGAGGCGCTTTGTCCATTCGGCCAATTGATTTTAATGGAATGATCCAAAACACGCAGGAGATCGGCAACAACCGTGCCAACGAGGAGCATCGTCCCGTTGTCCAGCAGGAGGTTGTGGCTGAGACGATCCAGCAGGAGGTTGAGGTATCCGTGACGCAGGTCCATGAGCAGGGAGATACGGCAGCGGAAAGCGAATTGGACGCGGACGGCAGCAGCGGCAACGAATACCGCAAAGGCCGCACAAATAAACGCCCCCAAAAGAAAAAACAAAAAGTTTCTGACGGAAGGGTGTCTGTCAAAAACGGGCATCAGTCGTTCGATATTACGATATAAGTAAAGTTATACAAAAGATGATTTTGATGGACGGGTTTTGGAATGCCCGGACACATTAGCAGGAGAGAGTGTTCATGACCGGGTTAGAAATCGCACTGTTGATCGTAGGCGTATTGTTTTTCATCGGCAGCTTCTTCTTTGTGGAGAAGCTGTCTTCTTCTGATATAGAAACGATCGAAAAAATGAGCGAAAAAGAGATCCATGTTCTTTTGGACAAGCAGATCGAAGCTGCATCCGGGCGGATGGAAGCCGCATTGGAAAGCAAGTTCAACGAATCGCTCAACAAATTCGACCGCGAGACCAACAAACGGACGACTGACGAAATCTATTCGATCACTGAGCATGCCGACACAGTCCGCGCGTCGCTTGATACGGCATTTGACGCGGTGAAAAAATCCCACGATGAGATTATGTTCCTGTACAATATGCTTTCGGACAAACAGGAGAAGGTGACGGAGCTGGAACGCGATGCGCAAGGGTTAGAATCGACATTGCGCAATATGAAGCGGAGCATCGAGGATGCGATCGAGCGCTTAGAGACAGAGCAGCAGATCCATGTTCCCATGCCGGAGCCACAGCCCGCACCGGCGATAACCGTAGAATCACTGCTTCCGCAGCAGGATGAAACGACACTGATCGAAGCCTTTGAAAAAGAGCTTGCCGCCAATGCTGAAAAAGAAGCTGAAAATTCAGCCACACAGGCGGGCAGTTCAGCGCCCCCGGCGGATGCCAACAGCATCAATGATCGGATTCTTTCAATGCACCGTGAGGGCTATTCGGATGTCGATATCGCCAAAAGCCTTGGGAAAGGCATCGGTGAGATCAAGCTGGTGTTAGGATTGTTTGAGGAGGAATCCTGAGAAGTATGAAAACAAAGTATTTTTTAAGAGGACTGGGGCTTGGCATCACGGTGACAGCGGCGTTGTTCGCGATCGCCATGATCTTTTATCAGCCTGCAATGTCTGAAAGCGAAATCCGGCAGGAAGCGAAAAAACTCGGAATGGTGGACGCTGCCGCAACGGAGGAGGCTGCGCTGTCTGACGCGGATCAGGCGGTGATCGAAGAGGTCGAAAAGACGGAATCCGAGGTGCAGGAAAAGGCCGACGAGGCGGAAGCGAAAAAAGCGGCTGCCAAGAAGACGGAAGAGACAGCCGCAGAGGAAAAAGAAGAAACTGACGCCGAAAAGGCCGAAGCGGAAGCAAAAAAAGAAGAGGCTGAGACAAAGAAGCAGGAAGCCGAAGAAGCAAAAGAATCGGCAAAAGCAGAACAGGACGCGGCAAAGTCAGCGTCCAAAACGGCGGCAAGCGGTTCTTCCGCGGAGACCTCGAAAAGCAGTTCCGGATCTGACAGCAATTCAACGGCATCGGGCTCCGGCACCACAAGCAGCGCTTCGTCAGGAAGCAGTTCATCGGGCAGTGGAAGCTCTTCGGGCAGTACATCATCGGGAGAGTCGGTGGATTTTTCGGTGAAGTCGGGAGAAACTTCGTCAACCGTTTCCGCCAACCTTTACAAAGCAGGGCTGGTGGACAATCCGACCCAGTTTGACCGCTATTTGGAGCAGCACAATTACGACAACTATGTCCAGAATGGCGATTTTTCGATCAAAAAGGGCAGTACCTATGAGGAAATCGCGAAAATATTGACAGGCAAATGAGGGTATGGTAAGATAAAGATTGGTGTCTTGCACTGATAGATATTTTTGCTATCAGTGAAAAGATATACACTAAACCATGTCATTGGCCGGATGGTCGGTGGCGCAACTGATTTCACACATGCGGGGATGGGTGCAGCGGGTGCCCGCAAGGGTTTTGCACTGAAAGAACCGCATGGAGGCACAACCTTAAAGGAGGTACAAAAATGAGTGTCATTTCAATGAAGGAACTGTTGGAAGCGGGTGTTCACTTTGGACACCAGACGCGGCGTTGGAACCCGAAGATGGCTCCTTATATCTACACGGAGCGCAACGGCATCCACATCATTGACCTGCAAAAGACGGTCGGCATGGTGGACGATTCCTACAACGCGATCTTTGATATTGTTTCCCAGGGAGGCACGATCCTCTTTGTCGGCACGAAAAAGCAGGCGCAGGAGACCGTACAGATCGAGGCAGACCGTTGTGGTATGTACTATGTCAATGAGCGCTGGCTTGGCGGTATGCTGACCAACTTCAAGACGATCCGCAGCCGTGTGGAGCGTCTGAAAAAGATTGAGAAAATGGCGGAGGACGGCACCTTCGATGTCCTGCCGAAAAAAGAAGTACAGAAGCTGACCAAGGAAAAGGACAAGCTGACGAGAAACCTCGGCGGCATCAAGGAGATGCGCCGTTTGCCGGATGCGGTATTCGTTGTCGATCCGAAGAAAGAGCATATTGCGATCCAGGAGGCACAGACGCTTGGTCTGACGATTTTCGGCATTGCGGATTCCAACTGCGATCCGGACGAGCTGGATTACATCATTCCGGGCAATGATGACGCGATCCGCGCGGTCAAGCTGATCGTATCCAAGATGGCTGACGCTGTCATTGAGGCAAATCAGGGCGAGACCGCAGATGACGCTGCAGAGGCTGCCGCTGAGGCAGGCGAGGCAGAATAAGAAGCTGGTGGCAGGACATAGATTATAGAATTCAAAAGGAGTGAAATAAAATGGCAATTTCAGCAGCTATGGTAAAAGAACTGCGCGAAAAGACCGGCGCAGGCATGATGGATTGTAAAAATGCCCTTTCAGAAGTAGACGGCAATATGGACGAGGCAATTGAGCTTCTCCGTAAAAAGGGCGTGATGAAAGCGGAAAAGAAGGCTGACCGCATCGCGGCGGAGGGTTTGTGCGATGTCGTGATCGACGGCAATACAGCAGCCGTAGTCGAGGTTAATTCCGAGACTGACTTCGTGGCGAAAAATGAAGAATTCCAGAAATTCGTTGCAGCAGTGGCAAAGCAGGCACTTTCCACCAATGCCGCAGATATTGACGCTTTTCTTGCGGAGCAGTGGAATGAAGATTCGTCCAAGACGGTTAAGGACGCGTTGACCGACAAGGTGGCAGTGATCGGTGAGAACCTGACGATCCGCCGCTTTGAGAAGGCGGTTGCAGCTGACGGTGAAGTACTCGTATCCTATGTACATGGCGGTGGACGGATTGCCGTTCTCGTCAAGGCAAAGGCGCAGGAAAATGATACGACAAAGGAAGCTCTCAGCAATATCGCGATGCAGATTGCCGCTATGAATCCGAAGTTCATTTCCGAAGCGGATATCGATGATGATTACAAGAAGCACGAGGAAGAGATCCTGCGTGCCCAGATTGAGAACGATCCGAAGGAATCCCAGAAGCCGGATAAGGTGAAGGAGGGTATGATCAAGGGCCGTATCAACAAGCAGATGAAGGAAGTCTGCCTGTTGGATCAGGTCTATGTCAAGGCTGAAGACGGCAAGCAGTCCGTTGAGAAGTATCTGCAGTCCGTTGGCGACATCACGATCACGCAGATCGTGCGTTTTGAAACCGGTGAAGGCCTCGAAAAGAAGGAAGAGGATTTCGCGGCCGAGGTCGCGGCTCAGATTGCCGGCTGATCCGATTAAACGAATGATATACTCCGCAGCAGGCGGCTTGTCTGTCTGCGGAGTTTGTTGCTTTTTGGAATATTTTTCGCGCTTTATCGCGTGAATTTTTCCATAAGGCAGGTATCAGGACGAGAGGTGCACAATGGAAATACAGGAAAAAAGGGAGCTGCGCCGGAAGCGTAATCAGCGAAAACGCATCAACCGCATCAAAACCGGCATTCTGTCTTTTTTCGTGATCTGGATGGTTTTTTCAATGGTGATGACGACCGTTTTGACTTACAAGGTCGTCTCCCTGCAGAGGCAGATCAACATTATCACCGGCAAGGAAACGGTGACCGTGGAAAACCAGTATGTGGCTGCGGAGGATGAGGGCGATACCTATCTGACGGCTTATGAAACAGCCGAGGACAACCTTGCCGACCCAAAGGACACACTGAAGGTCTATCTGACCTTTGACGACGGACCGAGCGAAAATACGGACGCCATTTTGGATACCCTTGACGATTACGGCATCAAGGCGACCTTTTTTGTAACCGGTAAAGAGGATGAACACTCCAAAGAGATGTACAAGCGGATCGTCGATGAAGGACATACGATCGGGATGCATTCGTATTCCCATAAGTACAGCGATATTTATTCTTCGGTGGATGCCTTTGCGAGCGATCTCGACCGGATCCAGAATCTGATTTACGATGTGACCGGGGTGGACTGTTTGTATTACCGTTTCCCGGGCGGCAGCAGTAATCAGGTCTCCAATGTGGAGATGGCGCGTTACATTGAGTATCTGACCAAAAACGGCATTACCTATTTCGACTGGAATGTTTCCAGCGGGGATGCAACATCGCAGGCATATTCTCCTGACGAACTGGTTGAAAATGTCATGGCGGATGTGGTAAAATACAAGACATCTGTTGTGTTGATGCATGATGCGGATGCAAAGGACGCGACAGTGGCGGCACTGCCCAAGCTGATTGAAGCTTTACAGGGCGTGGGTGCCGTGATACTGCCGATCAGTGAGGATACGATGCTGATCCAGCATGTGACGCTGAGCGGGAGTTCACCGGAGCAATGAGAATGTTTTGCGGCGGTCTTGCCAGAGCCGTTGCGGTTTACACACACTCATGGGAGGAAAAGAGATGGGTTTTTTCAAGGATTTCAAGGATGACTTGTCTGAAGCTGTGGATGAGCTGATACCCGGTTCTGCACAGGAGACGGATCCGGCATTCGAAGAAGAGTTGGCCGTGACACCGGATACATTTGAGACGGATCTGAATGTCGAAGATGAATTGTCCAAGCTGGACGGTCTTTTGGAGCAGGCTGCCAAGAATGTCAGCGCAGAAGAAAAAAGCGCTTCGGATGCCGGTGAAAGGCCGGACAAGGCTGCGGCAGATACTTCCACATTGCAGCAGAGAACAGACAGAAATGATAAACAGATAAAGGAGAGCAGGATGGATACCAATACGAATGAGACTACGACGACGGCAACGGCCGCACAGGAGGCAAAGCCATTGCCGACTTTTGAATCAAGTCCGGCTTCGGATGAGAATGCTGTCATTACAAGCGGCATGAAGATCACCGGGGATCTTGAGTCCACCGGATCTATCGAAGTGGAAGGAACGATCAACGGCAATGTCCGCTGCAACGGCAAGCTGACAGTGACCGGACTGATCAACGGTAACAGCACATCTGCTGAGTTCTTCGCGGATTCCGCTAAGGTTGAGGGAGAGGTGCTTTCTTCCGGCACGGTCAAGATTGGCGTCGGTTCTGTCGTGATCGGCAATATTTCCGCAAGCTCCGCTGTGATCGCGGGCGCGGTAAAGGGAGATATTGATGTGCAGGGACCGGTTGTGGTAGATACATCCGCAGTTGTGATGGGTAATATCAAGTCGCGTTCCGTCCAGATCAACAACGGCGCTGTCATCGAAGGCTTCTGCTCACAGGCATACGCAGAAGTTGATGTGGCAAGTGTATTCGGCTAAAAAGGATATCTATGATGAAGCGGATACTGCTTAAGCTCTCAGGAGAGGCTCTTTCCGGGGAAAAAGGACATGGATTTGACGAGGCAACCTGCATCGGTGTCGCAAAGCAGGTGGCAAAGCTTGTGGAATCCGGCACACAGGTCGGCATCGTGATCGGCGGCGGCAATTTCTGGCGAGGCAGGACGAGTGAGACGATCGACCGCACAAAGGCGGATCAGATCGGGATGCTTGCGACGGTGATGAATTGTATCTATGTATCGGATATTTTCCGGTATGTGGGGATGGATACCCGCATTATGACGCCGTTTGTCTGCGGCAGTTTTGCGGAGCTGTTCTCGAAAGACGCGGCGGTGCAGGCATTAGAGGCCGGACAAGTCGTATTCTTTGCCGGAGGTACCGGACATCCGTATTTTTCGACGGATACGGCGACGACATTGCGCGCGATCGAGATCGAAGCAGAGGGCATTCTTCTCGCGAAAGCGGTGGACGGTATTTATGACAGCGATCCCAAGCTCAATCCGGACGCAAAGCGGTATGATGAGATTTCGATCCAGGAAGTGATCGACCAGCGGCTTGCGGCGATGGATTTATCGGCATCGATTATGTGCATGGAAAATGCTATGCCGATGTATGTATTCGCCTTGGAAGAAGAGGACAGCATTGTCCATGCGGCGAGCGGTGATTTCAACGGGACGAAAGTGACGGTTGACTGAAATTTTTTGGAGAAAAACAGGGGGAGATTATGGACGAGAGATTACAGCCTTTTGAGGACAAGATGGGGAAATCCTATGACAATCTGCTTTCAGAGTTTGCTTCCATACGGGCGGGGCGTGCCAATCCCCATGTGTTAGACAGACTGACGGTGGATTACTATGGGACACCGACGCCGATCCAGCAGGTAGCCAATGTGTCCGTGCCGGAGCCGCGGATGATCCTGATCGCTCCGTGGGAGCCATCGATGGTCAAGGAGATCGAAAAGACGATTCTGACCAGTGACCTCGGCATCAATCCGACCAATGACGGCAAGACAGTACGGCTTGTATTTCCGGAGCTGACCGAAGAGCGGCGTAAGGAGCTCGCCAAGGATGTCAAGAAAAAGGGCGAGACAGCCAAGGTTGCTGTGCGCAATATCCGCCGTGACGCCAATGATTCCTTTAAAAAGCTGTCCAAGTCTGCGGATGTCTCCGAGGATGAGATCAAGGATCTGGAAGATGAAGCGCAGAAACTGACCGACCGTTTCATCAAGAAGATTGATGAGGCAGTGGCGACAAAATCAAAAGAGATACTGACAGTATAAGGAAGCTTGTGACAGAAATCCGTGTTTGCAGATGTCGGTATGGAGACATATTGATCGTTGTAAAGTCATCGGATTCATTTGGAAAACAGGATGAAGGACACAGTTCGCTGTGTCCTTTTTCACATCATAGGAAAGTGCTTTGCATTTCCTATGATGTGAAAAAACGCTCCGCGGGATGCGACGCGCGCAGATAGGAAGATATTTGCTTCGCAAATCTGCGCTTGCGCAGGGAATTCCGCAAGCGGAATTCTATTTTATAAATATGAGGAGAAATAGCATGGCAGATGTTCCGAAGCATGTGGCGATTATCCTGGATGGAAACGGGCGTTGGGCAAAGGCACATGGCATGCCCCGTACTTACGGACATACGATGGGCGCGAAAAATGTTGAGCCGGTTTGCCGTGCAGCCTGGGATCTGGGGATCCGGTATTTGACCTTTTACGCCTTTTCAACCGAGAACTGGAACCGTCCGAAGGATGAGGTGGCGGCATTGATGAAGCTGTTGGACAGCTATATGAAAAACTGTCTGTCCATCGCGAAAAAGAACAATATGCGTGTCCGTGTGATCGGTGATAAGAGCAGGCTTTCCGAAGCGATCCGTCAGAAGATCGCGACCTTGGAGGAAGCGTCAAAGGATTACACGGGACTGACGCTTGTGATCGCGATCAATTACGGCAGCCGGGATGAGATTGTCCGGGCAGCGAAACAGGTGCTTTCCGACCACGATGCGGGAAAGCTTTCGGCGGAAGAGCTTACGGAAGAGCGGTTTGCCGGATATCTTGATACGGCGGGGATTCCCGATCCGGATCTGCTGATCCGCACGAGCGGGGAGCAAAGGCTGTCCAATTATCTGATGTGGCAGCTTGCGTATGCGGAATTTTATTTTACGCCGGTGCCGTGGCCCGAATTTGACCGTGCGGAATTGGAAAAGGCACTTGCCGCCTATGCGGACCGTGACCGGCGTTATGGGAAGGTATGACAGATGTTTGCACAGAGATTGATCAGTGGGATATTGTTGGTGGCGGTGACGCTGGTGTTGTTCATTATCGGCGGTAATCTGCTGTGGCTTGGTATGATTATGGTTTCGGTCATGGGTGTTTTTGAGCTGAACCGTGTTTTTGGAATTTCTGACAAGCTTCTGGGAATTGTGGCGTATCTGGCGGTCATCGTCTGGTATGCCAACCTGCGGATGCCGTTTTTGCCCGAAGAGATGCTGTTTGTCAGCGTGTATTTGATCCTGCTTTTGGCGATTTATGTGTTCTCTTATCCCAAATACCGGACGGATCAGGTATTGGCGGCGTTTTTCGGATTCTTTTATGTAGCGCTGATGCTGTCCTATGTCTATCGGACGAGGGAACTGCCGGGCGGCGTGTATTTAGTGTGGCTGATCCTGCTGTGTTCCTGGGGGAGCGACACCTGTGCCTACTGCGTCGGAGTGCTGTTCGGAAAGCACAAGATGGCACCGGTATTGTCCCCGAAGAAATCCATCGAGGGTGCAGTCGGCGGCGTGGCGGGAGCGATGCTTCTGACCGCGATCTACGGTGCCGTATTTGCAAAACAGCTTGGCATTGAGCGGGATGGCATTTTGCTGTTGGCAGCCGTCTCCGGAGTTGGGGCTTTGGTATCAATGGTCGGTGATCTGGCGGCTTCAGCGATCAAGCGCAATTATGATATAAAAGATTATGGAACTCTGATTCCCGGACATGGCGGGATTTTAGACCGGTTTGACAGCGTGATCATTACGGCGCCGATGGTGTATTATCTGTTGCTGATGCGGTAGCAGCGAATGTGACGGTGTGAGGACAGAACGATGAAAACGATTTCGATATTAGGATCGACAGGATCGATCGGGACGCAGACGCTTTCCGTTGTAAAGGAGCATGGTGACATTAAGGTGGCGGCACTGTCCTGCGGACGGAATATTGATTTATTGGAAAAGCAGATACGCCAGTTTCACCCCCGGCTTGTATCGGTGGCGGATGAAGCCGCGGCAAAGGATCTGCGGACGCGGATTGCTGATCTTGAAACAGAGGTATTGTATGGCATGGACGGGCTGTGCGCAGTCGCGACGGCAGAGGAAGCGGAGATTGTCGTGACTGCGGTAGTTGGAATGCTCGGTATCCGTCCGACGATTGCGGCGATGGAAGCTGGCAAGGATATCGCGCTTGCCAATAAAGAGACGCTGGTCTGCGCAGGACATATCATTATGCCGCTTGCGAAGGAAAAGGGCGTATCGATTCTTCCGGTGGACAGTGAACACAGTGCCATCTTTCAATCCCTGCAGGGGAATGAGGGAAATGAGATCGAGCGGATCTTACTGACGGCATCCGGCGGACCGTTCCGTGGAAAGAGCTTGGATGAGCTTGAAAAAGTGACCGTCAAAGACGCATTGGCTCATCCCAATTGGTCGATGGGGAAAAAGATTACCATCGATTCGGCAACGATGGTCAACAAAGGGTTAGAGGTGATGGAGGCATGCCATTTATTCGGTGTCGGGCTGTCGCAGGTTGAAGTTGTCGTCCATCCGCAGAGCATTATTCATTCCGCCGTAGAGTATGAGGACGGCAGTGTGATCGCCCAGCTCGGACTGCCGGATATGCGGCTTCCAATCCAATATGCGCTGTACTATCCGAAGAGGCGGCCGCTCAGCGGTGAACGACTGGATCTGTTTTCGATTGGGACTCTGACCTTCGAGCGTCCTGATCTTGAGGTCTTTTACGGATTGGCGCTGGCAAGGGATGCGTTTGAAGCAGGCGGCAATGTGCCTACGGTGTTCAATGCGGCAAATGAAAAAGCCGTTGCCCTGTTTTTGGACGAAAAGATTTCATTTCTTACGATCCTGGATATCATCACCGGTGCCATGCAGGAGATCCGCTACATTGACCGCCCGGCAGTGGAAGATATTTTAGAGACAGAGCGGGAGACCTACGAGTGGATCGAAAAGTCGTATCTGTGATTGCCGGAAAATACTTTATCAGACAGGAAATGAAAAGCACCTTTGGAGTGATGCTTTGTGATTATAGGAGATAGATTTTATGAGAATTATCGTAGCCATACTGATATTCAGCTTTATCATTATTTTCCATGAGCTGGGACATTTTCTTGTCGCGCGCGCCTGTGATGTCAAGGTCAACGAATTCCAGTTGGGCTTGGGACCGCGGATCTTCGGCGTGACGCGGGGCGAGACGACCTATTCTTTGCATCTGCTGCCCTTTGGCGGGGCCTGCGTGATGGAAGGGGAAGATGAAGACAGCGACGACGAGCGGGCGTTCAACAATAAAAATGTCTGGCAACGGATCGCGATCGTCTTTGCGGGACCGCTGTTCAATTTCATTCTTGCCTACATACTGTCGGTGGCGATCATTGCGACGATGGGTTTCGATCTGCCGACCGTGACAGAAGTGATGGAGGGCTACCCGGCCGAGGAAGCCGGTATTGAAGCCGGAGACAGCATTGTCGCGCTCAATCACTACAAGGTGCATTTTTACCGCGAGATTGCGATTTATACCTTTATGCATCCGGGCAAGGATGTGACCGTGACCTATGAGCGGGACGGGAAGCGTGCGACAACGACGCTGACCCCGCAGTATGATGAGGAAGCGGGACGGTATTTGCTCGGCATCCAGGGCAACAATTCCTATACCAAGGGCAATGTGTTTACGACGCTGAAATACGGTTTTTATGAGATCAAATACCAGATTTATGTGACATTCCAAAGCCTGAAAATGCTTGTGACACGGCAGATCTCCATGAATGAGGTGTCCGGACCGGTCGGTATCGTCAAGACGATCGGGGACACTTACGAGTCATCGGTCAAGGACGGGCTATTGTATGTCGTGATGAATATGCTGTCCATTTCTGTCCTGCTGTCGGCAAACCTTGGCGTGATGAATCTGCTTCCGATCCCTGCGCTTGACGGCGGACGGCTGCTGTTTTTCATCATTGAGCTGATCCGCGGCAAAAAGATGGACGAAACGGTGGAAGGCTATATCCATACGGTCGGATTTGTCCTTCTGATGCTTCTGATGATCGTAGTGCTGTTCAACGATGTGCACAAGCTTGTAAGGCCGTAGGAGCTCTGTTGTTCCACGAATGCGACGCGTGATAGAGGAGAGGTACATTGAGACGCAAAGCAAAAGAAGTCCGGATCGGGGATAAAATCATCGGAGGAGAACATCCGATTGCGATCCAGTCGATGACGAATACCAAGACAGAAGATGTTGATGCGACAGTCAACCAGATTAAAGAGCTGACAGATGCGGGCTGTGAGATTATCCGGTGCGCCGTTCCGACGATGGAAGCCGCAGATGCATTGGGCCAGATCAAAAAACAGATCACGATACCGCTGGTGGCAGACATCCATTTTGATTACCGGCTGGCTTTGGCAGCGATTAAAAATGGGGCGGACAAGATCCGGATCAATCCGGGCAATATTGGCAGCACTGAGCGGATCCGTGCCGTCATTGACGCGGCAAAGGAACGGGAGATTCCCATTCGTGTGGGCGTCAATTCCGGTTCTTTGGAAAAGGAGCTGGTCGAAAAGTACGGCGGCGTGACCGCAGAGGGATTGGTTGAGAGCGCATTGGACAAGGTACGGCTGATCGAGGAGATGGATTATGACAATCTGGTCATCAGTATCAAGTCCTCGGATGTGCTGATGAGCGTGCGCGCGCACGAGCTGATTGCCGATCGCTGCGATTATCCTTTGCATGTCGGGATTACGGAATCGGGCACGCCGTACAGCGGCAATATCAAATCGGCGATCGGATTGGGACTGATCCTGCATCAGGGGATCGGTGATACGGTACGGGTATCGCTGACAGGTGATCCGGTGGAGGAGATCCGATCCGCGAAATTGATCCTGCGCACTTTAGGGCTGCGGAAAGGCGGTATTGAGGTGGTATCCTGCCCGACCTGCGGACGGACGCAGATTGATCTGATCTCTCTTGCGACAAAAGTCGAAGAGATGGTTTCATCATACGATCTTGACATCAAGGTCGCGGTGATGGGCTGTGTCGTCAACGGACCGGGCGAGGCGAAAGAAGCAGATATCGGCATTGCCGGGGGCATTGGCGAGGGACTGTTGATCCGCCACGGTGAGGTTGTGAAAAAACTGCCGGAGGAGGAGCTGCTTTTGGCATTGAAGCAGGAGTTGGACATGTACAGGAGCAATGGCAGATGACGAGAGACTTTTTGGATGTATTTTCCGGCTTTGGCGATAAAGGGGAAAACGCATCCTTTTTCAAAGATGTAAAGATCAACCGGATGTCGACAAACAAAAAACATGATGTCATCCGTTTATATCTCGATTTTCCGACGCTGATCCCCAAACGGCGCATCCGCGCTTTGGAGTCGCAGATCCGCAAGGATTATTTCGGAAAAGAGGAAGTGCGCGTCGTCATCATCGAGCACTTTTCCTTGTCCGGGCAGTTTTCCCCGGAGGTTTTGTACGATTCGTACAAGGACAGTATTTTCGAGGAGATCGAGCAGTACAGCGCGGTGCTGTTTTCCCTGTTTTCCCATGCGACGCTGGATTTCGATGAGGCGGAGCATTTACTGGTATCGTTAGAGGATACGATCGTTGCCCACGAGCGGGAACGGGAGCTGCATGAGATTTTGGACAAGATTTTCTGTGACCGCTGCGGGCAGACCTTGATGATCGATTTTGCCTACAAGGAGCGGCAGGAATCCCGTTTTATCAGGGAGTCCGACCTGCGGATAAAAAACGCGGTCGAACAGATCACATCCAAAATGGAAGCACCGGCGGAAAATACCGGTGAAGAAATGATGCTGTCCGAACGGAAGCCAAAGCAGCAGGATGCGCAAGGCAAAGAGCAAAAGCAGGTAAACGGCGCACAAAAACAGCCGGATTCTGCGGCACAGTCAAAGCCTATAAACGGTCAAAAGGCAAAAGCCTCGAACGCATCGCAAAAAAACGGACAGAAGACCAGAACCAATGCTTCCCGTCCGCAGCAGCGCCGTGGGACAAATTACCGGAAGAGCAGCAATCCCGACCTGCTTTACGGACGGGATTTTGAGGAGGAGGCTGTTCCGATCCGGGAAATCGTCGATGAGGTCGGGGAAGTGGTCATCCGCGGCGAAGTGCTTTTTGTCGAAGACCGTACCCTGCAAAACGACAAAATCCTGTTCATGTTTACTGTGACCGACGACACCGATACGATCCGCGTCAAAATGTTCTTAAACTCTGACCGTGCCATGGATGTGATGGAAGCCATCCGTCCGGGCGGATATATTAAGCTCAAAGGAATCGCGTCACTGGACCGTTTTGACCATGATATCGCCATAGGTTCCGTGCGTGGGATCGTAAAGATTCCGGGCTTCCGCAAGGAACGGATGGATCTGGCTCCGGTCAAAAGAGTGGAGCTGCACTGCCATACAAAGATGAGCGATATGGACGGCGTCTCGGATGTCAAGGATATCATCGCCTGCGCCAGAAAGTGGGGGCACAAAGCGATTGCGATCACCGATCACGGCGTTGTCGCGGCGTTTCCGGATGCAGACCATTCGGTCAAGGGGGAAGACGACATCAAGGTGATTTACGGCACGGAAGCCTATCTGGTTGACGATACCAAGCAGATCGCCCAGCGCGTGACAGATGAAAGCTTAGAGGACAGCTTTGTGATCTTTGACCTTGAGACGACGGGCTTAAATGCCCGTCAGTGTAAGATCATCGAGATCGGCGCTGTCAAATACGAAAATGGCAAGATTACAGAGCGCTTCAGTGAATTCGTCAATCCGGGGATGCCGATTCCGTACCGGATCGTCGAACTGACAAGCATTACCGACGATATGGTCGCAGAGTCTGATCCGATTGAGACGGTATTGCCGCGGTTCCATGCATTCTGCGGGGATGCGGTGCTTGTCGCGCACAATGCGGATTTCGACTGCGGCTGTATTACGGCGCAGTGCGAGCAGCTTGGCGAGAAATGGGATTTTGCCTACATGGACACGATCCCGATGGCAAAGCATTTTCTGCCGCAGCTGAAAAGTTTTAAGCTGGACAGGGTCGCCAATGTCCTGTCGGTGCCGTTAGGACACCATCACCGCGCGGTGGATGACGCGGAATGCACGGCCCATATTTTTGAAAAGCTTGCCGATATGGCGCGGGAGCGGGGAATACACACTCTGCGTGATTTAAACGAAGCGGGAAAAATGGATACGGAACGGATCAAAAAAGAGCGTCCGCACCACTGTATTCTGCTTGCCAAAAACGACTTGGGACGGATCAATCTGTACCGTCTGGTTTCGGAGTCGCATATCAATTATTTCCGCCAGAAGCCCAAGCTGCCGAAAAGCCTTGTGGAGCAGTACCGGGAGGGACTGATCATCGGCTCCGCCTGCTCAGCGGGCGAAATCTATGACGCGATCCTGACCGGAAAAGACGACAATGAGCTGAACCGTCTGGTACAGTTTTATGATTATTTAGAGATTCAGCCGGTCGGCAACAACAGTTATCTGCTGAGTGATGACAAGTACGGCACCTCGACCATTGAGGATCTTAGGAATATCAACCGGCGGATCGTCGCGCTGGGAAAAGAATTCGGAAAGCCCGTTGCGGCGACCTGCGATGTCCATTTTCTGCATCCGGAGGATGAAATATACCGGCGGATCATTCAGTCCAACCGGAAGTTCGCGGATGCGGATGACCAGGCTCCGCTGTATTTGCATACCACCGAGGAGATGCTTGAAGAATTTGCCTATTTAGGGCAGAAGACGGCAGAAGAGGTCGTCATCCGCACGCCCGGGCGGATTGCCGATATGTGTGAGCGGATCCATCCGACCCGTCCCGACAAATGTCCGCCGGTCATCGCGGACTCCGATACGATGCTGCGGGAAATCTGTTTTACCAAGGCTCACGAAATTTATGGGGAAGAGCTGCCGGAGATCGTGACGGAGCGCTTGGAGCGGGAACTGACATCCATCATCGGAAACGGTTATGCCGTGATGTATATTATTGCGCAAAAGCTGGTATGGAAATCGGTAGAGGACGGGTATCTGGTCGGTTCGCGTGGGTCGGTCGGATCCTCGTTTGCCGCGACAATGGCCGGGATTACCGAAGTCAACCCGCTTTCACCGCATTATATCTGTGCCAATCCGGATTGCCACTATGTCGATTTTGATTCGGATGAGGTAAAGGAATATGCCGGAAGGGCGGGCTGCGATATGCCGGACAAGCTTTGCCCGCGCTGCGGCAAGCCCCTGAAAAAAGAAGGCTTTGACATACCGTTTGAGACTTTCCTGGGATTCAAAGGGAATAAAGAGCCCGATATCGACTTAAATTTTTCCGGCGATTACCAGAACAAGGCCCACCGCTATACCGAGGTCATCTTCGGCGAGGGACAGACCTTCCGCGCGGGTACGATCGGTACATTGGCGGACAAGACCGCGTTTGGGTATATCAAGCATTATTTTGAGGAAAAAGGCGAGAGCCGGCGTACCTGTGAGATCGACCGTCTGGTGCAGGGCTGTGTCGGCATCCGGCGGACGACAGGACAGCATCCTGGCGGGATCATCGTGCTGCCGACCGGTGAGGATATCTATTCGTTTACACCGATCCAGCACCCTGCCAACAAAGACATCGACATCGTAACGACGCATTTTGATTACCATTCGATCGACTCGAATCTGCTGAAACTTGACATTTTAGGACACGATGATCCGACGATGATCCGCAGGCTGGAGGATCTGACCGGGCTGTCGGCGCAGGAGATACCGCTCGATGATGCGGGGGTTATGTCGCTGTTTAAAAATACCGAAGCGCTCGGCGTTACGCCGGATGACCTCTGGGGCGGCTGTGATATGGGCACGCTTGGCGTGCCGGAGTTCGGCACGGACTTTGCAATGGGGATGTTAAAGGACGCAAAACCCACCGAATTTTCGGATTTGGTGCGCATCGCAGGTCTGGCACACGGTACGGATGTCTGGCTTGGCAACGCGCAGACCTTGATCCAGGAGGGCAAGGCGACTATTTCCACGGCGATCTGTACGCGTGACGATATCATGACTTATCTGATCGGCAAGGGCATGGATTCCGAGGAGAGCTTCAAGATCATGGAAGCTGTCCGCAAAGGCATGGTCGCAAAAGGCAAATGCGATTCATGGGCGGACTGGAAGCAGGATATGATCGATCACGATGTACCGGACTGGTACATCTGGTCCTGTGAGAAGATTAAGTATATGTTTCCGAAAGCGCATGCGGCGGCGTATGTGATGATGGCGTGGCGGATCGCCTGGTTTAAAATCTATGAACCGTTAGCGTACTACGCGGCCTATTTTTCAATCCGTGCCAAGTTTGATTATGAGAAGATGGGTCAGGGAGCGGAGCGCCTGCAGCGTGAAATGAAGGCTCTTCAGGCGAAAGAAGCAGAATTAAAGAAACAGAAGAAAAAGATGACCGCGACCGATAAAGATATGCTGATGGATATGCGGAGCGTCCAGGAAATGTACGCAAGGGGCTTTTCGGTGCTGCCGATCGATCTCTATCAGTCGGATGCGCGCTATTTTAAGATCGTGGACGGAAAGCTGTTGCCGCCGTTTACGACGATCGACGGAATGGGCGACAAAGCGGCAGAGACTTTGGCTGTCGCCGCGGCAGAAGGAGAATTTCTGTCACGGGACGACCTGAAGAACAGGGGAAAAGTGTCCGCGACGGTTGTGGATACGATGTACCGGCTCGGCATTATTGCCGATCTGCCGGAGAGCGATCAGTTGTCATTATTTGATTTTCAGTAAAAGAGGAGTAACCGATGAACAGACTGTTGGAACTTCGGGATGAAATCGATACCATTGACAGGCAGATCTATGATCTGTTTGCGAAAAGACTGGACATTTCCTGCGAGGTGGCGGAATACAAGATCCAAAACAATTTAAATGTCTTTGATCCTGCGCGGGAAGAGCAAAAGCTCGAAGACATCGCTGTCCGCTCGGATGACGCGTTTCTGTCGCAGGGGATGGTCGAACTGTTTTCTCAGATCATGTCGATCTCCAAGAAAAAACAGTACCGGATGCTCGCTGAAGCAGGACGGGTAAGGCAGAATGATTTTATCTGTGTGGACGAGTTTGATTTTTCGGATGCGACGGTCGTCTACCAGGGCGTTGAGGGGGCGTACAGCCAAAAGGCGGCGCTGACATTCTTTCGCAAAATGAATTACGCCTATCATGTTGAAACCTGGCGGGACGCGATGGAAGCACTCACAAGCGGACATGCGGACTATGCCGTTCTGCCGATTGAAAATTCAACGGCGGGGTCTGTCGTAGAAAATTATGACCTGATGGTGGAATACGATGTGGCGATCATCGGAGAACAGATCATTGAAATCGACCATGCGCTTTTGGGACTGCCAGAGGCGAAGCTTTCGGATATCAAAACGGTTTATTCCCATCCGCAGGCATTGATGCAGTGCGACGGATTTTTGCGGACGCGTCCGGACTGGGAAGCCATCAGTCTCGAAAACACGGCTGTTTCTGCCAAAAAGATCCGCGAGGACGGCGATATATCACAGGCGGCAATCGCAGGTGAGATCAATGCGAAGCTGTACGGCCTTTCCGTGATCCGCCGCGCGATCCAGGATGAATCCAACAACAAGACCCGGTTCATTATTGTGACCAACAAGCACATCTTCCGGCGAAACGCGGATACGATCACGCTCTGCTTTGAACTGCCGGATGAAAAAGGGTCGCTTTATCAAAGCCTGTCACATTTCATTTTCAACGGACTCAACATGACGAGGATCGAATCGCGTCCGATCCGTGACAAACAGTGGCAGTACCGCTTTTTCGTGGACTTTCTTGGAAATCTGCGGGATGACGCCGTCATTAACGCCCTGCGGGGGCTCGATGAAGAGACGACAGGACTGCGGGTGCTGGGAAATTATTAGCGGACATTCCGGTTAATCGGGGTATGCACGGGAACAGGAGCACAGATGAACACATACGCATCGATTCACATTGGTTCTTATGGAATCAGTTTAAAGGTATTTGAAATTGTAAAAGGCAAGCGCATCCGGCAGATCGACGCGCTCCGCCGGAGGATGAACCTGGCAAGGGATATTCTGACATACGGCAAGCTGTCAAAAGAGAACCTGCTTTTGGCTGTCGATACGCTCGGTGAAATGAAGGAGACGATCGAGACCTACCGCGCGGATGATTACGATGTCTACGCCGGAAACGCGCTGCTTTCGGCGGAAAATGTGCAGACACTGATCGATCAGGTGGAGATTTCCTGCGGGCTGCACATCGAAATATTGGACAATTCAAGACAGCGTTTCCTTTTGTACAAGGCACTCTGTTCGGTAAAAGACTTTGGCGAAATCGTAAAAAGCCGTACCGTCCTTGTGGATGTGGGCGGGAGCGGTCTGCAGCTGTCCTTGTTTTCCAAAGGGCGGCTGGTGACGACACAGCACGTTTCCTTTGGCGCCGCCAATGTGTGGGAGGATCTGAAAAAACTGCGCCAGAGCGCGGATTACCGTGAACAGCTTTTGTCCATGCTTTACACGGAAATCGAAGAGTTTTATGACACATTTTTAGAAAAGCGGCCGCCCCAGAAGCTGATCATCATCAACAACCCGCTCGTCAGCGTCAGCCAGGCGCGCGCCAAAAAGCAGGATGGACATCTGACGGCAGGGGAGTATTTGAAGGTCATCAAAAAGTCGCTGAAGGACAATGTCTACAATGTGTCGGAAGAAGAGATCAGTGAAGATGTCAGCGATACCCGGCTGTCGTTTTTACTGTTGTATCAGGCAGTCGTCGAGCGGATCCCTGTCGAGGATGTCTATGTCCCGCCGGTTTCACTGCACGAAGGGATGGTCTATGAATACGCCTATACGAACAAGCTGTTGACACTTCCGCGAGATTTCGACGGAGATGTGTTTTCCGAGGCGCAGACGATCGCGGAGCGGTTCCACAGCAATGGGAAACATATTGAAACGCTGCGTTCCTTCGCGGAACAGCTTTACGACGCGATCAAAAAAAGGCACGGTCTTTCCGAGCGGAGCCGTCTGCTGCTTTCTGTGGCGGCCATACTGCATGACTGCGGAAAATACATAAGCCTCGCCGATGATGCCCGATGCACCTATACCATCATCACGGCATCCGAAATTCTGGGTTTGTCGGATAAGGAACGGGAGATGATCGCCTGGATCTGCTATTTTTACAAGGGCGGGATAGCCCCTTACCAGGAGTTGTCGGACAAATTCACGCGGGAGGAATACTTCACGCTGCTCAAGCTTCACGCGATCCTGAATGTGGCGGGAGCGTTGGACCGCAGCCACGGACGGAAAAACAAGGACATCCACTTCCGCTTCAATGGGCGGGATGAGCTGTCGATCGTCATCGACACGCAGGATTCCCTCGCGTTGGAAAAAGGGATGTTTGAAGAACGGGCATCGGTATTTGAAGACATATTTGCCATACGCCCCATCTTAAAGACTGTTCGGATCAGGAGGAAACCGCAATGAAATTTGAAGCACCGGAATATTATGAAAACCGCGAGCTTTCCTGGCTTGCGTTCAACCAGCGGATATTAAATGAGGCAAGAGACAAGAGCCTGCCGGTTTTAAACCGGATGAAATTTTTGGCGATCACCGCGTCCAATATGGATGAGTTTTTCATGGTGCGGGTTGCGTCGCTTAAGGATATGGTCAATGCAGGCTACGATAAGCCCGACCTTGCCGGTCTGACACCGCAGCAGCAGCTTGACGCGATCCATCTGCGGGCACACGATTTCTATGCGCAGCAGTATTCGACCTGGAACCGCTCGCTTGTGCCGATACTGAAAAAAGAGAAGCTGGTCATTTTAGAGTCCCACGAAGAGCTGAATGAAAAGCAGGCGGCATTTGTGGACAGTTATTTTGAGGATACGGTCTATCCGGTCCTGACGCCGATGGCGGTGGACGCGTCGCGTCCGTTTCCGCTGATCGTCAACAAGTCCTTGAATATTGCCGCGCTTCTGGCCAACCGGAAGAAAGGCTCCAAGCTTTTAAAAGCCAAGAAAACGGACAGCCGCAAGTACGACTTTGCGACAGTGCAGGTGCCCTCCGTATTGGACCGGCTCGTGGAGATCCCGGGAGAAAACGGGGCAGAGCATACATTTATCCTGCTCGAACAGATCATTGAGCGGAATCTAAGCAAGCTCTTTAAAAATTACGATGTGGTCTGCGCGCATCCGTACCGCGTCATGCGCAACGCCGACCTGCCGATCGATGAGGACGACGCATCCGATCTTTTAAAAGAGATCCAAAAGCAGCTCAAACGGCGGCAGTGGGGAGAAGTCATCCGTATTGAGGTTGAGGAAAAAATGGATGGACGGCTCCTTAAAATCCTACAGAAGAATCTGGATGTGCAGAAAGAAGCAATCTATCCCTGCGGCGGCCCGGTGGATCTGACCTTTGCGATGAAACTGGCAGGCATCGACGGCTACGACCATTTGCGGGTAAAGCCGTTTACACCGACGCTGGCGGAGCGGTTTACGGCGGGAAAGGATCTGTTTGAAGAGATCAAAAAAGGCGATATCCTGATGCATCACCCTTATGAGTCGTTTGATCCGGTGGTCAATTTCATCCGTCAGGCGGCTGTGGACAAGGATGTGCTGGCGATCAAGCAGACGCTCTACCGTGTCAGCGGTAATTCACCGATCATCGCGGCGCTGGCGCAGGCCGCGGAGCTTGGCAAGCAGGTGACCGTCCTCGTTGAGCTCAAAGCCCGTTTTGACGAGGAGCACAACATTGTCTGGGCAAAACGCCTGGAGCAGGCCGGCTGTCATGTGATCTACGGTCTGGTCGGGCTCAAAACGCACTGCAAGATCGCGCTGGTCGTGCGCCGGGAGGAGGACGGCATCAAGCGCTATGTCCATCTCGGTACCGGCAATTACAACGACACGACGGCCAAGATCTATACGGACTGCGGCTTGTTTACGGTGGCCGAGCTGATCGGAGAGGACGCGACGGCGGTGTTCAATATGCTCTCCGGCTATTCCGAGCCTGAGGTGTGGAACCGTCTTGTGGCGGCGCCGATCTGGCTCAGGAAGAAGTTTTATGCGCTGATCGACCGTGAGATCCGCATCGCAAAAGAAGGCCGCCCGGCAAAGATCATTGCCAAGATGAATTCGCTCTGCGACCAGAAGCTGATTGAGCGGCTTTACGAAGCGTCGTCGGCAGGCGTGAAAATCCGGCTGGTCGTGCGAGGCATCTGCTGTCTGAAAACAGGGATTGCAGGCGTCAGCGACAACATCGAGGTCAGCTCGATCGTCGGGGAATTCTTGGAGCACAGCCGGATATTCTATTTCTATAATGACGGACAGGAGGACATTTATATGGGATCCGCCGACTGGATGCCCCGCAATCTCGACCGCCGTGTCGAGCTGATCTTCCCGCTTGAGGATGAAAGCGTCCGGGCAAAGGCGAAGCACATTTTGGAAGTACTCTTATCGGACAACAAGAAGGCGTATTATCTGAACGACAAAGGTGAGTACGAGCGTCTGGACAAGCGCGGAAAGAAGCTTTTAAGCGCGCAGGAGACCTTCTGCAGGGAGGCACTGAAATCCCAGAAGAAAGAAGAAAAGACGCGCATCGACCGGGTATTCGTGCCCGTGAAGGCGGTGGAGGAGTAGGTAATCAGATATGATTGGAATGCAAAAAAAGATTGCATAAAATCAAATGTTATGCTACTATGCTGTGATAAAGAGGTAAAGGAAGGCAGCGTGATGCTGACAAAATGAAGGGGGGAATGATATGTTAAGTATCAACATGAGTGACGTGATCAGCGTCCTCCAGTCTATGCAGTCTTATCTGATTGCGATTGGCGTAATTGTGGTTTTAGGCATCATTATCATGATTGCTGTCAAAAACCAAACCAAAGCAAAAAAAGGCTTATATCGCGGATCGGCTTTGATCGCTATGCTGCTGGGCATTTTGATTTGTGTCAATCTGATATTGACCGGTCCAATGAGCACAATGATGGATCTGGTCAGTGGCAGCGGCACGATCGAAGACGACACTGCAGCAAACGCAAAGGCTCTGGCGATTGAGATTGCCGAAGAGGGGATTGCGCTTTTGGAGAATGACAATGACCTTTTGCCTTTGGCGGCAGATTCAAAGCTGAATGTTTTCGGCTGGGCATCGACGGCAGCCTGCTACGGCGGAGCAGGATCCGGCGGACTGAATGAAGCATACGAAAAGGTGACTCCGTTGGCAGCACTGAAAGAGCAGGGCATTGAGACCAACAGTGAACTTTCGGATTTCTATACGGCATACTATGACGGGCGGCCTGATGTCGGAATGTGGGCGCAGGACTGGACATTGCCGGAGCCGAATGTATCCGAATATTCGGACGAACTGATGGCAAATGCAAAGGATTTTTCCGACACAGCCATGATCTTTATCGCGCGCTCCGGCGGCGAAGGCGCTGATCTTCCGACAGATATGCCGGCAGTAGTTAACGGAACCTGGAATGATGGTACGGACTTCTACAACGGCACTTACGATGATTCAGTTAATGAAGGCAATGATTGGGATGAGGGTGACACCTATCTGGATTTGTCCAACCGTGAAGAAGAAATGGTCAAGCTGGTCTGCGACAATTTCGATAAAGTTATCCTTGTTATCAACTGCTCGAATACGATGAACCTCGGTTTTGTGGATGACTACGAACAGATTCAGTCCGTTCTTTGGGCGGCTTCACAGGGGCATGTCGGCTTTACGGCATTTGGCGAGATTGTTACGGGCGTGGTCAATCCTTCGGCAAAGACCGTAGACACCTATGTTCGTGATTTTAAGGCCACGCCGTGGTGGAACAATTTTGGTGACTTGAATTACACCAATATGGATGAATTCCAAGTGGAATCCGCCAACTTCGGTACCGGCGATCCGATCATTTACAAGCCGGCATTCGTGAACTATGTTGAAGGAATCTATGTTGGTTATCGTTTCTATGAGACAGCGGCAGAAGAAGGACTGATCGACTATGACAAAATGGTACAGTACCCATTTGGTTACGGGCTGTCCTATACGACATTCAAGCAGAAAATGGGCAGGATTTCCGAAAAAGATGGTGTGATCAGCTTTGATGTCAAAGTAAAAAATACCGGAAACGCGGCAGGCAAAGATGTAGTGGAATGTTATTACAATCCGCCCTATACCAATGGCGGTATCGAAAAAGCATCGGCGAATCTGATCCAGTTTGAAAAGACCGGACTGCTTGAGCCTGGTGAATCTGAGACTGTGACGATTTCATTTGCTGTAGAAGATATGGCAAGCTATGATTATCAGGATGCCAAAGGATATGTGCTTGAATCGGGCGATTATGAGATATCAATCAACAGGGATTCACACAATAAGATTGATTCGCAGAATTACACAGTGGCAGAGACGGTTACTTACAATGGCGACAACAAGCGAAACAGTGACGCGGTAACGGCGACAAACCAGTTTGATTTTGCGGCAGGTGAAACAGAATATCTCTCACGGGCTGACGGTTTTGCCAATTATGACGCGGCGACGGCGGCTCCGGCAAGCATGGAAATGCCGGATGAGGCTAAAAAAACTTTCTATAACAACAGCAACTATCTGACAGACGAGGCAACGGCTGCAGACGAAGATCCCGATGCGGCGGAGGTGACGACCGGAGCGTCTAATGGGATTAAGCTTGTTGATATGCGCGGTCTTGACCGCGATGATGAACAGTGGGATTCTCTGCTGGATGAGATGAGTCTTGACGATATGAATGCGGTTATTTCCTTGGGCGGATATCAGACTAATTCTGTGTCCTCCATCGAAAAAGTACGCACAAACGACTGTGACGGTCCTGCTTCGATCAACAACAACTTTACCGGAGTCGGTTCGGTCGGTTTCCCGGTTGGTGTCGTGATCGCGGCGACATTCAACAAGGATCTGGCACACGCATTCGGTGATTCCATCGGCAAGATGGCAAATGAAATGGATGTGTCAGGCTGGTACGCACCGGCAATGAATACGCATCGAACCGCTTTTGCTGGACGAAATTTCGAGTATTATTCTGAGGATGGTGTTCTTTCGGGCTATATTGCGGCAAATGCGATTCTTGGTTCACAGGAGAATGGTGTTTATGCGTATATGAAGCATTTTGCCTTAAACGACCAGGAGGGCAACCGTACTTCGATGCTCTGCACATGGCTTAATGAACAGGCCTTGCGTGAGATTTATCTGAAGCCGTTTGAACTTTCCGTCAAGGTCGGCGATTCGCTTGCAGTAATGTCTTCGTTTAACTATGTCGGCAACCGCTGGGCGGGAGGCTGTAAGGAACTGCAAAAAACTGTTCTGCGTGACGAATGGGGATTCAGAGGCTTTGTTGAAACAGATTATTTCGGCGTGTATGGATATATGAGCGCGGATCAGGCGATCCGCAACGGAACGGATCTGATGCTTGTCAACTATCCGACAGAGACCAATGATGTCCGTTTCCGTGACACGAACGGCGCGAAACAGGCGATGCGTGAATCAGCAAAGAATATCCTGTATGTCGTGGCAAACAGCCGTCAGTACGATGAAGCAAATCTGACAACCGGTATGGCATCTTGGAAGAAGCTGATGTACTTCTGTGATGCGGTGATCGTGATTTTATTGGCACTATTCGCGAGAAAGCTGATGCAGACATATAAAAA
Organism: Lachnospiraceae bacterium; assembly: GCA_017470735.1. Taxonomy (GTDB): domain Bacteria; phylum Bacillota; class Clostridia; order Lachnospirales; family Lachnospiraceae; genus RGIG4930. Next base: position 34,874 of record JAFUYB010000051.1, on the reverse strand, counting down.
GCGTCAGGAAGAAAGGTAATGTTTTTTTGAGACACTGCTGTGCCCCGCATGTGATAATGCGGGGTACGGTTTCATTCGGGGATTGGGGAAATATATGAAGCATAAAGATTTAATAGAAAAAATGACACTGGAGGAAAAGGCGGCTATCCTTGGCGGGCATGGTGAATGGGACACCTGGGAGATCAATCGTTTGGACATTCCGGCGATGATCCTTTCTGACGGTCCGCACGGCGTGAGGCGTCAGGCAGGGGCAGGGGATCATCTTGGTTTGAATGAATCATTACCGGCAACCTGTTTTCCGACAGCGGCAACAATGGCCAACAGCTGGGATCCGTCGCTGGGGGAAGAGGTCGGAAAAGCGCTAGGGGAGGAGGCACTGGCCGAAGATGTCAATGTCCTGCTCGGACCCGGTATGAACATCAAGCGCAGTCCGCTTTGTGGCAGGAATTTTGAGTATTTTTCTGAGGATCCCTATCTCGCGGGGAAGATGGCAAGCGGCTATGTGCGCGGTCTGATGGAAAAAGGCGTTTATTCCTGTATTAAGCATTTTGCGGTCAACTCGCAGGAGGAACGCCGGATGGCAATGAATGCGGTCGTAGATGAAAGGACGCTGCGTGAGATTTATCTGACCGGATTTGAGATTGCGGTCAAAGAAGGCGGCGCAAAATGTATTATGACCAGCTACAATGAAGTCAATGGCACTTATACGAATGAAAGCCGGCATCTGCTGCAGGAAATTTTGCGTGATGACTGGGGCTTTGACGGTATGGTCGTGACTGACTGGGGCGGATCCAATGACCACACGGAAGGCGTACGGGCCGGGTCAAATCTGGAAATGCCTAATCCGGGACTGGCAAGCGCGAGGGAATTGGTCGCGGCAGTGCAAAACGGAGCTTTATCTGAAGACATCATAAACGAGCGGGTAGACGAGCTGTTGGATGCGGTTCTGACCGTGACAAAGGCAGCCGAGGGTCATGGCACGAAATACAACGAACAGTTTGACAGAAAGGCACATCACGAGCTTGCGCACCGCGCTGCGGCGGAATGCGCGGTACTACTCAAGAATGAGGATGCAATTCTGCCCTTAAAGAAAGGAACAAAGGTTGCCGTGATCGGTGATTTTGCTTTTGATCCGCGCTATCAGGGAGCCGGTTCATCGATGGTCAATACGACACAATTAGATACGATCGAAAAAATGGCTGCTCATGAGGATGATATTACAATTGTGGGAATGAGCCGCGGTTACCGGCGTGACGGCGAGGCAGATGTCGCGCTTTTAGCTGAAGCAAAGCAGCTTGCGGCACAGGCAGAAGTGGTACTGTATTTCTTTGGTCTGAATGAGATCAGTGAGTCTGAGGGGCTGGACAGGACGCATATGCAGATTCCGCAAAACCAGATTGCGGTACTTGAAGCGATAGCAGAAGAAAATCAAAATGTTGTCGGATTGATCTCGGCCGGATCTTCGATTGAGATGCATTGGGAGAAATACTGTAAGGGACTGCTGCATTGTTACTTGACCGGGCAGGCTGGCGCAGGCGCGCAGCTTGATCTTCTCTTAGGACGGATCAGTCCCTCCGGCAAGCTGGCTGAAAGCTATCCGCTCCGGTATGAGGATACGCCAGCATTCCGTTATTATCCCGCAAAAGAGCGCAATTCAGACTACCGGGAGGGGCTGTTTGTGGGTTATCGATATTACGATACGAGCGGAGTAAAGGTTCGTTATCCATTCGGATACGGTCTTTCTTATACGACCTTTGCGTATTCCGGTCTGACAGTCAGTAAGGATGGCGTGAGCTTTACCATAACGAATACCGGTAAATGCGACGGGGCAGAGGTGGCACAGATGTATATTTCTCTCGCAGATGCAGCTATATTCCGTCCTGAAAAGGAGCTGAAGGGTTTTCAAAAGGTGTTTTTAAAAGCGGGAGAATCAAAGAAAGTAACCATTTTGTTTGACGAATATACATTCCGCTATTGGAATGTAAAGTCCAATGCCTGGGAGACTGAGGGCGGAACCTATCAGATCCGTGTTGGCGGATCCAGTGCCGACCTGCCGCTGTCCGGAACGACAGAGGTTAAAGATTCCGGCGCTTTAAACCCGTATGACGCGGCAGCAATGCCGGCATATTATTCCGGAAGGATTGCCGATGTATCCGATGATGAATTTGCGAAACTCCTGGGATATGCAGTGCCAAACGGCAATTGGAGCGGCACGCTGACTGAAAATGACGCGATTTGCCAGCTTTCATATGCAAAGAGCGGTATAGGGCGCTTTATTTATGGTCAGCTTGAAAAGCGCAGGAAAGAAGCGGAGGCAAAGGGCAAGCCGGATCTGAATATATTGTTTATTTACAATATGCCGTTTCGCGCGATAGCAAAGATGACAGCCGGAGCAGTGGACATGAATATGGTCAAGGGAATGGTAACCGCTGTAAACGGACACTTCTTTAAAGGGGTGGGGCGTATTATTTCCGGTTATTTTAAGAACAAGAGTGAGAACAAGAAATATGAACGACGGTTACGGGGGGAATCATAAATTATGGGAGGAATCAAAAACTGGTGGGAGGGTTATGCAAAAAACCATCCCAAGGCGGCAGAGTGGATCCGTGAGGGAGGATTATTCGTTATTGTCAGCAATCTGATCACGGTGTTTAAATACCTGATATTGCAATTTTTACCCAAGGCGTTTTCGTTTATGCCTGAGACAGATTATGGATGGCCCGGGATTGATGTGACACTGTTCGGGATTCCGTTCCAATGGAATATCTTAGGTTATGACGCGGCATCCGGCGGGATGCGTTATTTCTGGGCATACATGGTGGCAATGATCATCGGGGAATGCGTGAATTTTCCGATTCAGAGGAATTTTGTTTTCCGCAGCAAGGGCAACATCGCGTTCCAAATTTTCTGGTATGCGGTTGCCTTTGTCATCATTACCTGTATTGTCAATTCGATCAACTGTGTCTGGGTAGCAGTCGCCGGGCATTTTGTACCGGACTTTGTGTACAACATCGTGACAGTCGTATTAAACGGCGGCATTTCGATGGTGATCTTCTTCTTTGTAAATAAGATCATTTTCCCAAGTGAGGAAGCTGCGACAGCATGAGGGATGCAGAACTGCGATTCCTGCTCTTTCTGCAGGATCATGTCAGGAGCAGAAAAGCGAACCGTTTTTGGCTTTATGTGACAAGGCTTGGAAACGGTTCGTTTTTGTGGATTATCCTGACAGTCCTTCTGTTTGCATTGCCGAAGACAAGAAAGATAGGCATGCTTTCTGCGGGTTTGGTTGTATTTGGAGAATTTGTAATCAATATTGTTGTAAAACTGCTGATCCGGCGGAAACGGCCATATGAGGTCTGTGATTCTCTTTCGACAGTAAAAATCCACCCCAAAGACACTTCTTTTCCATCAGGACACACATGTATGGGCTTTGTTATGTTTTTCTTTTACCTGCAGGCAATGCCATTGCCCTTTGCGATTTTTGTTTTTACTGCAGCGTGTCTGATTGCCTTTTCCCGGATGTATCTTGGCGTGCATTATCCCAGCGATGTAGCTGGCGGGATATTACTGGCTGTGGGGATTGACGCAGTATATATGTATTTGCTTTCCGCGCTGTTTGGATGAACTGCTGCGGGTTGTATCGCACTGACGCGCATGCTTTCTCCCGGACTGCATGAAATATCCACAAAATTAGCATTTTTATCAACCCGCTTGTGCATAAACAAATGTTTTCTACAATATCTTGTGGAAAATGCTTGCAATTTCTCATAAATGATGTTAATATGATTGTGGACAAGTTATTTGTCCGAGGAGCTTTTTGAAAATTGCATCAAGGAGGGAGGGATTGCTATCGAACTCGATCAGTATGCGATGAGAGTATCATCCGTGTTCAATCTGTCTGACATCAATGGTGACTCCTCACACCAAGGGATTTTCCGAAAGTCTCGAAGGAAGGAATCATCTATTGATTTCGGCAACATATTCAAATCTGCCTGTGATGAATTAAAACAACATCAGGCAACACACACCAAAGCGAGGGTTATGACCCTGACCTGACGGTCCACACAGCCGTCAGAATGCAGACTTTGAACAAGGATGCAGAAGAGAACCGCTCCACACAAGCGGTTCTTTTCGTATAAACATGTCACAGCAAAAAGGAGGAGTACTATGAAGCTGGAACTTTACAAATTTGAAACCTGTCCCTATTGCCGCCGTGTCTTGGATTATATCGACGCAAGCGGCCGGTCGGACATCGAACTGCACGACATCCATCAAAGTGAAGCAGATCGTCAGCGGCTCGTGGAAGTCGGCGGAAAAGAGCAGGTTCCCTGTCTCTTCATCGACGGCGAGCCGATGTATGAGAGCCTGGATATCATTGACTGGCTGAAAGCGCACCCGCAGGCGGGGTGAGGGTGTTATCCTTGCTCTTTTGACAATTCTACAAACATCTGCAAATAACGGGCAAGGCGGTCTTGCTCGTTTTTGTTGTTGCCTTGCAGAATCTCCACAATCTCATCCGGGAGCTTTGCAAGCGCATCATTTCCCTCTTTTCCAAAAATAATGTAATCAAAGTTGCAGTTATTCAATTCACAGAAGTGAATGAGATGTTTGAGCGAAAAGCTTGAGGTCGCATTCTCTGCATTTGCATCCAATATAAACATTCAAATATGAACGGGGAAAAGGTTTAAGAAAATATAAGTGACGAAACTGCCGCTTATTGGTATAATAATGTCACTTATGTAAGTTCATAAAAGCAAAGCATGGAGAAGCAGAAGTATGCCAAAGGGGACAAATCAGAAATTCAAACTATACCGTCTCAGTCAGATCATGCTGCGGGAAACGGACGAGGAGCATGGCCTGACCATTGGGCAGATAAAGGAAAAGCTGGAAGGATACGGCATCACTGCTGACAGGAAGAGCTTGTATGATGATATGGCAGCTTTGGGGGAGCTGGGCATTGACATCAAAAAGGAGCAGGCGGGCAGGAGCTGTTATTATCATGTGGTCACGAAGCAATTCGAGCTTCCGGAGCTGAAGCTATTGGTGGATGCGATTCAGTCATCTAAGTTTATCACAGTCAAGAAATCCAATTCACTGATTAAGAAACTGACATCGCTGGCAAGCCGTTTTGAAGCCATGCAGCTTGACCGTCAGGTTTTTGTGTCCGGGCGGATCAAGACGATGAATGAGAGCATTTATTACAATGTGGATGCCATTTACAACGCTATCGCGCAGAACTGCCAGATCCGGTTTGAATATCTGATGTGGAATATCAAAAAAGAGCTTGTTCCGAGAAGGCAGACTGATTATGCAGTCAGTCCGTGGGGACTTTCCTGGAATGATGAGAATTATTATCTTGTTGCGTTTGATTCTGAGGCCGGAAAGATCAAGCATTACCGTGTAGACAAGATGCGCAGGATCCGTCTTTTGGAAGAAAAGCGGGACGGGCAGGAGCATTTCAAGCGTTTTGACCTGGCGGCTTATACAAAAAAGAACTTTGGGATGTTCGGCGGAGAAGAGCAGAGTGTGCGGATCCGGTTTGATAACCAGATGGTAGGCGTATTCATTGACCGCTTCGGAAAAGAAATTGAGATTTATCCGGTGGATGAAAACTGCTCGGAAACGATTGTGAAGGTCGCGGTCAGCAATCAGTTTTTTGGCTGGATTTTTGCGCTGGGGGATTCCGTAAAGATCGTAAGTCCCGAGAGAGTTGTGGAACAGTTTGACGCAGAGATTGCGAAGCGGTATACATCAAACACTTTTCGGGAAAATATGGTACAATAGAATCGGACACAAATTAAGAGCAACTAAAGGAGCTTCCATTATGACAATAGCAAATGAGTTGGATTCTACCTGTGGCATTTCTGATGAAGAATTGACGCAGAGATTTAAGGATGCAATCAGAATAGATGATGAAATAAGAAGAATAAAAGGATTGCCTGTCGCAAGATATGACAGTGCGACAAAGAAAGCATATCTCGAATATCCGGACGGGAGGCGGGAATATGTTGGAGAATGATATTGTAAAATTACCAGAAGTAATTGTATTTGCTGGTCCAAATGGAAGTGGAAAAACGACAATTACTGGAATGGCAAAGACAGTTGGGGAATATATAAATGCTGATGATATAAAAAGAACCATACTCTGTTCTGACATTGAAGCTGCCGTAAAGGCGGAGGAACTACGGGAAAGAATGATAGAGCAGAGGAGAGATTTCACATTTGAAACGGTTTTATCAACAGATCGAAATTTAAAGTTGTTACAGAAGGCAAAAAAACGCGGATATTTTGTGCGATGTATTTATATTCTGACATCTAATGCAGATATAAATATCGCAAGAGTAAGCGCGAGACAGGCACTTGGAGGACATGGTGTACCAGAAGAAAAAGTGAGAATTCGATATAAAAGAGCACTTTCATTAATTCCAAATTTGATTAGTGTATGTGATATCCTTCATATATATGATAATACAGTGGAACCGTTCAGAATATTTAAGAAGCGTAAAGATATATTTTTTAGATGGACAAATGAATATTGGAATGAGTACGATATTGAAAAACTTAGTGGAATCAGAAAATATGTGAATGAATAATAACACAAATGATACAGTGATTACAAAACGGTAAGCCAATATGGAATGTGATTAAAATATACATTCACCATCACTTTCTGCTGTCCCTCCCACATACAGGTATTTTTATAGGACAATAAATTGTATATGATGCAGTTACCGGACAAGGGATATATCATATACAAATTTTTGGAAGGAGAATACCGATGATGGGAAGGGAACAGGACACCTTGCAGTTTATTGTTTGGCTTGTGATTAGTATTTTATGTACTGTGATGGCAGCGTGTTTTACGGCACTGCTGGTGATATGGATCACGGAAAATCCGGAAACCACGGTTCTGCTTCTGTTCGGAGCATGGATCATCCGGTTCGCATGGGAGCAGAAGAATTGATAATGGCAGGAATATGGTTTCCGTATATTGGGAGACATTCTTGTAGCACTGAAGATTGGAAGGCAGAGCAGATATGAGAGACACAGCAAAGGTAATCCGGCAATTCAAGCAAAAAGAATCCGTCACCGACGAACTGTTCAGTATCGGACAGATCTGTCAGGCAAGCGGTTTTTCACGGTCCATGATCCTAAAGCTGGAGAACGACGGCTATCTGACACCCCGGAAGATCAATCAGGAGACCGGCTACCGATATTATGACGGTTTCAATATATATCAGCTTCAGCAGTACCAGTATCTGCGGACAATAGGGCTTTCAAGGAAGGAGATCCTTGGCTACCGCAGCGGAGATATGGAACCGCAGGCATTGCTCAAACAGCTTAAGACCAGACTTGAGCTGCTGCAGCGGGGCGTGGATGAGTTTTCGTTGCGTCTTGCAAAGGAAAACAATTTTACCTTTTCCGTATTAGAGCTCCCCGAAACGACCTGTTACTGCAGGTCGACCGATTGTGTATATCCTTCAGAGGTAGCTGTTTTTACATACAATATCACTTACGAGGTGATACGGCTGGGGTACAGCTATTATCACGATGAACCGCTGTTTTCCCTGCGTTCGGACACGCAAACCAATCCGATCGGCAATCCGGACAAGCCATATCACACGACGATATGCATTCCGCTGGATCCGGAAAGCATCAAGAAACAGCCGGATGACCACATCCAAAGGATTCCGTCGTGTAAAGCACTCAGTATTCTCTATTACGGCACGCACGAGGATACTGATGCGATCAACAAGGCTCATCGTCTGCTGTGGGAAGAAATGGACCGGCGTGGATTGGAGGCTGTGGGTCCGATGCGCGCGCTCGGGATCGTTGCGCCTTATGTCGGGATTGAAATCGAGCCGAAAGATTATGTGTTCCGTTTTGCGATTCCGATCGAAGAAGTGTAGATCAGCACAATATAATAGGGCAGGAGCGTAAGGTGCTCCTGCCCGAACAGTATCCTGCAATTATTGCGCTGCCATATAGGCATCGATGCGCTTTTGTACATTGTCCTGAAGATTGTAGTAGAACAGATCATAATCCCTCGCGTGGAAGCTTTGCGGTCCAAAGACCTGTGGGAAGCTCGGCTCAAGATCCGTGTAAGTTGTCAGAAGTGAGCCGGGACGGTCGGGATTGACCTGGGCATCCGCCGGGCTCGGAATGATGTCCTCATAAACACCATCGCCATCGGTATCAAGACGACTGCCGGCATTTTCTTCAGCGGAAGCGTATGTATCGTCTGTCTTCCAATTGAGAGGGTTGATACACTTTGCGCCGTCCAAAATCACACAGCTTTCTGCATCTTTATTGTCAGGACCTTCGGTATTCCAGGAGATGATGACGCCCGTGTCGTCCTCACCTGTAGCAAATTTCATGTGTGGATTTTCCGCGAAATCGTCTTCCGTAAACGAAAATCCGATCGGATAAGCAGCTACCATCCGCTCATAGTAGTCAGGATGTGCCTGCATGTATTCCTTCAGAATGATCTTGACGACGATCGAACCTTGTGAGTGCGCCGCTAGAATGAACGGCCGACCTTCATTGTAATTGTCAAAATAATAATCCAAAGCGGCATAGACATCTGTCCGCTGTACGCCGTCATACAATGCCTGCTCCATATCGTATTTGTCGTTAGATGTCAGCGACTCTAAGCTCTTTTCCCGGTAATAGGGCGCATAGACATTGGTCGACTTTTCAAATACAGTTGCCTGCTCCTCATAAAGTGCCGGCGCAAATTGCCGGAGGGTCTCATCATCTAATGGCACATCGCCTGATTCGTCATCCACCTCTAATACAACGGTCGGATAAACATAGAAAGTGTCGACTTCCTTGTCCGTGGATTCCGGCAAGTGTACCCAATGTGATTCATCGGAATAATCCGTCGCTTCACCGGTCAGCTCACCGATTTCAAAAGCGGTATCCTCTGTATCCGCATCGTCCGAATCAGAAGGATCGTTGGCATCGTCAGCTTCGGCTGTTTCTGTATCCGCAGCCTCCTGGGTATCTGAGGTCTGACCCGTATCAGTGCCGCTGCACGCCGATAATGTCACTGTCATCGTCATACATATAGACAGAAGCAGTGCAAATGTTTTCTTTTTCATTAGGAACTCCTTTCTTGCCCACATAAGTAAATGTATCATCCCGTTAAAGGAATGAAGTGCTACCATATGTGTAGATATAGAAATATCATAACATGTTACTATAGTAATGGGTCAATAATGGCTTCCTAAAATAAGATAAAAATGCCGGATTCAATCATTTCTGCGGTAATCGACAGCCCCTGCCGCCTGCCGTTTGTGTTCGTCTTCGATTGCAGCGTAGTAATCAATCGTCGTATTGATATTGTTGTGCCCAAGCACGTCAGCAACGAGACGGATGTCGCCGGTTTCCCGGTATAGGGCAGTGCCAAAGGTGCTCCGAAGCTTGTGCGGCGTGATTTTCTTGTTCGGAACGACCATCCTGGCGTATTTTTTGACCAGTTTTTCGATGGCATCCACACTCATCCGTTTGCCCTGCAGAGAGAAAAACAGTGCCTTTTCATGTCCTTCCCTTGGATTCATCAGAGCGCGTTCTGTGTTAATATAATCTGCCAAAACTTCATGAACATCTTCACCAAAATAGAGAACATCCTGCCCACCGCCTTTTCGGACGATATTGAATGAGTTGACTTTTAGATCAACATCTTCAATATCCAAACCGTTGCATTCAGAGACCCGAATACCTGTTCCAAGCATCAATGTCAGGATCGCCAGATCGCGTTTCTTCGTCTTTTCACAGTATTTTTTCTGACGGTCGGACATCTGTTCGTTGCCGTGCTCAATGGCATCTAAAATAGCCCGGACTTCGTAATTGTTCATCCGGACAATGTTTTTGTCCTTTTTTAGCTTTGGCAGCGGAACAAACTGCATCGGATCCTCATCGATGTGCTTGTGCAGGAAATGATAATGGAACATGCCGCGCAGTGGAGACATTTTCCGGGCAATCGCCTTTTTGCTGTTTTCGTGCGGATGATCCTTGTCAACATTCAGCTCTAAATAGCGTTGGTACTCAATGACATCCTCAGGCTCAATCCGCTTTAGGATATCGAAATTGAAATCCTTGATCTCGATATTGCGGCAAGATGGATTGTTGTCCTGCATAAATGTAAAAAAAGTCAACAGATCATACGAATATGAAATCAATGTGCTGGTCTGAGTCGTGACTTCCTTGCTGTATATGAAATCTGTCGCAGGCTGCGGTAGCTGATCGATCAATGACCGGAGCAACAGCTTTTGATTTCTGGCTTTGTCCTTGTAAAATGTGGAATCCTTGCCCATATGTGGATATCGTCCTTTCTAGTCGGAACAACTGCTTTTTATCGGATAAACAGATATTTATCTGATAGATATATTTTAGCACACAACTGCTCTCTTGTAAAGTCATTTACAAAAATTATCAAATGTCTGGAATAAGAATGAAAATTCTCGAAAGCTATGTCCCTTATAGCATTATCGGATCAGAAACATAATGATCCGCATAGCCCCGGATCAATTGGATTTTTTCTGCACGGGACAGCTTCTTGATATGCCATTCACGGCTCATGGCTTCTTCCTTGGTCGGGAATGCTTCGTAATAGACCAATTTGACCGGCAGACGGCTGCGTGTGTATTTGCCGCCTTTACCGGCATTATGACTGGCTATACGGGCATGCAGATCATTGGTCCATCCACAGTAATAACTGCCATCATTGCATTCTAAAATATAAGTGAAATTGTCCATATCATTCTCATTTCAAATGATGCTCCTGGAATTCTGATTACAATAGGCGCTGAAAAAATCTCTATAAAAATCAATCATTCAGTCTCCACAATAAGCTCCGAGCTGTAATATGGAAAGACCAGAAAGGCACCCTCATGAAGCGTCTGACCGTCTGACAGGTGATTTAATTGCTGTACTTCACGGACATATGCAAAACGGTCTCCGTACTCGTCAGACATAAAGCGCTCGCTCAGATTCCACAGACTGTCTCCCTCTTCTACTTTGACTGAAGTATAATACTTTACGCGCGGATCCGCAATATCGTCGCTGGCATTGGTCGTCATAACGCTCACCATGACGACAAGGAGAAGCATGCTGCATAAGATCATGGCGGCGGTCCGGTACAGCATGAGCATCTTCTCCTTGTGCAAATCTCTCTTGATAATCCGATAATCTGTCCTCGTCATGGCAAACCTCTTTCGATAATATGTTTGGGAACTTTTGTTCTATTGCATTATATTACCAGAACAACTGTTTGTCAATAAATATCGAACAAATTTTTGCGAAAATTTGTTTGCATTCTTAGTTGAAGTATGATACCATATACATCGTAAGCAACGAAACACAGTTTTGGGAGGATTTTATGGAGTATGGCAAGATTTCCGACAAGCAGCGTGAGATTCTGGAGTATATAAAGGAAGAGATTCTGAACAGAGGATATCCTCCGTCGGTGCGTGAGATGTGCGAGCGGGTTCATCTGAAGTCCACATCTTCTGTGTTTTCCCATTTGGAGAAGCTTGAGCGCGCGGGCTATATCCGCCGGGATCCGACCAAGCCCCGCGCGATTGAGATCATCGATGACAATTTCAACATCTCCCGCCGGGAGGTGGTTAATGTGCCTCTCGTCGGTACGGTAGCTGCGGGGCAGCCTCTTTTGGCAGTTGAGAACATTGACCAGTATTTCCCTATCCCATCCGAATACATGCCCAACAAGCAGTCCTTTATGCTGAAAGTAAAGGGAGAATCCATGATCAATGCCGGCATTCTCGACGGTGACATTATCATGGTTGAGCAGGCGCAGGACGCGAGAAATGGTGACATGGTCGTAGCGCTTGTGGATGATTCCGCTACAGTAAAGACCTTTTATAAAGAGGACGGTCATATCCGCCTGCAGCCGGAAAATGACTACATGGAGCCAATCATTCTGCCAGGCAGCCAATGCCAGATTTTAGGCAAGGTATTCGGCGTGTTCCGCTTCTTCTAGTGCATCCATTTATTTGGAACCGGCTGGCACTAGTTCCTACCGCATGAAAATACCGACCAGAGCTTGCTGCGCTCCCGGTCGGTGTTTTCCTTATAGGAAATTGCTTCGCAAATCTGCGCTTTTGCAGGGAATTCCACAAGCAAAATTCTATTTTATGATTATATTACAGATCTTCCGGCGACACCTGTACCCCATCCTGCCAGATACGCTCCAGATCATAAAAGATCCGGTCTTCGGATGAGAACAAGTGGACAATGATGTCTTCATAATCCATCAGCAGCCAGGTGGAATTTTTGTTTCCTTCTACCTGCTTGGACTGGATGCCGTTTTTGAACATCACTTCGTCGACAGCGTCCTGCAGTGCCGCCATCTGCAGCGGATTCGCAGCGGATGCGATGACAAAATAATCTGCTACCACCGTAATATCGCGGATATCGATGATGCGGATATCCACTGCTTTTTTGCCGTCCAACGCGTCATAAATTTTTTTGACAAGTTCTTTGGATTGTTCCTGGTTCATAATGCTCCTTTTTTGCTAAAACGATACTGTCCGCAAATTACAGTCATAAATTTTACAAAGCAACATATCACTGGAAAGTCGTTTTCCCCAGCTTTTCTTTATAGTATTGGTAAGTCTCTACGGTCGCCTGGTCCATCGGCTGCGCTTTTTCTTTTAAATAGGCGATCGTATCCTCCAATATCATCAGTGTACATACATCCGGATCGCTGTACGCAAGCTGCCGGATTTCAGTGAGCCGCCTCGCCCTGTCACGGTTTGGCTCAATATAGTCGGCGATGAAGATGATCTGTTCTGTTAAGGTCATCGCCGGATTGCCCGTCGTATGAAACCGGATGGCATTTACGATATCCGGATCTGTCACCTGATACCTGTGCTCTGCCAGATACGCGCCAACCTTAGCGTGAAGCAGATGTGGCGACCGCTGCTCTGCCTCTGTTATGGCAAGTCCATATTTTTGACAGCGTTTCAAAAGCTCTTCATTGTCATAACATTTCGCGCAGTCGTGCAGCAGCCCTGCAAGCCGCAACTTTTCCACCGGCATACAATAGCGCATTGCCAAATTGGCCGCCGTTTCCATTACCCCGATCGTATGGCGATAACGCCCCGGCTTAAGACGGTGGTGCAGATCGGAGCGGATTGTCTGAATATCAGGATAATCCCGTGTCTGATACAATCCATGACTGCGGATATACTCTTCCACTGCCCCCGGCACGAAATCGGCAATCGCTTTCCCCTGTCGCACCGATTCCCGCAGATTCGTCGAGGAAATCGGCACATTTTCGGTCTGAAGCAGATAGACATCTGTGTGGAAACGGCTTCGGATCATTTCCGAGGTCTGTTCCATATCCGCTGAATCAGGGCTTTCCTTGCGGACGGCTGCGACAAGCGAGGCCAAAGCCGCGATCCGTTCAGGATGCACCCATGCCGGAAACAGATCCAGTGAGTCCTCTCCCATGATAAAATAAAATTTATGCTGCGGAAACTTTTCGTGCAGCCATTCCAGCAATTCGTAGCTGTAACACTCTGTCGAACGGCTCATCTCAAAGTCTTTGAGCGCCATATCCTCATTTTCAGCGAGTGCCAGCGCACACATATCATAGCGCATCCTGCGGCCGGTGACCGCATCATCCTTATGAGGCGGGTTGCCGCTGACGATCCACCAGATCTCGTCAAGCCCGAGCTGTTCCTTTGCTGCTTTCGCCAGATACAGATGTCCGTTGTGGACAGGATCAAATGTTCCGCCGTAAATTCCGATTTTTCCCATAGAATTATCTGCCTTTTCTTAATTCGGGAGTGTGATTACGGGCTTTTTTGCCGGACGGTACAGGATAATTTTTTTCCCGATCACACGCACGACTTCAGAACGGGTACGCTCTGCCAGTACTTCCGCCAAATCTTTTGGATCAGAAAAACAGTTTTTTAAAACACCGACCTTGATCAGCTCCCGCTTGTCGATCGCTTCATTGCAGGCATCGACGATTTCAGGGGTCAGATCCGCCTTGCCAATCTGCAAAATGGTCGGCTCCTTTGACGCGAGCGACGACAGATAGGCACGCTGTTTATTGTTCATTGCAAATTCCTTTCCAATATATGCCATTTGGATGATTCATCATAGTTAAACGCTACTGCTTCATCGGTAATACTCAAACGCCAGCTCATACATCTGAACCGTGTCACCGTCTTCGATGCCAAGCGCTTCGAGCTGGTCGACAATCCCCTGATCCTTTAAGAATTTCTGGAAGAACGAAAAGCCCTTTTCTGATTCGAGATTGGTATAGCCAAGCATTTTTTCTATCTTTGGTCCGTAGATCAGATACAATCCGTCGCCCGCTTTTTCCACGCTGACCGCATCGTCCGGGCGGACTTCCTTCATCGGATCAAATTCGGATTCAAAAACAATCGGCTCCGACTGTTGGGCATGTACCGCCTCGGCGATGGCATAGAGCAATTCGTCAATGCCCTGACCGCTGACAGCCGAAATCCCAAAGACTTGTGCGTCGGGATAAGCTTTTTTGATCTTATCCAAAACCGAAGCGCCCCCGTCCGAAAGCACATCGAGCTTGTTGGCAACGATGATCTGTGGCTTTTTGGTCAGCTTTTCAGAAAAAGAAGCCAGCTCGTTATTGATCGTGCGAATGTCTGTGACAGGATCCCTGCCCTCGACAGAAGCACCGTCCACCAAATGGACAAGCACCTTCGTCCGCTCAATGTGACGCAGGAAATCGTGTCCAAGCCCGATCCCTTCCGAGGCTCCTTCCAGCAATCCCGGGATATCTGCCATGACAAAGCCTTCTCCGTCCGGCAGGTCCACAACACCCAAAATCGGATGCAAGGTCGTAAAATGATAATTTGCCACTTCAGGCTTGGCATTGGACAATCTCGATAATAAGGTCGATTTCCCGACATTCGGAAAGCCGATCAGCCCGACATCCGCCAGGGTCTTTAACTCTAAAATGACCTCCAGCTCGATGGCTTCTCCGCCTGGCTGGGCATAGCGCGGTGCCTGCATGCGGCTTGTCGCAAAGTGATGATTCCCCAATCCGCCTCTTCCGCCTTTTAAGACAGTCACTTTTCGGTTGTCTCCCGATAAGTCGGCGATGATCCGGCCGCTCTCCGCGTCTTTGACGACTGTGCCGGGCGGAACCTTAAGGACGAGGTCGCTGCCGTTTTTGCCATGGCGTTTGCTCTTGCCGCCCTCATCGCCTGCTGTTGCCGCGAATTTACGGCGGTGCCGGTAGTCCGACAGATGGTTCATGCCGGTATCGACTTCAAAAATAATGTCGCCGCCCTTGCCGCCGTCACCGCCATCCGGTCCGCCGTTGGGGATATATTTTTCACGCCGGAAACTCACATGACCATTACCGCCCTTGCCCGAGCGGATGATGATCCGTGCCTGATCTGCAAACATTTTTAAACTCCTGGTAAATTAATGTGGTATCTTATTTCAACAAAATATATCAAAAAAACTTCATTAAAGTAAAACAAGAACCCGGCTTCAGACAAGTCGGGTTCCGTCGTTTTAAACTGTTTGACTGCTTACTCAGCGGCTGCTACCGGATAAACCGATGCCTGCTTGCGGTTACGGCCCTTGCGCTCAAAACGCAGGATGCCGTCTGCCTTTGCAAACAAGGTGTCATCCCCGCCCCGTCCAACATTCACGCCGGGATGGATACGGGTACCGCGCTGACGGTAAATAACGCTGCCTGCCGTGATAAACTGTCCGTCTGCCCTCTTTGCCCCAAGACGCTTTGACTCAGAATCGCGTCCGTTCTTCGTGGAACCCATTCCTTTTTTGTGGGCAAAGAACTGAAGATCTAATTTCATCATAATGCTGCCTCCTTGACTTCTAAGGTAATATAACGCTGTCCGTACTGTCTTGTCATTTCCGAAAGTCCCATCACCATCGCATCCAAAAGCAATGTCGCCTGATCCGATATGCCGTCCGTAAAATGAGCAACGAGTTTGCCGGTCTCTTTCTCAGAGACGGCTTCAAATGTCGTGTCCGTCAATGCTTCGATCGCATTTAAGGTATTGATGACAAGGACACTCGCTGCCGCGCAGACGATATCCGTGCCGGACTGTGCAAAGCCTGCGTGTCCTATGCATGATACTTTGCGGTAGGCTTCACCGGATTTCTCTATGGTAATGGAAATCATCGGCTGTTATGCGTTGATCTTGGAAATCTTTACAGTCGTAAAGCTCTGACGGTGTCCCTGCTTCTTGTGATAGCCCTTCTTCGGCTTGAAACGGTAAACGATCACTTTCTTCGCGCGGCCGTTCCGCAATACGGAACCCTCTACTGTCGCGCCTGCGACCGTCGGATCACCTGCCTTGAATTCGTCTCCTCCGATGGCAAGCACCTGATCAAAGGTGACGGTGTCTCCTGCCTCGCTCGGCAGCTTCTCAATGGTAATGACATCGCCTTCTGATACTTTGTACTGCTTACCACCTGTTGCAATAATTGCGTACATCTGGTAACCTCCTTTTGTCATTACTCGCCGGCTGCGGTGATGCCCTGCCTGGGTATACTTAACAGACCTCGCCGTGCGGCATACTGCTATAATCTACCATAATCAGGGGTGGGATGTCAAGGTGGAAAATGAAGGATTCAGGGGATTTATAACCGTTTTTTGTCGAATTTCAACAAAACTTCCCGCATATCATCTTCTATTCGGTTTAAACATTCCTCTTTCAACACCTCCGGCACACCAAAATACGCTTCTGCTATCGCGCCCGCAATGCAAGTCAATGTATCACAATCTCCGCCTAATGATACCGCGTTGCGGATAACATCCTCAAAATCTTCACCTTCTAAAAATGCAGAGACTGCTTCAGGTACTGTATGCTGACAACTTTCCTGATGATAATATTTCGGACGGATTTCATCACAGGTTTTCAGCTTTCCGTAATAATGTCCCTGAACCCAATCCCGTATATCCCGTTTACTATTTCCAGACCGTGCCATATATATGACAGATGCCACACAATCAGCACCCATTCTCCCTTCGGGATGATCATGTGTCACTTTCGCAGTCAAATCAGCCGTCACCCTTGTCTGATTTAAAGAATCATAGAGCCAGCCGACAGAAGACACCCTCATTGCAGATCCGTTTCCATAACTGCCATACGGTTTTGGATTTTCTGTCTGCAGCCATTGCGAAAACATCCAGCCATACCCAGCGTGAGGATATTTTTGTCCCCATAAGCGCATTTTTTCAATAACCATTTTTTCGATTTTGTCCACATCATCCGCATTCCCGATGTCATACTGTCCCACACATAAAAGCGCATCTGCTATCGCTATTGTCATAACCGTGTCATCTGTATAATGGGATTGATCTGTAAACAACGGAAAATCTTTCGTTTTGTTGCCGCGATCAAATTCATATGGCGATCCGATGATGTCGCCTAATATTGCTCCATACATAGTGGTTCCTTTCTTCCAGACTCGTTTATCATGCTTCCGTCAATCCCCTAATATTGGCTGCTCATACTCAAACAATGTCAGATTGATTGTGTAAATGTCGTACACGCCCTGCTCAATAAAATAGGAAACGATCAGATCAAACACGCTGCCCGGCGAAAACGCATAGCCCGCCCGCGCAAGAAAATCCTTTGTTTCATCCAGACTCAGCCTCAACGCAAGTGCCAGCGCTACCGCCGTATTTTTCTTCGGCTGGTACGACGGATTGCTTCGGATTTTGGAAAACAGTTTTCTGCTCAAATTTGCCCGTTTGTATACTTCCGTGTCGGTGTATCCCTTTTCATCAATGCGCCGAAATAAGCTCTGCTGAAAAGATTCGCCGACCTCTGCTACAACATCCTCCAATCGCCGCTTTTTCGGAATGTACGGTCTGGCAACTGGCTCCGCTGCCAGTAAATTAGTTCTATCTTCCCTGCCCGTCCATTCGTCGGCAGACATACTGTCATTTGCCACCGATGAATTGTAGGTAATGAACATGCTTTCGTCGACATAATTTTCATCAATGAAAGACTTGACATCGGAGAAAAGATTTCCGGTCAGCGCAAAAGATTCCCGGTCAAACACCACCAAAATAATTTCCATATCCGCATATTGCAGATAATTCCGGAAAACTGTGAGCGCAATCTCTAATGCTTTCGGCTTCGGAAAACCATATATGCCTGTAGAAATCAGTGGAAATGCCACGCTATCGCACTCATACCTTTCCGCCATGCGCAGACAGCTCACATAACAGCGGCGCAGATCCTCCTGTTCTCCACTGTCCCCGCCTCTCCAGATTGGTCCGACCGTGTGGATGATATACTTCGCAGGCAGGGAAAAGGCGGATGTCACAGCCGCATCTCCTACCGCTATGGTGCCGATCTTCTTCCGTGCAGCTAAAAGACGCAGCCGCCCCGCCGCTTTGTAAACTGCCGCATCTGATCCTGCAGCATAGCGCGGCAGGGGATTCGCTGAATTGACCACCGCATCCGCCGTAACTTTAGTAATATCATTCCGAATAATCTGTAATGCCATTTATCTTATATGCCTCTTTCTGTAATCTTTTCGGATAGGTGCTGACCACTCTCCGCTTTGGAAGACTGCATCCATTTGGCTTGCATCGGAAGCCGCCCGCACTGCGCTGACCGCTTGTGAAAGCACCTCGTAATTCAGATTCATGCCAACCGCGTCATTTTCATAATTCACTGCCCGGCTCGCCGGGATTCCGAATTTCGCCGCCTCTCCGACCGCGTCCATGTTCGCGCCCAAAAACAGAAATTCCCAGCCGTCCTGTTCTTTGCTTCCCTCAATCATTCTCCGGACTGTATCATAAGAATAATTCCTGCTCGCATTTTCCAGTCCATCTGTGGTAATGACGAACAGAGTTTTCGATGGTCTGTTCTTTTTCCGCATGGTTCTTTGTCCGTCCTGGACAAAGCGAATTGCCCCGCCGACCGCATCCAACAAGGCTGTGCAGCCGCACACCTCATATTGTTCTTTCGTCATTGGTTTTACTTTTTTCAGCTTAACCCGATTATAAATAACTTCGGATATATCGTCAAAAAGTATGACAGACACCCTTGCACTTCCCTTGCTCTGTTTTTGTTTCTCAATCATACTGTTGAATCCGCCGATCGTGTCCGATTCCAGTCCCGCCATTGATCCGCTCCGGTCCAGGATAAATACTAGTTCCGTCCAATCATTTTTCATTACGACCTCCTTTTCTGCTGCCCTTGTGATTGCTTTCACTTTTGTTGGATACAGTATAGGGGTTTTTGAAAAGGAAAAGGTCTCTTGGGAAGCGACTTTACGCCGCATACAAGCAGCGCATTGCCGAACTTGAAGAACAAATTCGGCAATTATCAAAGCAGGATGAAGTGTAACTTGTTTGAGAAAAGGTTATCTTTGGTCTTAATCATCCTCATCATCTGAGTCATCAAAATGGAAATACTCTAAAGGATTGAAGTCCACTGTGTTGTTATTATCATAATAGTCGTCATCTTCATTATCGCCATCGTCAACAGATCCACCGCAAGTAGTATAATAATATCCTTTGTCTGCACCTGTGTAATCGATTTTGACGGTTATCCGCTTATTTGCCGCTTTTGTTTTTTCGGATCCGCTAGAAGTGTCGGCAAATTCCTGTGTCCAGTATTTTATGCCATTCACTTCGAAACATGCTATGCCAATTGCTCCAAAATCCTCATCCAGCATATTTCTTCTGTGACCTTGCCGCGAATAATTCTCTTTTCTCTCTGCCCATGCTTCAAATGCTGATTCTGTGGTACTCTGTCCCATTGCAATATTTTCACCCATCGCATCGTATCCATAATCATACAGCGAAAAACAATCCAATCCATTTGGTCTGGTATGGCTATAGGATACCGACAGTTCGGCAGCCCGTTCCATTGCAACTTTTTCCAATGAATAATCGTATTCCAATTTTTCCAGATGGCCGCATCTTACCTTTTTCCCATTCTTATCCCGATACCATGCATCGTTTTTCCGCAAACTATTAACTTTTTTCAGCATTTTCCGCGCGTCAGTCTGGTGATAAATCCCTTGCACTGTTGAAGATTTCTTTTTTGCATACACGGTATTCGGTGTCAGCATTCCAAGTACCATTGTTATCGCAAACACCATACACAACATCTTTTTAAGTTTCTTCATAAGACCGCCTCTTTCTCGCCACGATAAACCAAACTGCACTGTTTCAATCCCATACATTCTTATCAATCACACCATAAATCAATGCTTCTTTTTGTATCTAAGCTTTGTATATTCATTAATATTATCCAAAATGGTATCTATATCATTATAATCCGTTGTCACATTTCGAATATTGTCGTTTTTATCAATGTACACAACTACCGGGTATGAAATTGTATATCCCAATTCCCATGCATCACAATAATCCCACATAGCCTCATTTATGGAATCATCTGTAGCGTAGCAGCATTTCACTCTTTTTATCTGATAGTCCTTTACAAATTTCTTGACTTCCTTTTTCTCCGCGCCGCTTGATTCCGCAAATACTACGCTCACATCCTTGCTCCTGATCCAGTCGCTTTCCGAAATATGCCCCACCGTCCCGACAGATTTTCCACAGGTTGTCGTTCCAAAAATAATTAACTTTGCTCGCTTATTGGTATTTTCCGTAGAAATTTCTTTTTCATTTATGTCAGTAAAAGTACAATACAGATTATCAGTTTTATATCCTAACGCGTAGACGGACAATCCATTCCCCACCCATCCAATTGCTACACTAAATAACATCACAAAAACGATAACTAACTTTATGTTTCTTTTCCGCATTTTAATGAATATCATATATCTCTGCTCCTTCTTCTATATATCACAATGAGTTGAGCAAACTGTTCTCTATATCAAATATTGTAAACTACTGATCCCCATTGTTGATTACCCATTGTTGCTGTTTAATGCTGTCCATCTTTTTTCCTATGCCACAACATATGCAACATTTAAACCACAACGCCACAAATGCAAGGATCTATCCACCGAACAACATGACAACCCGAATGGAAATAGTATTTTAGAACAATAATCAATCGCTCGATTTATACTGTTTTACCCAAATTATGGAATATCATTGAAAACCTGTTTTTTTCTGTCATATATTGACAGAACATTTTTTCCTGATTTTAATTTCATTTCACCAATAGCAAACCGATTGTTCATGAAATAAAATGAAAAATAATCCCGGTCCTTCATTTTAAAAAGTGACTTAGTCTTACCATCCCTATATGTATATGAGAGTACTTCCCCTAAAGCCTTATTCTTTTTCTGCGCTTCTTTCGTTCCATAATACACATCAACAATTGCAGATTTGGATCCGGCATCTAGTATTTCGTAAATCACTTCCCCGCTGTTGTATCTAAAGTAGCTTCCTAAATCAGTAACTTTCCCCGTTTTTGAATTATACCTGGATAACATCGCATAATTATTGGCTTTGGGATCAGTTTTACTCCTAGTTGTAAAATCAATGTAATTTATATACAACTGATCCTTAATAGACCACACTTCTTCAATTTCTATATCATCAGAATTCTTGTTAAAGGAAGCTAACTCATTTAAAGCGTCCTTACTTGTATCAACACCATACAACTTATACTCATCGAAAAGATATATTTTACCGTTCCTAATAAATGTTCCCGGACGATACTGACAGATCTGTTTTTGCTCACTCCCGTCCAAATTCATACAGCCAATACCGCTGTATGACATTGGCTCATCATCTTCTATGGACTGATTCTCTGATTTTTTGTCTAAAATAGAATAGTATATTTTCCCTCCACTAATATCAGGTCGGCTTCCAAGTGCCAAATGTTCCTCTTTTCCTTTATTAAGGTCGTACCTACAAATCCACCATCCTTTTTCATTTGGACCACTCTGATCATAATATAAATAATTTCCTACACGAGTCAAATTGCCGCTTGGACCATAAACTTTTTCTTTATTTTTACGAACACACTCATAATGACCACTTTTTGTATTTATTGCCCATATCTCGTTATCATATCCTATGTATATTCGGCTTTTCCTATTCTGTGCCTTTGCATTCACTTGGTTTATCTTTCCAAAGCATTGTAATCCAGACAGTATCATAACCGCCAATATCAATAGAGTGATAAATAATCTTTTCGAAGAAAATCTTGCTTTAATCATTATATTGTTCTCCCTTCCTTAACAAATCAATAGATACCTACCTACCTTAAATGCTACTATACAATAATCCGAATTAATATGCATCGACTCGATTTAATCCACCACCTCGATATTCATTGTTCCATCATCGTTATATGTGTACTCGAATCCAACGGCAGAAGAGAATTCGTCTTCCACCGTCTCATCATTCCCCCAAAATCCCTCATCGTAATTTACCTTTACAACGAATCCCTCTTTATTCCTTTCAGAGTAAATTGATAGAGCAGATACATCGCAACGATAAAAACTACAATCCCTATACTTTCACCAATGCCTTCTCCTGTTCCCGATAGAACCGGAATATTGATAGGTGTATGTGAACGATTATCATATCTTTCTTTTTCCGAATCGTCATTGTTTTTGCTATCATTGATTGTGCCTCATCGGTAACACTATTTTCATCATAGTATCCGATGACATTTGCATATACATCTAAAATTTTACCGTTCTCATAATAGCCTGTACAATTTCCATGCGTATCCAATAATACACCATCTTCCGCATATCCACTAATACTTCCATGCGCATCCAACAATTTCCCATCTGAAAAATAACCAAGAATATTCCCATCTCGATCAACATATTTTCCACCTTCGACATATGCTATATGTTTTCCGTGTTCATCATAAATTCTCCCCATAATCTTTTTCTCCATTTATTCCAAAATAAAATATATTATTCACTAAGTTTACTTTCCTTTAAAACACTCCAACAATCAAACACAATGACAACTTTTGCAATCTTGTCTTGCTCATCATACAGCTTTTCTACTCTCCCCTTTACCCATTGCAACATCATGAATCCCCTTTTTTCTGTTTGTTATCTTTTCTCTCATTTTATTTTTCATCTTTAAAATCAAATACTTGCATCTCTCAATACACCTCCGCCATTGCATTTCTTTTTATCTTTTTAAGATTTGGCTCCATCACATCAACCAACATCACCTTCTCTTTTCCCTTGGATGTATAGAATATTATTTTCTCATAATATCCATCTTCACCAGCTATTTCATTGTGGGCAAACACTGGATCTGCCCAGCCCCTCTCGTGAGTCGCCGATTCATCTTTCGAATATAGGCTCTTAACAAACTTGCCGACCATAAGCGTCCTGTCATACCCAGAGAGCAAATGCTTAAGTTTCATTGCGTAAACACTTATGCATTCAGAATTTTCCTTCATCTCTCCGGTATCCCAATCACCTTGGAAAACATAGTATATGTCTTTTTCGGGGACCTGATACACAACACGAAATCCATAATTAACATCAAAATCTAGATTGTTATCTATCGCCCATCCATATTTTTTCTTAATAGTCTTAAAGTCTTTTCCTATGTCGTTTATATAGCTCTCTTTAACCTTAATCTCTGATGCCGCCTCAATTCTACCAATATTTCCAGGCAGGTAGCCCATAATCCCCATGAACATAATCATTACGCAAAATCTTACTGCATATTTTTTTATTCTCCCCATTTCTTACTCTCCCGAAAATAAATTTTAATTATTGTTTTTCGTACACCCGATCCTCATCCAATATCAGCTCGTTCCCTGAAAGCGAATATGAATAAGTGTAATCACCATATATTCCAAGAACTAGCACAAGCTGTTCTCCGTCTATAGACCAATTCATTGATACTCCATCCGCTGATCCGGTTCCATCTTCACGGAAGACAATATCATAAGCGTAATGGCTTCCTTCTTCCCCAGATTCACCTTCGAATACCCAGTGTCCCATCAGATCATTTTGTGAGCCACATGCGCTCAATAGAAGAATGATCATTATTCCAAAGCATAGTCCATAAATTTTTTTATTTAATGTATGCATAGTCTATCTCCCTTTATTAAAACCTTTCCTCATTATGCGAACACCGACATATTCATGGATGTATTTTCCCATTTTTACAAACTGAATGATTCTTGCAGATCTAAATACTTTTATTTCTGATTCACCACAAATCTACATAATCGCCGTACATCCCATTCCCCTCGCCCGTGTAGGGATTGATCGTGTATTCCTCCAACACCTCATAATGTCCTAAGAAATGATATGTCACTGTGACAACAGCCTTACTGTTTTCTGGATCATATTCTTTTATCACTGCGCCAAAATCATCATCTTCACCTTCCGATGCCTCATAATATTCCAACGCAATACTGCATAATTCATCTTCACTTTTGGGGTACATCCCATCTTTTTGAATGTATCTTTTTGCGGCTTTTGCCTGCTCGACTTTCTTGATCTGATCCATTATGTCAATTGGTTCTTCCTCAATAACATTCTCACCCTTTCCGGTAACCGGATCTATCGTATAGTTTCCTACTGTCGCGGTATGATCGCTCTGATCGAAAAATACCCGCACATTTACATTACCGTCTTCTTGTTCTTCAAAAAAGGCATCCAATGTTTCATCATCAATATATTCTGGAAAAAATTCATTCACTATGCTTTCAAACAGCACATCATTCATGATTCTACGGACAGATGCGGTTTCTTCTATCTTGACCCCAGATTGCGTGCTGTGGATTTCAAAAATCTTATTCAAATCCTGCGTTTGCTTCTCCGATTCTGTAGCATTTTCAGCTTTTCCACCATGTATTGAGACTTCCCACATCCAATACTCTTTTGACAGATCTGTATATTGCTGTCTGATGTAGGACAATATCTCTTTTCCTGCTTCATATTCTTCCATAATAGATGTCAGCTTAACCTTTTCTGGATTTTCTGATATTTCATAGAAAATACATTCTGCATCCGCATTTTTCCCTGCTCCGAATACATTGCCCGAAATCTGTTTTTCTCCATTGCCTTTGCAATAATATAATGTGTACGGTTCCATTTCTTCTGCCCGTGCTTCTTTCAGCAACTTCCGCACTTTTTCAGTTGCGCCATACTGTTCCTTCTGCTCTATGTAGGTCGGTATCGCATTATAATATTCCAACGAATCAAAGCAAAACCATCTTTGGTCAATCGGTCTGAAATAATACTGCTCCGCCCCAGGCGCATCATTAAAACTATGTATCCGGTAATACTCTTCTCCATCTGATGAAGTGACAATCTCGAACTGCGCTTCTTTGCCCTCGAACAAATAATCGGGTGCAGCATCCAGACCGCATCCGCCCAAAGCGTCCTGCTCACTTATTTCCTCCATAAAATCACCTTGGACTGGTTCATACGGTTTTTCTTTTATCGCATCGTCATCAATGTAATCGTAATAAGATTTTTCGCCTCCGGATGATCTTTTCGCATACCACACGCCCTGCTTTTCCCTGTCTGTTCCGATATAAACAGCTTGATTCGCTATCACCTTATAGTTATTCCATCCGCCAGCATATATGTCCGCGCCTTTATCTGTCATATTTTTCTCATAAACAATATATGCTGCGTCGCAATAATCTATCAATGCGATATCTGTATCAAAACTTTCTCTTTTTGCTCCATCGAAGCGATACCAAGCCGAGCCATCCTCCGTATACAAAATGCCGACACTTCCAAGATGCCATTCTGTAATCTTTTCACCTACAAGTAACGGCTTATTTCCTTCGGTTTCAAGGTTTTTCAATGGCAAGCAGAATATCTCGCTTGTTCCAGAGGCGTCATCGTACGCTGTATAATAAAACAAATTTTTTAACGATTCATCCGTTCCGATAATGGCATTGTCGATAGAAATGCCTTCCACCAGAACCTTTTCCTCTTTTTCGCCATTCTCGGATGCATTGGAAAGAATGATTTTTCCGTCACGCTGAATAAATTGCGATTGTGCTGTGATTTTTGAGGCATATTGGTTATTTATATAGACAGAAATCCACACTACAGCTGCCACTATACAGAGAATGATAAAAATGATTTTGCTCTTTTTCGTTATATTAATTTTCATACTTGCAGTCTCCGCCGTATGATCATGGGGTTAGTCATGGTAAACAATTTTTCCGGTGTTCCTATTGAAAAACACATTTCGGGCATCTTTATCGTCTGCACCCGTCCAATCGACAAACGCACAGTACACATCCCTTTTTGCGTCCGGTCCGGTTTTTATCTCAGGGCCGTCTGCAAGTATTCCGGTGCCTATCGCTTTTTCGATATTTCTGCTATGCCATATTTCTTTTCCTTTTGAAGAAAATTTGTACAGATGCTGACCAAACATTTCTATCGCATAGACATTGCCCTTTTTATCAAATGTCATTGACGGAACACCAACCAAATTACTATATTTCTTTGTCTTAGACCGGATTTTTCCCGTTTGTTTATTTAAAAGATATAACTTGCCAGCCACAAATAAATATACTGTATTTTTATTACTTTTATACGAGACATTTCCGTTCTGTAAGGAATCATACTCTTCTGTCTGATATTGCCAAACATAGTTCCCCGATTTTTCTTTTCCGACTAATACCGTATATGCTTTGCCTGATGAAAGCGAATATTCAGTATCAACAACATCAACAACTTTTTCTTTTTTCAAATTCTCCGTATTTACTATATCACCAGTATTTATGTCAAGCGTTATCACTTTTCCATTTTCCACAAATTGGTATGTATCTTTTGTCTTGCCAATTTCATACAAAACCGTATTTCCCGCCGAAATATCATAATAATCAGAAAAATATGTCCATATTGCTGCTTGAACACCCTCTTTAAAGCCATAAATTTTTGCAAATTGATGCCCATCGCCATCTTTAAGCAGATTGAAGCTTACTGTTATGTTGTTAGAATTTTTATTCGCAGCATCTGCAGTATGCACAGATAAAAAAGTAATCATTCCTATTAAGACAAACAATAATAATCCCTGTATAATTCTTTTTTGTTTTATCATATCTTTCATTCTCCTCCCCGTATAACATACATATTAACAAAACATATTCGCAACCCTATTTTCAGTTATCACAGGCTTATTATGCCACCATCCATCCTCTTGGGAATAGCCCGGAGTTGTCTCGTATATCCAGTCCCATGTGGCACCATTTTCCATATCTTTATAGTATGTATGCCATTTAAAGTTTTCTTTTTTGTTTGAATGCCACTCCAGCAGATGCACAGTAATGTCCGTTTCAGAATAAAATGCTTTCATTTCTGTCAGCTTTCCACGCAACTTGCTTCCTAAACTCAGCATTTCATCTCCGGATATTGTACTTTCTGATAGGCGAATTAAAAACCAATCATAGCTTCCGTTTAGCCCGAATTCATACATGCCTTTTAGAGCATACAGAATAATACAGTTTGCATAGTCCGCGCTGCTTTTCCCAAATTCAAACAACACATAATCTTTTTCCACAAAATTGCTTAGAGACTTTTCTGCTTCATGAACTTTATTTTGAAAAGTCTTTCTGTCAAACTTTCTTAATGTTTCGTCCGATCCTCCATACACTTCAAGGTAGTGTCTGTATTCTTGAATGGCGCCTTCTGCAATATCTGTCAGCCATTTCCTTTCGTCATCCAAGGCTCTATTTTTAAGATGCCTAAACCATTGTGCAGGGATACGATCCATATTATAGCTATCATTACGAATTTCATTGTCCAGCTCTTTTACACACTCCTCCGGCAATCTCCATAGCTGTGTGCGGCCATCTTTCAAATCGTTTTTCAAAATAGCAATGCGTGAATCCCAGAAAAAGATTCCGTTAGCATCTACATTGTAGCGCTTTAATATGAGGCTTTCATCCCATGAATGCACTGCCTTCAAAATTGCGCCGTCCATACTTGAAACATAATATTCATTTTTAGTCAGTTCACCCTGTGTTATGGCATGCGCATACTCTGTACCCATGATTCTTTTCCTGAAATCAGGAATCAGATCTTCTTCGCTCTTTCCATATTTTTCAAAGGCAATGTCCAGATTATGCAGCAGCCATTTTTCCCCTGCCTCTTTTTCTTTTCTGATCATCTCCTTCGCAGCATTTACACTTAGAGGAACACGGTCGAAAATAAAGTCTTGCTCATAATAATATACCTCATCTCTCCACTCACCGGTTGCACCGTCAATCACTTCGTAGGTATTATTATGATCACGCACCACCCTCTTGTGATATTGGTAATACTCATACTCAGAAAATGACAATTCTTTCCTTCGATTTGGCACTATCCCCGACAGGTATAAATCCCTAGTGTTAATGTCAAATGTCAGACTTATGGCTTGATCCAGTCTTTTAAGCGTAAATTCCGAACATATTTCCACAATTTCTGTATTCAATCTTTCCATGCATTCTGTTATATTGCGGAATTTGCAGTATATTTTCTTGGGGACAACTTCCTTTTTCCTGCATAAAATGTGAGCATGGGGCAAAAATTCGCTTTCTGCTTCCATAAGCAGTTGCTTGATTACGCCATCCGTAACCCTTTCCGCTTTATAGTGTATGTCAATTTGGGAAGTCTGATTGTCTAAGTTTTTTCTTTCTTCGTATATTTTGGTAATATCAGGCATAATCCACCATCCGTTCAGCATGCCACTAATGGTAAGCATCTTCTTAAGCTAACAGGTAAAATTCTTTAATATGATAAGATGTCCGACGCATTATTAATGCACCCGGCATCGGGATTCTGTGATTGGATTGTTTCTGTCTTTTTCTTCTTTTTCTTCTTTTTCTTACTTTTTTTCTTGTTTTTCTTTGTAGACTTTTGCGTTGTTTTTTTCTTGGACTGCTTTGTGTTCTTCGTTGCCGCTATTGCCGTTGTTCCTGCCTGTATCATAATATCTCCTGAAACGGTTGTCAGAAGCAGCGCTACAAGCCATGCATAAAAAAATCTTTTCATTGTTCTTTCCCTTTCTGAATTATTTCATAAATGAAATCATGTCCTTGTCTTTCCAATAGACAAATACCCTGAATTCACCTGCAGTGATGTCATATTCAACCGTTGTCTGATTTCCATACGGTTGCCATCCTTGTCCGTTTTCTGGTAGATCCTTAAATGTATTCACATTAGGTTCAGGATGTAAACTCGGCATATACCGATGATACCAATTATCTGTTACTGTTCTTTCTCCTTTGGCATTGGTACCACAGAAATACACGGTAACCTTATTTTTTGTAATATCACTGCTGTAATTATCATTTCGCACAGTCAAAGACTCGCCTGCTTTTACCACTCTTCCATAGAAAATATCATGATCCGCTTCTTTTACTGAATAAAGTAGATTATTGTTTCCATCTCCGGCGGCTTTCATTAGCTTGATTTTTCCGGAATGAACGCTAATTGTCACAGCATCCTGCGACAATGACGAAACGATTGTCTCGCCTTTACCGTATGCCTGTTGAAAAACTTTTCCTTTGTTTATATCATGGCTAACCTTACAATTTGTTTCTGCTACAATATCCATCCATCCGCTGCTCTTTTTATTGAATGTGATTTTATATACTCCTTTTCCAAGCACGGTCGAACCGTCTGCGAGCTGTTGAATCTCCTCTCCCGATACCAACTCATCGACATCATTCCCTTTCTTTTTTGTCGTTTTTGCGGCAGAATCGTTGCTTACTTTTCCGTTTTTGGTGATTTTGATAATCCCCTTTCCCGTCCATGCCTTTGTGTAGTTCGGGCTGTCCACTTTTACATAGACCGTCTTTTTTCCCGGATTCGTCAACGATATTTCTTCGTCTGACCATTTTTTTAGTGTGCTGGTACGGTACTGTATCGTGGCTTTCTGGGGTACGCCCTTTAATTCAACTGTATGCGCTTTTCCATCGTATTCCCCTGTGTAGGACGCAATTTTAATATTCGGTCTCACCTTGTTAATGACAATTTTCTGGCTCCCCTTTTTTACGCTGGCATAATGCGGATTTTCCACTTTATAATATACTCGCAGCTGCCCAGCCTCAGATATTTTTATCGCTTTCGACTGATATGGGCCACTTTCATTGATTGCATATGTTATCTTTGTTTCTTTGGGATACTCCCCTTTATCTTTGATTGTAATTCCATAAGCATTGCCATCATATGTCTTGACGGTATTTGCAGCTTGTACCGGTACTCCACTCGCGAATTTCACAGTAAACTTCGCCGTTGCTTCCTTTCCACTCTGTTCCCCATTTCGAGGCGTGAGCTTTACCACATACTTGCCCTCTTCCAGTTTTCCAAATGAATGGCTTGTTCCTGTCAATCCGTCCAAATTGTCGGTAGTGTTTCTTGTTTCGTTTTCAAGAACACAATCGTAGGTTTTGGCATTTTGGGCTTTTGACCATTCTAATGTGACTTCGTTGGCAGTTGTGTAGGCATCCTTTTCTAAATTTATTGAGGTGTTACCGACACTTGCTTCATACACATATGAAAATTTTCCACTGTTTGGATTATTATTTATAGGATTCTTAAAAACTCCCCCTTTGTTAATTTCAAAATGCGCATGTATCCCTTTTGCATTTCCTTTGTTCCCAACTGTTCCCAAGTAATCCCCTTTTTTTACTGGATCCCCAACTTTCAACTTGCTCGAAACTTCATTCATATGCGCATATTGTAAATAATAGTGTTGACCATCATTAAATTTACATTCAATGATTACACCATTTCCTAATCCATAATTACATATATCGCTTATACCATTATTCCATCTTTGAGGATTCGATTGCCCATTTGACATAGGATTACATTTCATATGATCCCCATCCATATCCGTTTCACATCCCGTATATATTGCGTAAATTTCGCCACTGCACGCAGCATACCAACCACACCCCTTTGCATTCCCAATATCAATTCCTTGATGAATAGCCGTTCCTCGTTTTTCACCGTAAGGATGCTTCACATCTTTTATAGATTCTCCCGGAGAATTATCATTATTCCTTTTATGTACCGGCCAATACAATTTAGCAACGATTTCTGCTTCAACACGATTTATTCCGTCAGGAAATGGCATCACGCTAAATATCATTGTAAAACACAATATCAGAGATACCTTTATTAATATTTTTTTCATTATATTCCTTCCCTTTTCATTCATACTATTTCTTCTTATACGCATACTTCACCTTCCCCGTCTCCGACTCTTTAATCAGCTTCACAACCTTGTTATACTGTTTCTTGTTTTTTGCAATAATCGTAATCTGGGCATTCTTCTTTATTCCTTTAAACGCATCATCTCCGACTGAACGAATATTGCTACCATTCAGCTCAATATTCTTCAACTTTGTGCGTCCTTTGAATGCCTTTTCCTTGATACTTGTAACCTTATATTTTTTGTTATTGTACTTAATCGTCGCAGGAACAGTTACAGAGGTCGCCTTTTTTGATACTTTGGCAAATGCAACTGTCTTGTTCTTTTTGCTTGTCACTTGATAAGACAACTGCTCCGTTCCAGTCTCCGATGTGAGTTTTATATTTTCTTTTACAGAAGATGTTGTGGCCGAACCATCATCCCCATCACTGTCGTCAGCATCACCACCACCGCCACCTGAACTTCCAGAACTTCTGCTGGAGCGAGAAATGGTTTCTCTGTCAGTATCAATTACACTGCTGTCAGAACTGCTGTCAGAACTACTGTTAATTAATGAATTTGTGCTTCTATTTTTTGTCCAATGCGCATAAAGTGTCTGATCTGATGATATGTCAACTATTTCATCACTTTCAATCTGTTCTCCACCATTTGCCGATGTAAACCACCCCTTAAATGTATATCCTTGTTTGACTGGTGTTGGCAAATCACCATATACTGTGTTTAGCAGCACAGTTTTATTCGGTGGACCGACTACTCCTCCATTCGGATCAAAAGTAATTATATAATCTTTCTTTTTTACTGTTACCATTACAGACGATTCAACGGGGGATCCGATTACAGTAGCCCGAGCTGTTAATTTGACTGTACCAACGCCCGTTGCTTCTATTTCATCCTCGTTTATTTTTACAATTTTTTCATTTGAAGTTGTCCATGTTACCGGAGCATCAAGAATATAAACTGCATTATTTTTCTTACACGAAGATATTTGATTCAACGATATATATGAATTGGCTTCTGGCAACTTATTACTATCATTGATAGTCAAAGTATAGGAATCTTTTGAAATTTCAATCCCTTTTTTTGAAATGGCTGAATTGGCTACTTCTACTGTTGCTACTGAACTCGAGTCATTTGCTAAACCTATACTTTGGTTGTTGCTCTTACTGGAAAACTCTTGTACCCAAAAATCTAAACCTTGGTATTTGACATGACCAATTCCAATGTATTTAAATTTATCATAGAGCATATTTCGCCTGTGTCCTTGCCCATTATATGGATCATTCTCTTCTATCCATGAATTTAGTGCACTTTCTGCTGATTTTTGACCGCATGCAATATTTTCACCCCAATCATATCCGCACTTAGATTCTCCATAAGCTGTGGAGCAACTTTTTCCATTTGGGCGATTATGAGAAAATGACAACACTATTTCTGCGGCTCTTTGCATGGCAATCTTCTCTAACGAGCTATCATATACCAATGATTTAAGTTCTCCTGCATCAATTATCGTTTTTGTCGTATCATTAGAATCCCAATACCATGTGTCACCAGTACGCCATTTATTAAGAGCATCCAACATACTTCTTGCTTCCGTTTGTCCATATGTAACGTTGTATGAGACCTGTACTGTATCTGCCGCTACAACTGGTGTCACATAAGAAAAAAATATTACTAAAACATAAAAGGCTGCCGTTATCCTGTGAAATAATCGTTTTGTTTTTTTAAACTTATTAATTCCCATGAAAATCCTCCCCCAAAATAAAATTTTTACATTAATGCAGCACATTAGGAGATGACATATCATTTATCAATTCCCATTGTTGAGCTTTTACAATGTTGACATATTTCGCCGGAACTTTGATTTTTATGTATGTATACGCTCCTTCGCCAGTGTCATTTCCTGCGTCATCATGCCAGCTGACATTTGTCAAGCATCCATTTTGATCATATACATTCTGCGCAATGTCAGCTACACCGTCTGAAATGAATCGGCTCTCATTGCCATTGGCGTCATACTCAAACTGATAAGTGTAACCCTTCCCCTTTATTTTAGAGGTCAATCCTTGTCCATTGTATGTATATTTTGTTGTAGTTGTACTATTGCCAACAGAACTGGATTGTTCTTTTTTGACCACCTTTTTTATCCTACCTTTTTTATCATAGGAATATGTGCTTGTACTTTCTACAGTTCTGGAACTGCTAGTAAGTTTTTCTTCTGATGATTCCAGACGGTCATTTTCATCATATTCAAAGGTTGTAACTGTTTTCTCTTTCCATTGTGTGTCATTTTCCACTCTTTTAGTTAAATTCATTCCGTTGTATGTGTAATTGACCTTATACGAACCAGCCACAGCTCTGCTTAAAAGTCCATTTTTGTTATATGTATATTTAAAATAACCTGATGATTTGCCTGCGGTTTCGTTTATCACATACACCGTCTGTTTTCCGGCTGCTTCAACAGAAATCATTGGGGTAAATGCAGCCATTGCCACACTTACAGATACCATTACTGCCATCAGTTTTCTTTTGAACATTTTCTTTTCCTCCTTTTTTGTGCATATATAGTTTCAATATCATAGTATGATATTCTATGATGCAATCTGTCCGACCATTTATATAAAGCTTTTTTCTAACTTTTTATAAATGGTCTAAGGTGTTTTTGTTTTAAAAAATATCCTGCTATATTTTATCAAGCCCCTTTTTGACAAAGGTCACCTCAAAAGCGACATTTTTTATATTTAAAATTCCACTCCAATACTATATTCCATTCCGGATGTCATTTCATTGACAAAAACACATGTAAATTTCCTTGTGTTTTTCCTTTGTAAATTACTAAATTCTTAAAAGAGTTTAGATCCTTCATGATTTCAAACAGAATCAAATTCATTTTTTTAACAGCCGTAAACATCTATTTGTAGAGAGATTACAAATTTTAGGTTGCAAATTTCTTTTCATGAATATATCATGTAGGAGAAGTGAACTTGACCTAGGAATATTTTTACCTATAAGAAAATACATTTTTCAAAGGAGCCGAAGAGAATGACATTAGAACAACAGGCGACACAAGCTGTTCGAACAGTTCCAAAAGATAAACTCCAAATTCTGATCGAATTTGCTCATTTTTTGAGTCTGCCAAGTTTTCCCGCAAATACGGATATTGAAGAAAGAAAAACAGAGCAGAAACATAGTATTCTTGGACGGGCAAAAGACGAGATTTGGATGTCTGAAGATTTTAATGAAATACCGGAATGCTTCAAGGAGTATATATGAACTATCTTATTGATACTTGTGCGTTTATATGGTCTTTGGGTGATTCTCCTGAATTGTCATCGTCTGTAAGACAGATTATCAAGCAGGGAAAGAATCTTTATTTGAGCCAAACGACATTGTGGGAGATTGCCATCAAAAAGACGATCAAAAAGCTTAATCTCGCGGAAACTACATATGAACTTGAACAGTACTGCTATGAAGCAGATATTTTGATATTGCCCATTATCAATAGCTGTTTCGAAACCATACAATCCATCCCTTATATTCACGGTGATCCTTTTGATCGCTTGATTATTGCGACAGCAATTGAAAATGATCTTACAATCATTACTAGAGATAATATACTCGTTAACGAAATTGACTGCCGATATTACGCAGCCTGATTTCCTGGCTTCTCTGGATATGAATATGTGTTTTCACATACCAATTCCAAGCCGTCGAATAACTGTATTTTTTCTCCAACCAATCGAGATATTTGTCC
>JAFUYB010000050.1 GCA_017470735.1 Lachnospiraceae bacterium | reverse complement strand
TCAGAAAAATAGCGTATAATCTCTTCCATAAAAGAACATCCTCCTTCGTAAAGTAGTTTTCACAAAATCAATACCTTACCACTAGAGGATGTTCTTTTCTATTCTATATTCCAATTTCCCGAGGAAAATTTTACGCTAACTGGCTCGTGATATCTGGAAAACCCTGTCCCGGGAGGATATGTGCTGTTTCTGCTTTAGAATCTATCTATCAAAAATACGGATATCAAACCCTGGACCGCACCCTGCGGCTTTTGATCGGCATCTGGAAAGGTACGGAGAAATCATTTTCCACAAATATGCTGAACGGCGTTGCCCGTCTTTTATTCTGCTTTGATGATCAATTGAGTGATGACATTTTCAAGGAGAAACTGTCCAGAATATCCATCCGCGAACTCTCAAGAACAGCCCGTGACCATTGTGCCGGATCTCTCGGTTTTTCTGAAGCGATGCTGTTAGAATAATCAAAGAAGGATCTTCGAAAAGATCCAATTTGTTAAAATTAACGGATTTTCCGTTTTTAATTTTCAATTCTGATCAACAGCCTTGAATCTTACGCCGATTCTTTTTGTGCTTCACGCATGTTCTCCACAGCTTAACCCCGTAATAATCCACAAGAAACTCCGGAAATGCGCTCAGCACGAAAACTCTGCCTTTCTGCCTCTTCTTTTCTTCCTGTACATAAATATTATATGGTCTGGCTTCCTCTGAATACCTTTCATATTCCAGCGTATCTACTGATCCAAAGAGACATGAAACTCTCATGGCAAATACATCTATGATATCCTTCCAGATCTCATAGTCATATTCCCTGAAATGCGGATTAGCAGATCGTACCGAGGATGCATTCTTATACTCCGTCATCTGCTCGACCGCCACATAACACGCCTCCTTATTTCCGCATTCACCTGTACTGTAATCCCTGAGTGACTCTACCATAGGGTAGCTGATATACAGCTTCCCGTTTTCGGTCTCATTATCAAAACTTTTCAGCATCTGGGCAACGGCATCTGCATCATCCTCTTTCCCCAGATTGGTCTGATGAATATCATAATCGAAGAACAGGTATACCTCCGAAAAATCATCTCTCGAAAAGCCCGTCAACTGCTCTCTGATCACATCACTGCTTTCTCTCAGCACCTCGATGATGTCCGTATCAAAATCATCCGCCTTCAGCTTTTTCCAAAGCATATAGATATTCTCCTCGGCTGGAAGCGTTATGATCTTGAAGTCACCGTGAGCAAAAAACACCTTCGAGATATTATCAATGATCTGCGGTTCCCTGACCTCTCCCTCGACTATAAACGCTTTATAGTCTCTGTCAGCCATTGAACGCACCTGCCTTATACATTTTCTGAAGGTTATGAGCCTGCCTCAGCTCCTTCTCCGTCAGCTCGGAAATTGCCCTTATACTGTTATCCTTTAGCAGGAAATAGCAGTCCGGTCTGAGAAGGTCATTGCTCATAAGATCCGTATTGTGGGTCGTCGTAAATATCTGTACCCCAAGTATCTCATTCACCTTTTTCTGCACTGACTCTGACAGTTCAAAATGATAAAAGGCGTCAAACTCATCTATGAATACAAAGGATGCCTTCTTCATACGGATATACCAATAATAGAACAGTGCCAGCGACCTTGTTCCGGTGGATGCAATCTTAAAGAAATCCGCATCCTTATTATCAAAATGGCAATAGATTGCCTTACGCCCGTCTGCCTCACGTTCGTACAGATCATAATCAATATCATTTTCCTTCAGGAACTTCTGGAAATCCTTCACCTTACCGGCATTAACGATTCCCTCAGCGATACCCTCGCTCCCATTCATGAAGCCTTCGTATCCCCTGTTGTCAAGAGAATAGAACAGAAGCATCCGATCCACAAAATCGATGAACTTTTTGAATGTCAGATTCTGTGCATTATCCGCCAGGATCGAATTGCTGCTTACATATTTCACGCGGGAGATCGGACTGTCATTCTTTATTGATGCATTTAAGGTGTCCGATCCCTCAAGCAGCGTAAACCCATCCTTTGCCAGAAAGTCATAATAAATAACCTCTTTGCCGTCTATGGAAAGACTCTCTTCCTTCAAAACATCAACATCCGTCTTGGAGTATCTGTATATCAGCTCATGACCATCAAACACGAAAGTATACTCAAACTCCGCAAATGATTTCCGTCCGCTCATATTGAGGTAGAAATCATAGTTTTGAAGAAGTCTTTGTTTCTCCGTCAGATGTGTGATCACATCAAAGATCGCAAGTCCGAGATTTGACTTGCCGCATCCGTTGATGCCGTATATGATCCCCTTCGTGATACAGCCGTCTTCTACGGCCTCCGGATGGAACCCATAGTTGCTTGGCGATCCGATGTCTAAAGTGAGCTTATCTTTAAAGCCTTTGAAGTTTTCCACGCTGAACTTTTTTAACATGACAATCACTCTCCATGTCGTTTTTTCTTTAGTATATCCGGCTCCGAAGAAAAAATCAAGCGCTGCCGTATTTTTTCTACGGTTGCTCTGCATTTAATTGTTCAGCCCCCTGGGCATGCGCGTTCAGAGTGTCAGTATGCCATCTCCGAAAGCTTCTGACAGAGCCGTTTCCACTCTTCCTTCGTCTCCGGAAGCAGCCACTTTGGACAGTCGGGCATATGTTTATGTGCTTCCGATGGCTTTGATGTTTCGCGCCCACCGACAACATTCGCACACTTTTTATCATCACCCACTGCAAACCAGCCAAACGTCGAATCCTTTGTATCATATCCGGGACGCAGGCTGCCATAGGTTACTATTCACGGAAAATGTATTTAGCAGATATAATATTTAATACAACTGAAGAAACAGCGTAAAATAAACGTTTAGGTCGGTTTTCAAAGAAGGACTGCTTTTTGTGCAGGCTGTCATTCTTTGAAACCTGGCCTGAACTCTTGATTTTAAGCCATTTATACTGCTGTATGAATTGTTATATCTGATTAGTCATTTTTCTGTAAATAGTAACGATTTTTCTCCTTTATCTTTTCCATTTACAACA
Organism: Lachnospiraceae bacterium; assembly: GCA_017470735.1. GTDB lineage: Bacteria > Bacillota > Clostridia > Lachnospirales > Lachnospiraceae > RGIG4930. The sequence continues at coordinate 96,053 of JAFUYB010000050.1, read as the reverse complement.
AGTCGAATACGAAAAGAGGCTAGAACAAGCTTGAAGCTAAAGCTTTTTGGGAATACACTGGCATCGCCAGTGGTATTATTGGATTTCGAATCCAATAAAAAGAGCCCTTCCGCTATTCGGAAAGGGATCCCTGATCATATTTTATTATAAAGCTGTCGCCGCCCTCTTGAAGCTTTCTGAGTCACTGACGATCGTGTACGGTCCATATTCCCCGTATGCCGACAGCCTGCTGACCGTGACCATCTGTATCCTCTTTCCGTCAACTAGTGCCCCTGTTTCCTTTTTTAGTGTAACAAGACCTGGCCCATGCTTCATTCTGTAAGCTATGCTCCTTAAAAGCATCTTTCGCTATTATGTAACACATTTTTTAATGCCTCCTTGAATTCTTCTGACGAACGGATTTCCCCGGATTCGTACATTTTCCTCAAAAGTCTGCCAACAGATGAGCCCATATTCCTTTCGAACAAGGTATTCCGGCTTTGAAATATCTCCCATATCATCAAAGACAGCATTATAGGTGACCAATGCTGTCCTGACATATTGTGCATTATCCTCAAACAGTTCTCTATTCGGATTCAGCCCCACTCTATCTGCATACTGACAGCAGAAAGTAACAGTTGTCCTTGCGTTGCTGTCCTGCTGTCCTGCCCATTCATATAAATCCTGAAAGATGTATTTGTGCATTTGCAGGAGATGAGCATAGTCATTAGTCTCCTGGCAATGGATTTATCGCAATCTCTTTCAGTCGGTATGTCACATAGTCTGCTTCTGCATCCTCTTTCACCTTACATTTCTTATCAAGGTATTGCTTTATATCGGCCATTGTAACCTCGCCACGCTTTTTCTTTTTGATATATTCCTTAAATTCCTGTGTCGGTTCCAGCCCGTCCACCTTTATCATGCTACTGCATAATCCCATGCTTGTGTGTTAGTCATTATCTTTTTCCTCCTCGCTTTCACCTTCGGATTTTTCTGTGCTTCACTTTCCCCACCATATACAAAATCCTCTATAAACACGGATAGCGTTTTACTCATAAAGTTGTGATGCTAAGATAATTGGTCTTCGCTTTTATTGCATTCCGCAGCAAATATCAAAATTTCTTCATCTGTCATAGTGCGTTCTGTCTTTTCTTTTCTCTTTGCTTTCTTTTGAGCTTTTCTTTCCCTTTTCAGTTGGGCTTTCAGCTCATCTTCTGCTTTCATGCAGTTATATGTTTCGATAAACCACATATCCGCCCAAAATCATCATCGTCATGCATAGGCTTTCTCCTCTACTACCGACAGTTATTATCTGACTTTCAGTACCCTCTGAATTCACACTACTCTCAAACCATTGGCAGAGGCTTCCATGGCTCTGATAGTTTCAGTACCCTCTGAATTCACACTACTCTCAAACCCAGTCCTTGACGGCTTGCGGATGAGGGTGTTTCAGTACCCTCTGAATTCACACTACTCTCAAACATGTGTTCCTCGGTCTTTGTTTCATTATGTGTTTCAGTACCCTCTGAATTCACACTACTCTCAAACGTAGAGCTTCCAGGCAATCAGATCCCATGCGTTTCAGTACCCTCTGAATTCACACTACTCTCAAACACGGCGCTATGTTAACGAAAAAGACCGTGGTTTCAGTACCCTCTGAATTCACACTACTCTCAAACTGCTGGAGATGTGCAAGCTCCAGGAATCCCGTTTCAGTACCCTCTGAATTCACACTACTCTCAAACGGTTGCAGACTTTACGACAGCAGCGCAAGGTTTCAGTACCCTCTGAATTCACACTACTCTCAAACAATGTTAATTATGCGTCCGAAAAAGCGCAGGTTTCAGTACCCTCTGAATTCACACTACTCTCAAACGCAGGAACTATAACGATATGGGCAGATACAGTTTCAGTACCCTCTGAATTCACACTACTCTCAAACTCACATCATGCACTATATCTATATCATCAGTTTCAGTACCCTCTGAATTCACACTACTCTCAAACCTCAAATTTGAGAAACAGCCCTACAAACTGTCGCATAAATTCAGATCACTTAAAACACGCAAAGATCATTATCCACAGTAATTCTATGGATATTATTGATTTTATCACCTTCTTTGTTATCAATCAACAAAACATGAAACTCATGAGCTAATACCGTATCTACAAACAATGATAAATCCTCACTATTGAAGAACGCTCTTAAATTAACAAATATAAAAAGCTTCTCTCCCAAAAGATCTCTCACTATATTCATATAATTAAAGACTCTTTCAATGCCCTTTGTACTGTCATCAACTATTGTCAGTCCTGATGCTTTGATGATCGAAGCAATATTTATGTTTTGAAACGACACAGAGCAGGGAAACAGTTCAGCAAGTAACATAAGATATTTCTCCATCTCCGCAAGCAATTCCATCGTATCCAGATAATTCTTTTCATTCACTGCTTCCTTCTCAAGTATAGAACACAGTTTGGTTAACAATCTCTTTTCATTAACACCAAAAGGAAACAGGGTTGTTACCAGTTCTACGCTTTTTGACATCTTTACAATCCTATCATGATCAAAAAGAATAACCTCTCCATCTCCACCTTCAGTCTGATTATATATATCTTCAACCAATTTCCTCATAACAGTCGGATTCTCTATGACAAGGTTAGTAACATCACTATTATATATTTCTATCTCACCTTGAAAGAGCGATGTGGTCAATCTCATAGTATTACAAGCCTCTCATCAGTATCAACAACATTCGTCTCGAACTTCCCTGCAATATTAACAATATTAGAAAACTGCTTTTCGGTAACAATAAGAGCTTGTACCAACCCATTTGCCGACCGTGACTTCTTCAACAACTTGATCACCGAATTCTGTACAGTCTGGTTCAGAACCATCTTTACATAGACCGACTCCTGCATCATCACAAAGCCATTCCTAATAAGGAGTTTCCGAAATCTTCTATATTCTTTCTTATCTTTGTCCGTTATCGTGGGAAGATCAAAAAACACAACCACTCTCATAAATCTATAACTCATATCTCCACAAACTTTATCAAGTGCTCATTATCATCACTGATTGCATCAAACACACTTTTCGTATATAACCGTATAGCATTAAGCATCGTCTGATCCTACCCCTGTATTTTATAAGGTTTGTTAAGCATCTCCAACAATGAATGCTTCTCTTCTTTAGAGAACCCGGCTATGTTCATCTGCTTTACTTCCATATCTACAAGTATCCTAAACGGCTCCATCAAGTCACAGCTCAGATTGAAATGATTGAACTGGTTGTCATGCTCTAATCCAAGCTGAGTAAGATAACCATTGCTCGTCACTTCTCTGTTAAATGCAGATAGCACTATCGCATAACCATAGTCCAAAGCGTGGTTGATAGCATTACTATCATCACTTCGTGAGAATTTCATACCGAATATTGCGTTAAAATACACTTTTGCAGCATGTCCCTCTCGATTTGTAATGTCTCCTGGCTCTATATCCTTTATATAGTTCTTAAGAAGTCTTGCCTCATCTATGCATCCCAACATATTGAGATGAACTGACTGATTGCGTATCTTTTCCTTAACTATCCTTGTCCATACTCTTTCTTTGCTTTCTTTGCTCCAACTGATTTGCTGTTTTATCCTCAAGGAATCATTATGCGCACCATAATACGGAACAAGCTCCGCTTCCGGATTATGTCTGGAATCACATATTATGACTTTTATCTTCTTATCCATAAGCGCAGACAGGAGGCAACCCGTCATCGAAACAGCATTATTCTCAATTATTAACACAGCAATCTCATCCAGAAGGATTCTCTTAGTCTCCTCTCCCCGAATAACCATGTAATTCATACTATAGTCGAGTTTGCACCTATTAGATATAACAACTTCACGCCAACTCATCGCATTAATTCCAAGAGATTATTGGTTGAGGTTACAAATATTCCTGAAGAAGAATAATCCACTATTCTTATATCTTTACCTTTGAAATTCGACAACGAGGCACTCATAACCAAAACACCGCTTGATTTACTTCCTTCAATAGACCTTAAATCACAGCCTCCGGTTCTGCCTGACTTAAGTAATGTTATACACGATAAAAGCGTTTGTAATTGCAGATCAAATTCTAAATCAACAAATATATTCCTTCCTCCGGCAAGTGTTTTAAACTGATTTCCAGGCATATTGATATATTTTTTGTTTTCTAGTTTATGTGTAAGTTCATCGTATAGTATTATATTCTTTTCTTTAGAAAGACCATCATTATCTGCATCATGCTTAAACGATGGATTATTCTTTTTCTTGTCGAGATAGTTTTCTATCTTTTTTACATACCTAACACTCTCATCTGACAACACTAGACTTTCAGCGCTTGTTATCAGCAGTCTTGATCCTCCACTGGATTTCCCGTTCAACCACACCCTGTATCCATCCAAAGACAGCACGGACTTTATCTTAACTACCCTTTTACCCAGAGGCAGTTCAACCGCTTCAATCTTTTTTCTATTCATTCCCTCTAGTACTCCCTTTACATAGTCTGTTGCAAAGGCTTCATCATTTAGGAATTTATCGCTTACCATAAGATCAACCGGCACAAAAGACACTTCCCTCTTTCCGCCCTTCAGGTAGCGTACTACCACAAAAAAACTTGCAGATGGCTTATTGTAACCTCCGTACTTTTCTATATCCATGCCTTTCTTTAACTGAACTTGGCCTTGTCCTTTCTTCAGAGGCATCTGATCAAACAATCCGCCTTTCTGACAAAAAGCGTACCTTGTTAGATGAATACAGTTTTTCCTATATGTACTCTTTACTGTTTCAAAATCGGTTTTACTATCCCATATTACTTTATCCCCATGAACAAGATCTTTGCCAAACAAAGCCTTTGTTTTTAAACTATACTCCCGATTCACATTAAACCATTTCTTTGTAAATCTTTCATTGTATACATTTCCGGCAACAAGATTCAGATAGGCATCCTTTGCGTGATGAAGGTCATTGATAATTCTTGACTTTGGCGCAAGCTTAAACTCTTGTTTAAAATCTGCTGCAAGTTTTGCTTTCACATATACAATCTCCGTGTTAGGATAAATGTTTTGCAATACCTGCGTCACTGCTTTCATAGACTGTCTGGTCTCAACTAACTGTCTGTTGATGAACCCCATCTTTTCTTCTTCTGTGAAAGGTGTACTTCTCATCAGTCTTGAATACTTCTCTTTTGTAATCAGATTATTGTCCAGCATGTTCCTCCACATCGGGTACATTTTAACTCTAATTGAAGGATCAAGAAGTTCATTGCTTTTATTTGCGTTTTCTTCAGAATGAACAAGAACCTTGTTATTCATAACGCTATCATCCTTAATAAGACTTTGAGGATATATATGATCCACATTATATGTGGTTGACTTTATCTGTCCTACATCTATTGCCTTTCCGCAATACATACATTTTCCGAGCTGCATATAGTAAAGATACAGAGCCTCAGCCTGAAGCTTATTGTTAGCCATATCTCCCATAGTTTCAAGTTCCTTTTCAAGCTCCTTTGTATCCTCCTTAGCAGTTTTATACAGTTCTATCAACTGCTCTTTCCTACTTACGGTTCTTTTCTTCTTTTGCTCCTCAACGCCTCCTCTCGCCATCTCGACAAAGATTTTCTTAGGTGCATGCCCCATAGCCGAAACAACATCCTTTACAACCGCAAGTGTTCTGATTACAGGTCTCTTTACAGCATTTGATATTCCCATAGCTTCAAGCTGATCACTTATCGTACTGGGATGATCGGAGTAGTATTCTCTTACCTCATCTCTTATGATTTCCGTAAAAGTATACTTATCAGACAAAAGCTGCATCAAATTGTCATTTGTTTCCCACAAGAAATGCATTATACTTCCGGATTCACCTGTCTCTTTGTTTGCACCTGTTATACCACACAAAAATTTATAGGATAAACGGCCAAAATCCCTATATTGAAGTCTTCCGACATACTTAAAGTCATCTTCAGTAAGCATTGGATATGTATCTCTGAGCCATTTTCTGAATCTGACTTTATCCTCAGTATATGTGCTTCGCTTTACGATTTCGTCAACTTCATCCTTTGTCAATACCTTATCCGCAAGGAGTCTTCTAAAATCAATATATGGTTTAAGAGATGACTTAATTGTCACATCAATCCCGCTAAGCTCATCTTCCTTCTGCATATATCCTCGTGAGAGCATATATTCACGAATCCGTTTCGGAGTAACCTTCGCGAACTTCATAAAAAGATCATCAAATACTCCCTGCTTCGCTTCAACAGATATAGGCTTTCCGTTGCACTTCAGATTGTTTATCTCATTCAACACCGTAAACTCTGCATAAGCCGTTGACCATTTAGGAAGTACATCCTCGCCCGGAAGGTAAGAGCACTTATTAGTCATACGATCTATAAATGCATCTTCACTTTTATCTCTATCAACTTTCTCGTCAAAGTTCCACGGATATATTTTCCCTTCTGACCTTCGAACTATCCATGCAATTTTACTGTTATCCTTGCGAAGCGGACCAACATAATAAGGAATCTTGAACTCAAAAATCGATAAGATTTTTTCAGTATTGCTATAGCCTTCACTGTCCTTTTCATTTAAGAAAGGATAATGCTTAGCCGCATTTTTTAAAACCCGAATCAACTCTGCATAATAGAGCTGGTACGGAATAACTCTATTGTCCGAATTCACTTGCTTGGGAAGAAATGTACCGTTATTTATTCTTTCAACCATATCGTCATAAAACTCTTTATCCGATTCATCTATAACAAGCTTATCAAGCTTAAGAGTCTTCTTCAGATATGCCAAAAATTCCTCTCTCTTTGCTTTTCCTTTAGGAAGCACTTTCCCCTTCTTTATATACTTAACATTATAGGCATATGCGGTATAATTCTTAAGATTGGCATCGCTTTCCCGAAATACTTCATAGTACTTTTCAGGTACATACTTTTTAACAAAGCTTTTCAGTTTCTTCAGATCTTCACTGTGCTGTACATACTGCTTTACCTTTGCTTCAGATATGCATGTACTGCGGTCTAAAATATCCGAGAGCACACTCCAGTCATACATCAAGGCTATCTTCGCTATCAACTCTGCATCATCTCCGAGCTGCGGAAGCAATACATCCATATCGTCACTAATCTTCATAGATATGTCTTCCTCTATATCCTCCTTTTGGAATAGAGTACTGTATTTCACACTTCCTCCCGCCAGGAAGTCAATAAGCTTTTTCCTGCTGACTATATAGTCATTATCCTCCGGTATTCCGCTCGGATATAATAACTCCTTGAGTTCGGCTTTCTTCGAATTGATGGTTTTCTTAGACTTTAATATACCTCCAAACTTTGAGACGTCTACCTTATCCCAAGGCATATCCAATCCTTCATTATCAAAATATGAAACAAAACCATCATATATAACTTCAAAGTCAAGAACCTTATCTACATGATCCACTCTGACATCACTCAAGAAATGTCCACGATGTGCCACGAGCCAATCTACAGCTATATTTATAAGCCTTATATCAAACACTGTATCCTCATCATTCATAAGATCACAAATAAGATGATGAATGGTAGGATACTTTTGGTAGTATTCCCGCTCATCGAAGCTGCCTTCATTGAAATACAGATATGCAGATGACGGATCTGTTCTATCTTCAGCATAAAGTGCACTTTCCTTTTTTCTTACATAGAAATCCGGATCTATCCCTACAACCTCAGGCATAAATATCTCATCTGCTAATGCCACTCTCTGTTTACGCCTATTAAGTCTTCTTCTCCCTGTTCTAAAACTGCGTCTATCCGCGCATTGGTTAGCCGCATCGAACAAATGGGATCCCCATGCCGGTTCACCTTTAATCTTAATCAGTTTGTACCTTTCGTCGGTTACAGCATAACCAACCGAATCAGTTCCTATATCAAGTCCAACAAAATACTCTTTATCATTTTTCATCTTGACACTCCTCCTAAAGATTGTTATTATAGCAAACGAATTCAGTACCCTCTGAATTCACACTACGAGTTCAAATAAGAATAATTCGAAGTCGCCGGTTCGCCGGTTGCACAGTGTGTGCGTGAAAAAGCCCGAGAGGGCTTTTTCATTTTGTCCTTATATACCTCCATCCTTTCCTCAAGCATTTTAGCCATATTCTCCACAACCTCCTCTGGACCGGTGATCTTTATACCGTTGCCCAAAGAGAGTATCCAGCCTAAGAACTGGTTGCTCGGGACGACACTCACCTCTGTCTCAAAGCAATCCGCATCAATCGGATTTATGGGTATATCCCTGCCCAAATAATCTATAAGGATGCCAACCATATTATTCTCTGCTATTAAGCTTACTTGTTTTTCTTCTCCACCAAACATCCCGAACAGCCGCTTCGTATACGATGCTATATCGAACTGTCCGAATGCCTTTCTGCCCTGTCTTTGGTTCTCTGTAAGATTAAGCTTTACTATCTTGTCAACTCTGTAATGCCTGATCTCCCTGCTATCGTTATCAAAACCTATAAGGTAGTAATTTCCTTCCGACCATGACAGCGCCCACGGACTGACGGTGTATAGTTTTCCGTCATGCCTGAGTTCACATTTCTTTTGCATATTCCACTGTGAATAATTAAATGTTACGCTGACATCCCTATTGATTGCGTCATGAAATGTATCAACGGTGTAGTATATGCTTTCATTCTCCGATTTAATCCTGCCTGCTACTATCACCTGTCGCTGAAGTTCCTTTGCTTCATGCACTCCGGTAAGCTTCTCAAGCTTTCCTATCAACGATCTTGACTTCTTGTCCGTGATAAACTTAGATGACTGAACAAGATCAACCAAGAGCTTAACCTCTGCTAATTCAAACTCGCGACTTCCCATATGGTAGAAAGTGTTTCTACCCTCTTTGACCTTAACTACATCTATTCCAAAATCAATCAGAGTCTTTATATCACTGTAAAAAGTCTTTCGTTCCACAAAAATACCCTTATCACGCAAAAGAGCACAGATTTCCCTCTGGGAAAGTCCATGCTCATCATCTGTGTTCTCATATAATATTTTAACAAGCCAAAGAAGTTTCTGCTTCTGTAATCCCCTATCTGCCATACTTATCAGTCCCCCAAAAATCAGATATTGTTATTATATAGCGAACCGGCAGATTTGTATATATCCAAAAATAAATGAGTCCAAAGAATAACCCTTATTACTCGTGACATATATTATCTCTTGTCTATCACGCGAAGTCCTCCGCATCCGGGTTGAATATGTTGCTGCCGTACTTCTTCCTGTAATTCATTATGCAGCACTCGGGAGTTTATCAATGAAGAGTTTTTCCCGAGCAGTTCTTTGTCTCAATATTGAAAATCCTCTGTGGACCGACAACAACAATGTGATCAAATTCCTGACTTTCATCTGAAAACATAGGATTCTCCAAGAGGATAATATTATCTCTATACTTGCAGTGATTAGTGCATCCCGAAACAAAAACCGTCACCCGCATCCCCGAACTCTATAATTTTATGAACAATTAAATACCCCATGGCGCACTATAAAAACAGCACCCGGTCTTGACCAGATGCTGCTTTTATATCCCTGCATTTCACTTTCAGTTTTCCTTCTCCTGCAGCGGACTCAGCACGACTTCCCTGGAAGCCCTCGTTGCTTTCATATCGATGATCCGCTGATTCCGCGACCCGCGGAACTGCAGGGTAATATCTTTCTCCCGCAGGATGAACCGCCCATCGACCAACACATCGATGCTGTCCAGAATCTCATCCGTCACTTCCGTATATTTGCGGCCGCCCGGCACCAGATCCTCGTCGTAGGTGAAACCCGTGTAGACCCATACCGTCTTGTCCGGCAGTTCGGTTTTGACGCGGCGGATCAGCGGCAGAATGCCCTCCTGATTCGACGGCTCCATCGGCTCGCCCCCCAGCAGGGTCAGTCCGTCATAGTATCCTTTGGCCAGCTCCCTGACGATCCACTTTTCGCGTTCCTCGTCAAACGGCGTGCCGTAGTTGAAATCCCATGTCTCCGGCTGGAAACAGCCTTTGCAGTGATTGGTACAGCCCGACACAAAAACCGTCACCCGCATCCCCGGCCCGTTGGCACAGTCGGCGGTCATGATTTCACAGATGTTCATTCGTCACCTCATTTCCCCGGAACAGGATTTCATCCGCAATCCCATTTTCCGTCTGTATAAGAATTACCCCGCAACATCTGTGCGGGGTATTCCATGTTTTATCGTTTCGCTCTCTTCTATTTCACCGCAAATGCGCCGTGGACACATGCAGTACCCGGTCTTTGATCTCCTGCGTCCTTCCCTGGTTCCAGAACTGCGTACCGATGTATCCGCAGGTACGCCGCGCCACGGACATCTTGGACTGGTCGCGGTTGCCGCAGTTCGGGCATTCCCAGACGAGCTTGCCCTTTTTGTCCTCGACGATCTCGATCTCCCCGTCAAAGCCGCACACCTCACAGTAATCGGATTTGGTGTTCAGCTCGGCGTACATGATGTTGTCGTAGATGAACTTCATCACCGAAATGACCGCCGGAATGTTCTGCTGCATATTCGGCACTTCGACATAGCTAATCGCGCCGCCCGGCGAGAGCTTCTGGAACTCCGACTCAAACGCCAGCTTGTCAAAGGCGTCAATCTCCTCCGTCACATGGACATGGTAGGAATTGGTAATATAGTTTTTGTCCGTCACGCCCGGAATGATGCCAAATCGTTTTTGCAGGCACTTCGCGAATTTATAAGTCGTGGACTCCAGCGGCGTGCCATAGACGGAATAGTCGATGTTCTCCGCGGCTTTCCACTCCGCGCACTTGTCGTTCATCCGCTGCATGACCTTGAGCGCAAATTCCTTGCCCATCGGATCGGTGTGGGATACGCCGAGCATCCTGTGGCACATCTCGTACAGCCCCGCATAGCCCAGACTGATCGTCGAATATCCGTTGTACAGGAGGGCGTCAATCTTTTCTCCCTTTTCCAATCGCGCCAACGCGCCATGCTGCCAGAGGATCGGCGCCACATCGGATACCGTACCGAGCAGACGCTCATGTCTGCACCGCAGCGCCTTGTGGCAAAGCTCCAGACGCTCATCGAGAATGTCCCAGAACTTGTCCATGTCACCGTAGGACGAGCAGGCGACATCAACCAGGTTGAGCGTCACGACGCCCTGATTGAACCGACCGTAGTAACGGTGTTCTCCGGCGCGGTAATTGCCCCGGCGCTCAATGTTGCCGACTCCGGCATCCGTAAACCGATCCGGTGTCAGGAAACTGCGGCAGCCCATGCAGGTGTACAGATCGCCGCCTTTCAGCTCGCGCATCACCTTTGCCGAAATGTAATCCGGCACCATGCGCTTTGCCGTGCATTTTGCGGCCAGCTCTGTCAGATAATAATATTTGGAATCCTCGTGTATATTGTCCTCGTCCAGCGTGTAGATCAGCTTGGGGAACGCCGGCGTGATCCAGACGCCCTTTTCATTCTTTACGCCCTGAATCCGCTGGTTTAAAACCTCCTCGATGCACATCGCCAGATCGTCACGCGGCTGGCCTTCCGGCACCTCGTCCAGATACATATAAAGCGTCACAAACGGTGCCTGGCCGTTGCAGGTCATCAGCGTGATCAGCTGATACTGGATCGTCTGGATGCCGCTCTTGATCTCTGAACGCAGGCGCATCTCCGTCACCTTGCTGATGATCTCATCGTCCAGCGGCTCGCCGCAGTCCTTGCGCTCCTCAATCACCTGCTCGCGGATCTTCTGACGGCTGACATCGACAAACGGCGACAGATGCGCCAGCGAAAAACTCTGCCCGCCGTATTGATTTGACGCCACCTGCGCAACGATCTGTGTCGTCACATTGCACGCCGTGAAAAAGCTGTGCGGCTTCTCGATCATCGCCTCAGAGATCACTGTGCCATTCTGCAGCATATCTTCAAGATTGATCAGATCGCAGTTGTGCTCGCGCTGCGCAAAATAATCCGTGTCATGGAAATGGATCAGGCCTTCATCATGCGCCTTGGTCACATCCTCGGGAAGCAGCACGCGCTTGGTCAGATCCTTGGATACCTCTCCCGCCATATAATCGCGCTGTGTCGAATTGATGACCGGATTTTTATTGGAGTTCTCCTGCTTGACCTCTTCGTTGAGCTGATCGATCAGAGCGAGGATGCCGTTGTCCGTCGTATTGGACTTGCGGGACAGCTCTCTCTTGTAACGATAGCGGACATATTTCTGTGCCACTTCGTAGCAGCGCATCTCCATGATGCCGGTCTCGACCATATCCTGAATGTCCTCGACATTGACCGCATGCGTATAATCCGCCACCTGCTTGGCAATCTTGTCTGCCACTGCCTGGATTTGGAAACGGTTCAGCTGGTGGATGCCTGCCACCTCATTGTTTGCCGCCTCGATCGCGCCAATGATCTTGTCCTCGTGGAAGTCTACCTCGCGCCCGTTGCGCTTGATCACATTGGTCCGTACTTCGATTGCCTCTGTCGTCTCCATCATAATTCCCCTCCATACAAAATATAGGATTTTACTCTCTGGCGAAACACAATATATTGTGTGCGAAACACATAATACTCCTTTTCCTCCAAAAAAGGAATAGCTTTTTGCAAATTTATTTTTTTTGTACACTTTGCCCAAATTTCGAGGCGAATATATGGACAACTTCACGCTCTTCGTCACTTTTTAACAACAAAGAGACCGTTTTTGGCTGTGCCGCATAGGGCATCCATACCAGATCACCCTCTTTTTCGACCACTATATCTTGTGTCCGGGGCAGGGTATCCGACCCAAGATATCCGTCCGCCGCACAATACTCTTTCCATCCGCGGCGTACACGGAAATGTTTGCCTTTTACCACAAACAGCATGTCCACATCAAAATGCTCCTGCGTCTGCTGCGGACGGTCTGGCTGGTAATACATTGGCAGGACCGGCGTCTGGGGATACTCCATAGCAAACGCGTCTATCGTCTCCGCAAGCTGCGGCACCGCCAGCCGCTCCGGCAATCCGATCGTCACCGCAGCCTCGTACTGCGGGCTGATCCTGCGCCCGGACTCCACCGCGTCGTTGTACTCGTCCATGATCTGGCCGATCGCCGCGGCAAACTGCTCCCCCGCCGCTGTCATGTTGGCACCTTTGCCGCTGCGTACAAACAGCGGAAATCCCAGCTCTTCTTCCGCGCGCTGGATCTGGTAGGTCAAAGCCGGCTGTGTGATATAAAGGTTCGCGGCGGCACGGTTGAAGTTTTTGGTTTTGGAGAGTTCCAGGATGTATTCCATTTGTTTTGTGGTCATTTTGTATCCTACCGCATCACGCTCCGAAACCGATATGCATCAGGCTGATACAATCCAATCCGGTTTCTGCGCTGTTTCCTCAATCTGCCATCTGCTCATTTTCCACAGCTTCAACTGTTTCCTCGTCGCCCGGATCACTCTCGCCCATGGACTCCGCCTTGCTTTTTGCCACTCTGCCACGGCTTGTATTCGGGAAGAGCTCTGCGAACTGGGCGTAGTATTTCGCGGCGCTTTTTGTGTCTTCTGTATTTTCGTAGGACTGCGCAAGATAATAGAGGGCGTAGCCGTCACTGTATTCGGGATCAAATTCGACTACCTGCAAAAGCAGCGGGATCGCTTCTTCGTATTTGCGGCTGCGGAACGCGCTGCTGCCTTCCGCGTAGGTGTCTTTCGCCGCTTCTTCCTGAATCGTGCCGTTGATGCTTTCGTAGACCGCCTTGCCGTTCGCGGAAAGCAGTGTCTCGTTGACGGTTCCGATTGCCGCTACGGCTTTTTCGCTGTCGCCTTCGTCCATTGCTTTCTGCGCCTCCAGCAATTTTTCATAGGAGGTCTTCAGGTCGCCCTGTCCCGTATATTTATCCAGCTCTTTGTTGAGCGCCTCAACCTGCTTTTCTAAGGATGCAATGTTGTTGGCAGAAGTCGCCGCCTCTTTGTTGGCGGATACCAGGGCATTCTGCGCGTCATTATTCTCATTCTGGCGCATGGTCGGCACGATCAAAAACATCGCCACCAAAATACCAAGTCCCGCGCCGAGCAGTATATTGACAATACCGCTGCCGCTGCCGTCGAGCACCTCTAAAATACCGGGCTGCGGCGCCACGACAGCTTCCGCGCCCACTGCCATTTCCGGCTCATCCTTCCTTGCCCGCCGCCGTCTTCTACTTTTTTTCTTTGCCGTATACGATGCGCGCACTTCTTCCATGTACGCCATCGTGATCGGGTTCTTGCTGTCGATCTTGGCCGCTGAGACCAGCGCCCGTCTTGCCTCCTCGTACTTGCCGTCCTGGATCAGAAGCAATGCCAAAAGCTGATACGCCTCCACCAGCTTCGGATGGCTGCCGATGATCCGTTTGAGCTGTATCCTCGCCAAATCCCGGCTGTCCTGACGGCAGTAAGCAAGCGCCTGGTTGTACTTTTGCGCGATCGAATCCAGACGGTTCAGAATCCCCGGCTTCTGCACGCTCGTCAGATAGCGGTCAACCGGGTTGTCGTCGGGCTGAAAATTCTTGGACACTACCCACTCACGCAATGCCAGCGTGGTCTGCCCCATTTCAAAATAGACCAGTCCCAGAAGATTGCGCGCCTGCGTGTTGTATTTATTCATACGCAGGCTCCGGTGCAGACTCACCGCCGCGCCCGACAGATCCCGGACCTGCGCCCTCTGCAATCCCTCATTGTACGCCTGCGCTGACGCGTGCAGTATCTTCCAGTAAATGCGCTGATCCGCGCCGCAGTACGGACACTGCTGCTCATCCCCTATGTCGACACCGCAGTAATAGCAGTTCATCGCTTCTCCTTTACCATTTCCTTCAAAATATCAACCATATCCGTCAGGTCACGGTCGTAAATCGCGCCGGCAACCTCGCTGGTGTCGGGAATGGGTTTGAATTTCTTTAATTCTTCTTCAAAATCAAGCATTCGTATCTCTCCTTTAAAACATACGCAAACAGCGGATCCGCCCCGGCATTGCTCAATCCAGATGAAACGCCAACGGCAACAGCCTCCCCAATGTCTGCTCTTCGTAATCGGTGTCGGATACGCCCATATAGATGGGCGTGTCCTCTCCGCAAAATTCGCTCAAAAACTGTCGGCAGATCCCACACGGAGGGCAGGCGGCCAGTTCCCCTGCTGCCGGTCCGCCGACAATCGCGACCGCTTCAAACCGCGTGTAGCCAAAGCTGACTGCCTTGACTGCCGCCGTCCGCTCGGCACAGACCGTCCCGCCGTAAGACGCGTTTTCCACATTGCATCCGGTGAATACCGATCCGTCCTCGCACAGCACTGCCGCGCCGACCTGGAATTTTGAATACGGCGCATAGGCAAATTCCCGTGCCGCCCTTGCTTTTTTTACCAATTCCTCTGCCGTCATTGCATCTGTTCCAATCTGGCAAGCACATCCGCCATCATCTGTTCGTATTTCTTCTGCTTCTCTTTTTCCTCAGCGACCTTTTCGGCAGGCGCTTTGGACAAGAATTTCTCATTGGAAAGCATTCCCTTGGAACGGGCAAGCTCTTTTTCCAATCTGGTCTTTTCTTTATTCAGCCGCTCTTTTTCTTTTTCAAAATCGACCAGATCCTCCAGCGGCATATAAAGCACCGCATCCGGGATCACGACCGAAACCGCCGAATCACCGATCATGGACGCATCCGCCTGTACAACGACTTCATTGGCGGACGCGAGCGCCTGATACACCGGCGCCAATTCGGTAAACGCTTTCCGCACCGCTTCGTTTTCCGATGTCACAAAAAGCTTTGCCTTCCGTGACGGCGGCACATCCATGTCCGTCCGGATCTGGCGCACGCCGCGCACCAGCTCCTTCATCCTGCGCGCCATCTCCTCGTCCTCAGGGAAATGACGGTCCTCGCGGTAAGTCACCCAGTCCGCGATCATAATGCTCTCTTCTTCAGGCAGGAGCGTCGTATAAATCTCCTCCGTAATAAACGGCATAAACGGATGCAAAAGCTTTAACGCGTCTGCAAGCACTGTCTTTAATATCCAGAACGCCGCGTTTTTGCTCACCGCGTCCTCACCATATATGCGCGGCTTGACCATCTCAATGTACCAGTCGCAGAATTCGTCCCAGATAAAATCATAGACCTTGCCGACAGCGATGCCCAGCTCGAACTTGTCCATATTCTCGGTCACATCCCGCGCAAGCGTATTGACCGCCGATAATATCCATTTGTCCTCATGTCCCAGATCCCCGGGCTTCGGCTCGGTCACCTGCGCATCTTCCAGATTCATCATAATGAACCGTGACGCGTTCCAGACCTTGTTGGCAAAATTCCGGGAATTCTCCACGCGGTCCCAATAGAAACGCATGTCATTTCCGGGAGCGTTGCCGGTGATCAGCGTCAGGCGCAGCGCGTCCGCTCCGTATCGGTCAATTACATCCAGCGGGTCAATGCCGTTGCCGAGAGACTTGGACATTTTGCGTCCCTGGTCGTCGCGCACCAGTCCGTGGATCAGCACCGTATGGAACGGCGATTTCCCAGTGTGCTCATAACCGGAAAAGACCATCCGCACGACCCAGAAAAAGATAATGTCATAACCCGTCACCAGCACATCGGTCGGGTAAAAATAATCCAGCTCGGGCGTCTCTTTCGGCCAGCCCAGTGTTGAAAACGGCCACAGCGCCGATGAGAACCAGGTGTCCAGATTGTCCTCGTCCTGCGCAAGATGCGCGCTGCCGCATTTCGGACAGACCGCCGGCGCATCCTTTGTCTTCGTCACGACCATCTCACCGCAGTCGTCACAGTACCACGCCGGAATCCTGTGCCCCCACCAAAGCTGGCGGGAAATGCACCAGTCGCGGATATTCTCCAGCCAATGCAGATAGGTGTGGTTGAACCGTTCCGGCACGAAACGCAGCTCGCCTTTTTCGATTGCCTCGATCGCAGGCTTGGCAAGGTCTTCCATTGCCACAAACCACTGCGGCTTGACCATCGGCTCCACCGTCGTCCCGCAGCGGTCGTGCGTACCGACATTGTGTGAATGCGGCTCAACCTTGACCAGAAGTCCCTGCGCGTCCAGCTCCTCAACGATCTTCCTGCGCGCCTCATAGCGGTCCATGCCGCAGTATTTGCCGCCGTTTTCATTGATCGTCGCGTCATCGTTCAAGACATTGATGATCGGCAGGTCGTGCCGTCTGCCTACCTCAAAGTCGTTCGGGTCGTGCGCCGGAGTGATCTTGACCACGCCGGTACCGAATTCACGGTCCACATATTCATCCGCCACGACAGGAATCTCTTTGTTCACCAATGGCAGGATGACTTTTTTGCCGATCAGATCCTGATACCGCTCATCGTCGGGGTGCACCGCGATCGCCGTGTCCCCAAGCATCGTCTCCGGACGGGTCGTCGCAATCTGTACGAAGCGTCCTTCCTCGCCCGCGATCGGATAGTTGATGTGCCAGAAATGCCCTTCCTGCTCTTCGTGCAGCACCTCCGCATCCGAAATACTCGTCTGGCAGACCGGGCACCAGTTGATGATCCGCTCGCCTTTGTAGATCAGTCCTTTTTCGTACAGCTTGACAAAGACTTCTTCGACAGCATCCGAACAGCCTTCATCCATCGTAAAACGCTCACGCTCCCAGTCCGCCGAGGAACCCATCTTTTTGAGCTGGTTGATAATGCGCCCGCCGTACTCCTTGCGCCATTCCCAGCATTTTTCCAGAAAGCCTTCGCGCCCTAAGTCATTTTTATCGATGCCCTGCTCTTTTAAGGAGTTGATGACTTTGACTTCGGTGGAGATCGCCGCATGGTCTGTCCCCGGCTGCCAAAGCGCTTCGTAGCCCTGCATCCGTTTGAAGCGGATCAGGATGTCCTGCATCGTGTTGTCGAGCGCGTGTCCCATATGAAGCTGTCCCGTGATGTTGGGCGGGGGCATGACGATCGTAAATGGTTTCTTGGTCTTGTCGACTTTGGCGTGGAAGTAGCCGTTCTGCTCCCATTTCTGGTAGAGGAGGTCTTCTAAGCCTTTGGGGTCGTAGGTTTTTGCTAGTGTTTTCATGGTTGCTCCTTTTTCTAGTTGTCTGTTGACGCTCAGGTAAGGGAAATAAGTGATTTCTCTGCGGTCAGATAATTCCGACGAGCTGTTTCCTCGCAGCTGTCAATCACATTCTCTACGATAACAAATACATCCACCAAGTATGCCTGGCCCGGTCGAAGCCGTATTTTTTCATAAATCGGATCCGTTTCCATTTCGGCAGCTTTTCCAGGTTTGCATAGGTTTTCAAAATCTTTTTGTCGCGGGACGCTGCGGCAGGCAGTCTGGATAATTCCCTTGCCGCGTTGCGCGACAGGGAAAGGAATTCTTTCTTATTGGCTACAAAACGACCCGTAATCAGGTCGCTTAGGTTTCGCTGTATCCGCTGCAGGACGGTCTCTGCCCTGGCAGCTCCCATGTCGTTGGCGCCGTGCTGCCGGTAGAGGACCAGCGGCTCATCGATATAAGCCGTCGTACCGCAGAGCGAAGCCATTGCCAGCAGGAAGCCATCGTGCATTTCGACATCGGACAGATCAAATCTGACGGACAATGCCAGATCCCGCAGCGCGCGGTCAAAGCACATTGCCGTCCCCGCCGCAGGGTTGTCGATCAGGATGCGGGGATACCGCTGTTCGTAGGGATCCCTTCCATTGTAATGCAGAAACGATCCATCGATCTCATGCAAATCCCCGTCCACCACGCGCATATCCGTAAATACGCACCGGCATGCTCCATGCAAAGACTGGAGCTTCTGCAGGGATTTCTCCACTTTTTTCGGCAGCCACACATCGTCCTGGTCGCAGAAGAAATAGGTGTCCGCCTCCACTTTTGACAGCAGATACCAGAAATTCTCTTTGGCGCTGCCGCAAGGCTTTCCGTCAACCAGTACAATACGGCCGGCATGTTTTTTTGCCAATTTCTCCAGCAGTTCTGCTGTGCCATCCGTCGAACCGTCATCGTGTATATAAATGGTAAAGTCCGAAACCGTCTGCCCCAGCAGGGAATCAATCTGCTCCGCTAAAAATTGCTGTCCATTGTATGTCGCGAGTAAAATTGCCGTGTTCATATTTCACATCTATATTACGATTCCCATTTTCATCCCATACAAATGGCAAAAAGACAGTACTTGGCTCTTACGCCCGGTTGAACCCATATGCCGTCCGCGACCGAAGCTTAAAATATGCATTTGCCAGAAACAGATCCATATTCTTAAGCGACAGCAGAAGCTTCTGTACTCTGTCACTGCGGCGGAAATCGTGCTTGTAGGCTGTCTGCCGTTCCAGTGTCCGCAGCAACCGCGCCGGAAATCCCGATTCTTCTAAGTAACCAATGAACTGCTCGGTCGACCGGTCGGTCTGGCCGGTGTCCGCCGACAGATTCTGCTCGGTGTAATGATGCTCATAAAGTATCTCATCCAGATAGTGGAAATCGATTCCCTTGTCCAACAGCAGCAGCCAGAGATAATAATCGTCAGCTCCATTGACTGTCACCACATGGGTCAGCCACTCCCGCGGGATGATCTCCTTGGCCAGCATGCACTGTCCCGGCGACATGATCTGTGTCCCGACCGATACATAGGTGCGGATATTTCCAATCTGCTTCTGGTGGAATCCGGTGCGGTACCACGGCACCATCGTCCCATCGCTTTGCTCCAGTCCCGCATTCGCGACGATCACCTGATAGCACAATCGCTGCTGTGATTCCCGCGCCAGAGAGCGCGCTTCTTCCAGCATGCAGGCAACCGCGTCCTCTGCCAGACGGTCATCCTGGTCCAAAAAGATAATATAATCGCCTGAAGCCTCCGAAAGTCCATGTATCCGCGACGCGTGGATTCCGACATTTTTCTCATTTGTGATAACGCGCCAGTTTGCCCTGGACGCGTAGATGCCGGACAATCCGACCGCCACCTCCGGGCTGTCATTGACCAGCACGACCTCAAGTACATCGCCCGATGCCAGCGACCGCTCATTCGCCGCCATCATCTCCTCGTAATCGTGTATGTATGCATTGCCATTGTAAAATGGCGTAATGACCGATACCTTCATTCAGAAGCTTTCTCCGTATTTTTTTCCGCCGAGCTTCGCAGCCAAAAATGCCTTTGCCTTTTTCGGCCAGTCCTCAGGCTCAATATGAAGCGTGGTGACCTCTCCGATCCGTCTGCCCTCGTGGCGTTTCTTTTCCACCCAGGCGTTGAACAGTATTTCGCTCACGCGTCCGAACAGCCGCCGTTCAAATGCGGATAGCCCTTCGAGATAACCTTCATCCGTCAGCCGCTCCTCCAATCGGAACAGCACATCAAAAATCCAGGCGCAGTAATCCTCCAGATCCTCACGGCGAAGGATCATCATGTTGAACATATATCCCCAACGACGGCGGAAAACCTGCTCCAGATAGCGCGTGTATTCCGGATGCTCCTGCCGCACGATCTCTGCCGCAGCATCCAGCTGATAGCCGTCCAGCGTGTGCTCATAGTGGGAATACAGCGTCTCGATGCCGTATATCCTCTTTCTGGGTACCAGAATATCGTACTGCAGCAGAAGCGCCGACAGCTCTCCGTCTGTCAGTACCGAGCGCAAAGGCTCATGTCCATGCCGGTAAACCACGGACTTTGCCGTAAAGTACCGGCGGTAATGCACCAGTCCGATTACATCGGCGTCCTTTAAATTCTTCCACGCCCAATACAGACCGGTCAGCTCGCAAAAGCCCGGATTCTTGTCGGAAATATTCTGATCCATGTCATCGCGCATGATCGTCTCGCCAAACGCTTTGCCCTCCTTCAGGTAGACTGTGCCGAGATCGAGGATGTCCTTTTTCCCGGCCGCTCCCACCTGCAGCGGCAGATAAAGATCGTCATGCGGGAATGCATACGGCTTGTGCGCCGCAATGATGATCTTGTGCATCACTCCTCCGCTTCCTCTTCATCCACAATACCCGCCACGGCGCCTGACACGCTCGCCACAACGGCAATCACAGCCACAATTACGACAAGCAGGATGATACCGCCCATAAAAAACAGGAAGAATGTTTCGTCATTCATGATCATTGTCCTCCGCATCTGGTTGTTTTGTCTTTATGTAAATAATTATTTTACAATAATTTGCTTCTGAATTCAATGAAGATATGCTATTGTAGCATCAATATCATAATCCGCCGGCTTCCTCTATTACCTCTTCCGTCTCCGGATCGATTACCAGCCGAAAATACTCGCCATCCTCGGTATGCTTATGGCAATCCAGAACAATTACAGGACTTTCTGTTACTACATCAATGTAAATCATAAACTAAATCATCGCCTTTCGGACAAGTTCTTTATCTTCCACCGCAAGACTCAGCAAGCGGCTTAAAATTGTACGATAGTTGTTTCCGTAAGCCTTAGCCTTTTCAACCGTGGCGTCAGGAATACTCAAAGTAATCTGTAGCTCGCCCTTCTTTTCTTTTGCTAAATTGCGCATACGGACAAGCTCTTCATAAGAATATTCTGGAGCATCGTCGTCAGCCGCAATGTTCATTTCAGATGCTTTTCTTATCTCCTCAATATTCTCCCTTGATGGCTTTTGACCCTTTTTTATTTCAGAATAAACCGTCATAATATATCCTCCTCTCTGCTTCTGTCGCACTTCTCGCAGAAATTATCCTGATCCGCTCATTTCTGATAGTATGCACTACATAAAGAATTTTATCAACCATGCCAATGGCTATATACCGTTCTTCGTTCACGCTATGGATATCATCATACAAAATCACATGGTTCTCATCAGCAAAAACAAACCTAGCCGATTCAAAAGAAATTCCATGTTTTTCAATGTTTACACGACTCTTTTCATCGTCCCACTCAAAACTGTATTCAATTTGCCAGTTACCTTTCTCACCATGCATAATATATCATCCCCACTCAGCCGCAGTCCTCAATCGCCAAAGATGCAACTGCATTTGCGAGTTTCCTGTTTTCCTTAGTGTTTTCCAATACCATAATCCCATTCCTCCCTCGCGATTTATATATGATAATTATACCCTCAAAACCGCATAACATCAACAATTATCGCACATTAGGGCAGCGAGCATTTACCTTGTATCTGCTTCCTTATTCTTCTGCAAAAGAAAAACAAGTGAGAGGTTTTTGTTTACCTCTCACTTTCCTGCCTTTTTCATTGCCCCCTGCGGGGTAGCGGCCTTCCCACCTCCCATCAGACCGTTTGCGGATATTCTCTCCTTTTCGTGGCATGATGGTTTGCGCGAAATCAAGAACGGGGTGCCGGCACATACTTCCACACCGAACACCCCATTGTAAACAAGAGGATCACTTCCACCCGATACACGGCTTGAAAAAAAGAATGCACTTTGGTACAATCCAAACATGTATCGTGGCCGAATAAATAACACGATTATTTTAGCACGGATATCTGAATTTTACAACTGGAATTTTTACGATAAGTATTCTATAGATATGAACAACAGCACCAACAGACAACAACGGACCGGCGCACTGCTGCTGACACTCGGCGCATTTATATGGGGCGTGGCGTTTGTCGCGCAGAGCGAAGGCGGCGACGCGATAGGTCCTTATACATTTAACGGCACACGATTCATCATAGGCGGGCTCGTATTGCTGCCCGTACTCGCCCTGACCACGCGTGAGGAGCGCAAAATATACGGCGGAAAGGCGCTTTACGGTTCTAAAATCCTATGGATCGGCGGCATCGCCTGCGGCGTGGCACTGACGATCGCGTCCAATCTCCAGCAGGTCGGCATCACCCTCGGCACGCCCGCCGGGAAAGCCGGATTCCTGACCGCCTGCTATATCGTGCTGGTTCCGATTGCCGGACTGTTTCTCGGGCGCAAATGCCCTGCGCGTATCTGGATTGCCGTCGCGGTCACGCTGATCGGCTTGTATCTGCTTTGCATGTCCGAATCCCTGACGCTGTCCGGCTCTGACCTCTTGCTGCTTGCGTCAGCCGCAGGCTTTACGCTGCAGATTCTGCTGATCGACCATTACGCGCCGCAGTGCAATCCGATCGCATTGTCCATCATTGAATTCCTCTCCTGCGGCATCCTGACGATGATTCCTGCTTTCGCGCTGGAAATCATCCCCGATCCCGCCGGCATGCTGGCATCCTTCCGGACCCGTGAAGCCTGGATCCCGCTGCTGTACGCAGGACTGCTCTCTACGGGCGTCTCCTATACCTTCCAGATCATCGGCCAGAAAAGCGTCCATCCGACCATTGCGTCCCTTTTGATGAGCCTCGAATCCGTCTTTGCGGTGCTTGCAGGCTGGGTACTCCTGGGCGAACATCTGACCATGCGCGAAGGCTTCGGCTGTGTGCTGATCTTTGTCGCGATCATTTTGGCGCAGTTATAGCACCTTCGCCAAAAAGTCCTGCAGCCGTTCACTTTTCGGATTTTCGAAAATATCTTCCGGCGAACCGATCTCCACAATTTTTCCCGCGTCCATAAACACGATCCGCTCGGCGACCTCTCGCGCAAAGCCCATCTCGTGCGTCACGACCGCCATCGTCATGCCCTCTTTTGCCAGATCCTTCATGACATCAAGCACCTCTCCGACCATCTCGGGATCCAATGCGGATGTCGGCTCATCAAACAGCATGATCTCCGGCTGCATCATCAGCGCGCGCACGATGGCGATCCTCTGCTTCTGGCCGCCCGAAAGCTGATCCGGATAGGCGTCCGCGCGGTCCGCCAGATTGACCCTCTCCAAGAGCGCCCTCGCCCTTGCGTCGACCTCCTGCTTTGCTTCTTTTAACACCTTTTCCGGTGCGATCGTCATATTTTTCAGAACCGTCATATTCGGAAACAGATTAAAATGCTGGAACACCATACCCATCTTCTGCCGGTGAAGATTGATGTCGATCTTCGGATCCGTAATATCAACTCCGTCCACAAAAATATGGCCGGCTGTCGGCATCTCCAACAGATTCAGCGACCGCAGCAATGTCGATTTCCCGCTTCCCGACGGTCCGATGATGCACACCACTTCGCCCTTGTCGATCTCGACCGAGACATCGTCAATCGCATGGATCGTGTGGTCATTATAATATTTTTTCAGATGTTCCACCCGGATCATTACTTTATCATCGTTCATTCTTGCGCAGCCTCCTCTCCAATCGGTCGTCCAACGCAGTCAGTCCCATTACCAGCACCAGGTAAATTCCCGCCACCGCCAAAAGAGGCATAAACGCCGAGAATGTCCGGCTGCGGATCAGGTCGCCCATCTTGGTCAGATCCTCGATGCCGATATAGCCTGCCACCGAAGTCTCCTTGATCAGTACGATAAATTCGTTGAAAAGCGCCGGCAATACATTCTTGATGACCTGCGGCACCACAACATAACGCATCGTCTGCACATAATGGAAGCCGAGCGAGCTTCCGGCTTCAAACTGTCCGACATCGATCGACATGATCCCGCCGCGGATGATCTCCGCCACATAGGCTCCTGAATTGAGTCCGAACGCGAACATCGCAACGCCGAGTGAATTCGTTGAAGACGCGAAAATGATAAAATACGCGATCAGCAGCTGGACAACCGTCGGCGTCCCCCGGATAACCGTCAGATAGATCCGGCAGATCAGGTTCAGCACCCACAGAACATAATAGCTCATCGTCCCGCGGCGCTTCATCTCGTCTTTATTTTTATCGTAGGTCGACCGCACTGCCGCGACAACGATACCGATGGCAACACCGATGATCAGTGCCACTGCCGTGATCTCAAGCGTCGCGATCAGCCCGCGCACCAGCATCATCCAGCGGTCATTGTCAATGAAATTTAATGTAAAATCCGCTTTCCATTTTTCAAACATAGTCTGTTCCTTACCTTATATTTATTCAACAAACCGGTCATAAAATCATTTTGTTTATCCGCCTGTCCGCTTCATACAAACGACCACGACTGGTCTTTTATCTGACCGCCGTGGTCGCTTTTATGCTGTATTCAGCCGTTTGCAAAAAGCGTTACGCATTCCTTCAAAAAATCCGCCGGGACATCCTGCTTTTTACCGCAACGCGAAATCATCATTCCGCTGTAATGTACTTCCCGATGATCTCATCGATCGTGCCGTCCGCCTTCAGTTCGGAAAGCGCGTCATTGATCTCTGTCAGCAGATCCTCGTTGTCCTTGGAAATGCAGATCGCGTAATCCTCTTCCGCATAGCTTGTATCCAGGATCGTCAGACCTTCATTGGCTTCCACAAAGGATTTTGCCGGCTCGTTGTCGATGATCACGCAGTCGATCTTGTCTGTCAGAAGCGCCTGAACCGCATCCGCGCCGTTCTTGTACGCCGTCACTGCACCATCGCCATAATCGTCTGTCGCATAGATATCGCCGGTCGTACCCTGCTGCACGCCGATCCGTGTATCAGAGGAAAGATCGTCTACCGTAGCGATCGCGCTGCCCTCCGGCACGATGATCGACTGGATACCGGACGCATAAGAGTCCGTGAAATTGACACTCTGCTTGCGCTCTTCGGTCACGGTCATGCCGGCCATGCCCATATCGTACTTGCCGCTCTGCACGCCGCCGATGATCGAGTCAAATTCCACATCCTGGATCTCCAGCTCACGGCCCAGCTTCTCCGCGATCTTTCCGGCGATCTCCACATCGATCCCTTCGTACTCGCCGCCCTCGACATACTCATACGGCGGGAATGTCGCATTGGTCGCCATCACCAGCTTCTCACCACTGCCAGCGTCTGCCTCTGTCGTCTCAGCACTGCTGTCATCCGCCTCACTGCTGCCGGTGCTGCTTCCGCCGCAGGCAACAAGAATGGAACCTGCCATCACAACAGCCAATGAGCATGCCAACAATCTCTTAAAATGTTTCATTTCATTTCTCCTTTCACAGTCGCGCATACACGGCAACTGCCTCAACTTTACTACATTACAGTATCAATCCAACTTGCACATTTTATCATAGAATGGCAGTGGACGCAACTGCTATTCTGACGCATTCCTTTACCGCTCCGACAGCTTTGACAGTCAATTTTCACAAATCCGCCAGTGCTTCCTTCAGCCTGTTTAATCCGTCCACGACCTGCTCCCGCGGGCAGGCGATATTCATCCGCAGGAATGGTCTGCCGCATTCTCCATAGGTGTAGCCCGCATTGAGCCGCAGCCCGGTTTTGTCTAAAATCCGCTGCTGTAATACTTCACTGTCGCTTTCTTCGAGATTTGAGCAGTCGAGCCACAGCAGATAGGTCGCTTCTGATGGCACGATAGAAAGCTGGGGCAGGTTGTTCTGCAAAAAGGCTTTTACGATTTTTTTGTTTTCAAATAAATATTCCCGCAGCGCGTCCAGCCATTCGCCGCCCCTTGTATAAGCTGCAATCGCCGCATCCACAGCGAACGCATTCGGCTCCGCAATCTCATCCGTATTGAGCGCGCGTTTCATCCGTTCCCGCAAGCCCTGTTCCGGTACACAGACACATGCGGTTCCCAGACCCGCGACATTGAAGGATTTGGACGGCGCCAATGTAGTGATCGAATTGTTCCGGCAGGTATCCGAAACCGACGCGAATGGGATGTAACGCTTTCCCGGATCTGTCAGATCACAGTGTATTTCATCTGACACGACAAGGACATGGTGCTTTGCCGCCAGCTCCCCGACTTGTTCCAACTCCTCTCTGCTCCACAGATTTCCGGTCGGATTGTGCGGATTGCACAGCAGCATCATTGTACAGAGCGGATCAGACATTTTCTTTTCGAGATCATCAAAATCCATCCGGTATGTGCCATTTTCGTAGATCAGTTCATTTTCCCATACCTGCCTGCCGTTGTTGGCAATGCAGTTGAAGAAAATGTTATATACCGGCGTCTGGATGATAATCTTCTCTGCAGGCGTCGTGAATTTGCGGATCGCCGTTGAAATCGCCGGGATCACCCCTGTCGCGAATGCCAGCCATTCCCTGCTCATTTCAAAATCATAACGGTTTTTCCACCAAAGCTGGTAGCTCTGCTTCCATTCCTTTGGTATCACCGAATAGCCGAATACGCCATGCGCCGCGCGCTTTTCCACGGCTTCCCGTATGGCAGGCGCAGTCGCAAAATCCATGTCCGCGACCCACATCGGATTGCCGCCTGCAGGCAGCAGCTCCCACTTTAAGGCGTTCGTCCTGCTGCGGTCGATCTTTTCATCAAAATCATAGTTCATTTTGATATCCTTTCAAAATCCCAATTGTAGCGTAAAAGAGCCTGCCAATGTCAGCAAGCTCTTTTATTGATCCATATAAAATTTAACCATGTGCCTTCACGGGCACATCCGGTCACATTGATCATACCAGCTCAAGTACTACTTCCAATGCTCCGTCGCCTCTGCGCTGGCCGATCTTGATGATACGGGTGAAACCGCCATTGCGGCCCGCATACTTCGGTCCCAGCTCATCAAACAGCTTGGCAACAAGATCTACCTTCTGCGTATCCCTGCGCTTCTCGCCGCGCTCCGTAACCGGATACAGCACCTTTAACATCTCACGCCGTGCGTGCAGACGGGAGGGCAGATCCTTTTTAATCTTCTTGTCAACCGTGTCATAAACGCTTCTCTTCTTGCCGTCTACGACTTCCTTGACACGCTTGCCGTCTTTGTCCTTGCGCGGCACCTTTGCCTGTACGGTCACTTCTTCAAAATTGTCCTTCTCACGGATTGCCAGCGCGATCAGATGCTCCGCGATCTTGCGGGCTTCCTTCGCCTTTGCCTCTGTCGTAACGATCCTGCCGTGATACAGCAGATTCGTCACCTGATTGCGCAGAAGCGCCTTTCTCTGCGAAGCTGTCCTTGATAATTTCCTGTACTTAGCCATTTTAAGTTCCTTCCTATCGTGCTTGTAGTCTTACCGATATCAAATGTCGTCATTCTCCCTGAAATGCAGTCCCATCTCAGAAAGCTTCTCCACAACCTCATCGAGGGACTTGCGTCCGAGGTTGCGTACCTTCATCATCTCATCCTGCGTCTTGTTGCAAAGCTCGCCGACCGTCGAAATGCCGGCACGCTTCAGGCAGTTGTAGGAACGGACCGAAAGCTCCAGCTCCTCAATCTGCATCTCCGTGATACGGTCCTTGTCCTCATTGGCGGACTCATTCATCACGGTAATGTCCTCTGCCGCGTCGGAGAGATTGATAAACAGATTCAGATGCTCATTCAAGACCTTGGCCGCAAGGCTTACCGCCTCATCCGGTCCAAGCGTGCCGTTGGTCCATACATCCAATGTCAGCTTGTCAAAATCGGTCACCTGACCGACACGGGTATCCTCGACATGCATATTGACACGCTCAATCGGAGTATAGATCGAATCTACCGCGATCACGCCGATCGGGGTATCTTCGTCCTTGTTCTTTTCAGAACTCACATATCCCCTGCCGTTTGTGATCGTCATCTCCATGATCAGCTTGGAGTCTGCGCCGCTGTTTAGGTGCGCGATCACAAGATCCGGATTCATAACCTCAATGTCCGGATCAAAGCGGATATCGCCTGCCGTCACGACTCCCTCACCCTCGTATTCGAGATAAGCGGTCTTGACCTCGTCCGTCTTGCTGTTATTGCGCAGGGCAAGATCCTTGATATTCATGATAATCTCCGCCACATCCTCTTTCACGCCCGGAAGCGTTGAAAACTCGTGCAACACGCCTTCGATCTTGACCTGGCTGACTGCCGTACCCGGAAGGGTGGAAAGCATAATGCGGCGCAGGGAATTGCCCAGCGTCATCCCATATCCGCGCTCCAGAGGCTCCACAACAAAGCTGCCAAAGGTTCTGTCTTCCGACATTTCCGTAATTGTAATGTTGGGTTTCTCAAATTCAAACAAAGTGGAAAAACCTCCTCTCCTTATGTGGTTGTCCGGTTGTGCCTGAATTACTTAGAATACAACTCGACAATCAGCATCTCATCGACCGGAACATCAATCTGGTCTCTGGAGGGCAGCTCCTTGATCGTTCCCTGAAGCGTCTCCGGATTGAAATCCAGCCATTCCGGAACGACACGGCCACCGGTCACTTCAAGAATATCCTTGATCCGCTGCATATTCTTCTTTTTCTCAAGTACTTCGATCACATCGCCTGCCTTTACCTGATAGGAAGGGATGTTGACCATCTTGCCGTTGACCGTAACGAACTTATGTCCGACTATCTGGCGTGACTCACGGCGTGTACGCGCTAAACCCATACGGAATACGACATTGTCAAGGCGGCTCTCCAAAATGCGCATGAGGTTCTCACCGGTCATGCCCTTCATGTTGTCCGCTTTCTTGTAATAATTGCGGAACGGCTTCTCAAGGACGCCGTAAATAAACTTTGCTTTCTGCTTTTCTTTCAGCTGCAGACCGTACTCCGATACCTTGCGGTTGGAGCGGTTCGGCTGCCTCTTGGACTTTTTATCGACGCCGAGAAAAACCGGATCCAGTCCGAGGGAACGGCATCGTTTAAGAATCGGGGTTCTGTTTACTGCCATGATATTCTTTCCTCCTAATTATACTCTTCTGCGTTTCGGCGGACGGCATCCGTTGTGCGGAACCGGTGTCACATCCTTGATCGAAAGGACATCGATGCCACAGGCATTGATCGCGCGGATCGCTGCCTCTCTGCCCGAACCCGGACCCTTTACGAACACATCAACCTTCTTGAGTCCATGAGGAAGTGCAGCCTTGGCTGCTGTCTCTGCCGCCATCTGTGCGGCATACGGAGTAGATTTCCTTGAACCTCTAAATCCCAGTCCACCGGCACTTGCCCATGAAAGGGCATTCCCCTGCGTGTCTGTCAGCGTCACGATTGTGTTGTTGAAAGACGCCTGGATATGTGCCTGACCATGTTCAACGTTTTTCTTCACACGCCTGCGCGTGGTTTTCTTAGCTGCTCTTGCCATAAAAACTAACCTGCCTCCTGCTGTAAAAACAAATTGCTAATTACTTTTTCTTGTTTGCGACTGTACGCTTCGGACCTTTACGGGTACGCGCATTGGTCTTGGTCTTCTGTCCGCGGACAGGCAGACCCTTTCTGTGGCGGATCCCGCGATAGCATCCGATCTCCTGCAGACGCTTGATGTTGAGAGCGATTTCACGACGAAGATCACCCTCTACCATATACTCTTCCTTGTCAATGACATCGGAAATCTTTTTCACTTCTTCATCGGTCAGATCCTTGACACGGGTGTCCGGATTGACGCCTGCCGACTCCAGAATCTTGTTCGAGCTGACCCTGCCGATACCGTAAATATAGGTCAGACCGATCTCTACTCTTTTTTCTCTCGGTAAATCTACACCTGCAATACGAGCCATATGCTATTCCTCCATGCTCTCAAAAGTAAAAATTCTAAAATGCTCCGAATGTCATCCCTGTCTCTGTTTGTGCTTCGGATTCTCGCAAATAATGCGAATACTTCCCTTTCTGCGGATAACCTTGCACTTTTCGCAGATCGGTTTCACTGATGAACGAACTTTCATGGGGATTCCTCCTTTCCCATAGTCTGTAAATATATGCTTTAAAAGGACCCCCGTGAGCGAAGTCCGCAAAATATTATACTCTTGTCGTCAGCAAATGTCAATATGTTATTTAGCTCTCCAGATGATCCTGCCTTTGGACAGATCGTACGGCGACATTTCCACGGTAACTTTGTCGCCGGGAAGAATCCGGATGTAATTCATCCGCAGCTTGCCGCTGATATGGGCGAGAATCTGATGCCCGTTTTCCAGCTCAACCTGAAACATTGCGTTGGGCAGCTTTTCAAGCACCCTGCCTTCCACTTCAATCACATCTGCTTTTGACAAACCTCTTCCTCCTTATGAGCCATCTCGTATAACTTGATTACTTTTCTTACATTGTCATCTGTCCAGCGCTCAGCCGATCTCACCTCAGACCGTACCGTTTCCGGAAAATGCCTGATCGGCTGGACATGCTTTTTCCGCTTCCTCTTGGGACTGTCCATCGTGCGGTTTTTGCCATTGACGAGAATCACATCCGCTTCATCCTCACCGATCACCACATACAATGCATCTTTGTCGTGTCCGGCGAGCGATCTCGCCATCAGAAGCTCCATCCATCAGGCTCCCAAAATCGCCTGTATCGCGGAGAAGACCTCATCCATCGGACGCGTGCCGTCTACTGTACGCAGGATATCGCGCTCCTGATAGAAATTGATCAGCGGCTGTGTCTGCTCATGGTAGACAGACAAACGGTTCTTGACTGTCTCTTCCTTGTCATCGTCACGCTGCACCAATGCCTCGCCGCAGACATCGCAGATGTCTTCTTTTTTCGGCGGGATTGAGATAATGTGGTAGGTCGCGCCGCAGTTCAAGCATGCGCGTCTGCCGCTCATACGGCCGATGATATTGTCATCCGGCACATCGACATCGATAGCGAAATCCATCTTCTGTCCCGCTGCCTCAAGCGCTTTTTCCAAAGCTTCGGCCTGCGGAATCGTCCGCGGAAAACCATCCAGCACGAAACCGTTCTTGCAGTCATCCTGACTGATCCGGTCCATGACCAGATCGCAGGTCAGCTCATCCGGCACCAAAGCGCCTTTGTCCATGTACTCCTTTGCCTTCTTGCCAAGCTCCGTGCCTTCCTTGATATTCGCGCGGAAAATATCTCCGGTCGAAATGTGCGGGATCGAATAGTGATCCGCAATCTGCTTTGCCTGTGTTCCCTTGCCCGCTCCGGGCGCTCCCAACATGATAATCTTCATAACCGTTCCTCCTAATCTTTCCTGAGCTTACTCTGAAAGGAATCCTTTGTAGTTGCGGACCATCATCTGAGACTCAACCTGCTTCAAGGTCTCTACGATAACACCGACGATAATGATCAGCGATGTACCGCCGAAGGAAACATCCGCATTGAACAGTCCGTTGAACATGATCGGCAGGATACATACGATGGAAAGTCCGATCGCGCCGATCAGTATGATGTTGTTTAATACGCCTGTCAGATAATCGCTCGTCGGCCTGCCCGGACGGATGCCCGGAATGAAGCCGCCCTGCTTCTTCATGTTGTTGGCGATCTCCAGCGGATTGAAGGTGATCGATGTATAGAAGTAAGCAAATGCGATGATCAATGCTACATACACAGCCGCGCCGATCGTATATACCCAGTTGTTCGGGTCAAACCAGTGCGACTGGCTCATGCCGTTTAATACCTTGCTCCAAAAGCCTGTGCCGTTCTGCCGGCCAAGCAATGTCGCTATGATCACCGGAGTCTGCAGAATGGACTGCGCGAAGATAACCGGGATCACGCCTGCGGTATTGACCTTCAGCGGAATGTGCGAGCTCGCGCCGCCGACCTGACGGCGTCCCTGCAGCTTCCTCGCGTACTGCACCGGAATCCGGCGCTCAGCGCACTGCAGTACCACGACCATGACAACGATCGCGATAATGATCGCCGCGATGATCACCGCCGAAAGCGTGCCCTTGGCAACCGTCTTGTCCTTGACGAACTGCTGATACAGCGTTGAAAGGTCGCTCGGAATACGGGAGATAATGTTGATCGTCAGAACGATGGAAATACCATTGCCGACGCCATGCTCCGTAATCTGTTCACCGATCCACATCAGCACCGCCGAGCCTGCAGTCAGTACCGTGATCAGTACCAGCACATGCAGTACATCAAACTTTTCCAGATACCCGCTCTGTCCGAATCCGAGCGCCATGAAGAAGGACTCCATGACGGACAGCCCGATCGTCAGATAACGGGTAATCTGCGTCATCTTTTTACGCCCCTGCTCGCCGTCGCGCTGCATCTCCTCCAATGCGGGGAACGCGATCGTCAACAGCTGCATGATGATCGATGATGTGATGTACGGCGTGATGTTCAAAGCAAATACGGACATCTGCTCAAACGAACCGCCGGTGATCGCATCAAAGAAATTCATCGCGCCGCCGGAATTGGCGAACAGATCCTTGAATACATCCGTATCCACGCCGGGTACCGGTATCTGCGATCCAAAGCGGACAACGACCAGCATAAACAGCGTGAAATAGAGGCGTTTTCTCAAATCTTGTATTTTGAATGCGTTTATCAATGTCGCAATCATCAGATCACCTCAGCTTTTCCACCGAGTGCCTCAATCTTTTCTTTCGCGGAAGCACTATATGCGTTGACCTTGACATCCAGCTTCTTGGTCAGTTCTCCGTTGCCCAAAATCTTGACGCCGTCACGCGCGTTTTTGATCGCACCGCTCTCGATCAGCTTCTCAACCGTCACCTCGTCACCGTCGTTGAAACGGCGCTCCAGCTCCGACACATTGATCGCGACGATATCCTTGGTATTGCGGTTTGTGAAGCCGCGCTTCGGAATACGGCGGTACAACGGCATCTGACCACCCTCGAATCCAAGTCTTGCCTTGCCTGAGCGCGCTCTCTGTCCTTTGTGTCCTTTACCTGCCGTCTTGCCGTTGCCGGATCCGTGTCCGCGGCCACGGCGAAACTTGTCGTGCTTGGAACCCGCTGCCGGGCTTAAATTGGATAAATCCATAACGCACCTCCAACCTTAAATCTCTTCTACTTTTACCAAATGTCTGACTCTCTGGATCATGCCGCGAACTGCGTCGTTGTCCGGCATCTCCACGGTCTTGCCGATCTTGCGCAAGCCCAGCGCCTCTGCCGTCTTTTTGTTCTTGGGCACGGCGCCGATCGTGGATTTCACCAATGTAATTCGTAATTTCTTGTCTGCCACTTTCTTTTCCTCCTGCATTGAGCACTTAGCGGCTCCTCTTTAACCCAGTATTTCCTCAACCGTCTTTCCGCGCAGTCTTGCCACATCCTCCGGTGACTTGAGCTGAGACAGAGCCTCGATCGTCGCCAGAACGACATTCTGCTTGTTGGAAGAACCCAGAGACTTGGTACGGATATTCTGGATACCTGCCAGCTCGCAGACGCTTCGTGCCGGACCGCCCGCGATGATTCCGGTACCTTCCGGCGCACGCTTCAGGAGTACTGACGCGCCTGTGTGCTTGCCCGTGATGTCGTGGGTGATACTGCGGTTTTCGTCCAGACGCACCGTGATCAGCTTCTTGGTCGCGTCTTCCTTGCCCTTGCGGATCGCTTCCGGAATTTCTGTTGCCTTGCCCAGACCCGCGCCGACATGGCCATTGCCGTCACCAACGACGACGAGTGCCGTAAAACGCATATTCCGGCCGCCCTTGACGACCTTGGTAACACGCTTGATCGCTACGACATTTTCATTCAATTCCATATCGCTTGTATCAATGATTGTCCGTTTCATTCCTTTCCTCCTCTAATACCGACAGCTATTATCTGACTTACTCTGTCGGATGCCAGTGCTGTCAACAACTCACTTCGTTCGTTGGACAGTACTTGGCTTCCATTAAAAATCCAGTCCCGCTTCTCTTGCCGCGTCAGCAAGAGCTGCAATCTTGCCGGCATAGATAAAGCCGCCTCTGTCGAAGACTACCGACTTGATGCCCTTATCCAAAGCGCGCTTCGCAATCTCTGTGCCGAGTGCCTTTGCAGCTTCCATGTCGTTGGTCTTGTCCACGGAACTCTTTACGGAAGCTTCCACGGTGGAAGCAGCGACCAGTGTGTTTCCGACCGTATCATCAATGACCTGCGCATACATATGCTTGTTGCTCCGGAATACGGAAAGACGCGGTCTCTCAGTCGTGCCGGAAAGCGTATAGCGCATTCTTTTATGCTTTTTTGCCCGAATTTCGGCTCTTGATTTCTTCTTAATCATAGAATCCTCACTTTCTCCCTTCCCTATTTATAAGGAGGTTCTGCTCTCTTTCCGCTCAACCTTTGATCTCATCTAAGGTTGAGCGCCGCTCGCAGAACAATACTCACACTGAATTCAATCTTTACTTTGTTTGATTTCATTAAGTGTTCGTTATTTCTTACCAGCCTTACCGACCTTCCGGCGGATCACTTCGTCAGCGTACTTGATGCCCTTGCCCTTGTAAGGCTCAGGACGCTTCTTGTCGCGGATCTCTGCCGCAAACTGTCCGACCTTTTCCTTGTCGATGCCGGACACGGTAATGTTGTTGCCTTCTACCTTTGTCTCGATGCCTTCCGGGTCTTCCATTTCTACCGGATGGGAAAAACCGAGGTTCAATACCAGCTTCTTGCCCTGCTTTGCCGCACGGAAACCGACGCCGTTGACTTCCAGCTTCTTTTCGTATCCGTCCGTCACACCGGTGACCATGTTGGCCAAAAGGCTCCTGGTCAGCCCATGCAGGGATTTCATCTTCTTCAAATCATTCGGTCTGTTGACCTGAATGGTCTCTCCCTCATGTACGATCTCCATCTCCTTCGGGAGAGTCTTTTCCAAAGTCCCCTTGGGACCTTTTACCGTCACATGATTATTTTCTGCAATATCCACCGTAACACCGGCAGGTACCGCGATTGGCATTCTTCCTACTCGTGACATGATGCCCGTACCTCCTAAAATATTTTATGATCTGATGTTCGTCGTCTACCAGACAAATGCTAAAACTTCACCGCCGACCTGCTCCTTGCGGGCCTGCTTGTCCGTAATGATGCCCTTGTTGGTCGACAGGATCGCAATTCCGAGTCCGCCAAGTACCGACGGCACCTCGTCCTTGCCCGCGTAGATCCGCAGACCCGGCTTGGAAATCCTCTTGATTCCGGTGATGATCTTTTCCTTTTTCTCACCTGCGTACTTCATCGTCACATGGATGTTTTTGAAATTGCCCGCGTCAACGATGTCGTACTTGGTAATGTAACCCTCATCCACCAAAATGTCTGCAATCGCGACCTTTATCTTGGAAAGAGGGATATCTACTGTATCATGCTTTGCAGTATTGGCATTCCGAATCCTCGTAAGCATATCTGCAATCGGATCACTCATTGTCATGTTGAAATCCTCCTAATATATATTACTGTCTGCCGTTCAGCCTGCACTCACCAACTTGCCTTTTTCACTCCCGGAATCTCGCCCTTGTAAGCAAGCTCACGGAAGCAAACCCTGCAAACGCCGTACTTACGAAGATATGCGTGCGGTCTGCCGCAGATCCGGCAGCGGGTATATTCCCTCGTCGAAAACTTCTGCTTGCGCTGCTGTTTTACTTTCATTGCTTTCTTTGCCATTTTTATATCCTCCTAAATCATTTAGCAAACGGCATACCAAACAGTCTCAGAAGCTCGCGCGCCTCCTCGTCCGTATGCGCTGTCGTCACACAGATGATATCCATGCCCCGGACGGCGTCTACCTTGTCATACTCGATCTCAGGGAAAATGATCTGTTCCTTGATACCGAGTGCATAATTGCCGCGCCCGTCAAATGAATTCGGATTCACGCCGCGGAAGTCACGGACTCGGGGCAGTGCCAGATTGACAAGCCGGTCAAGGAATTCGTACATTTTCTCACCGCGAAGCGTCGTCTTGCAGCCAATCGCCATGCCTTCACGGATCTTGAAATTCGCGACGGACTTTCTCGCCTTGGTCACGATCGACTTCTGACCGGTGATCGTCTCCATGTCCTTCTGCGCGGATTCGAGAATCTTCTGATTCTCTTTTGCCTCACCGACACCCATATTGACGACGATCTTTTCCAGCTTCGGCACCTGCATGATATTCTTGTAGCCGAACTTCTCCATCATCGCCGACTTGATCTTGTTGTCGTATTCTTCTCTCAGTCTGCTCATCGTATCGCTCCTCCCTAATCGATGACCTTGCCGGTCTTCTTGGCATAACGAACCTTCTTGTCGCCCTCCATTTTAAAGCCGACTCTCGTGGTCTGTCCATCAACGAGAAGCATCACATTGGAAATGTCGATCGGTCCTTCCTGCTCGACGATTCCGCCCGTCTGATTCGCCATACTCGGCTTCATGTGCTTTTTGATCAGATGAACGCCTTCTACATAGACCCTGTTCTTCTTGCGGTCAACGGCGATAACCTTGCCCTCGTTGTCCTTATCGCTGCCCGATATGACGCGGACCATATCGCCCTTTTTTATCTTCATCGTTGCCATTGCATCCTCCTACAAACAATCCGCAGCGCCGGCTTATAATACTTCCGGAGCCAACGATACGATCTTCATGAAATGCTTCTCGCGAAGCTCTCTTGCCACCGGTCCGAAAATACGCGTACCGCGCGGAGTCATGTCATCCTTGATGATCACTGCCGCGTTCTCATCGAACTTGATGTAAGAACCGTCCTTGCGGCGAACGCCCTTTTTCGTGCGGACGACAACAGCTTTTACGACATCGCCCTTCTTTACCACGCCGCCGGGTGTTGCATCTTTGACCGTAGCGGTAATAATATCTCCGATACCCGCATATCTTCTCGTGGAACCGCCCATCACGCGGATGCACAGGATTTCCTTTGCTCCCGTATTGTCGGCTACACGCAGTCTGCTTTCCTGCTGTACCATTTTTTCACTCCCTTCGATGCCTTACTTGGCTCTTTCCATTACCTCGACAAGCCGCCATCTCTTTGTCTTGGAAAGGGGTCTCGTCTCCATCACGCGCACGGTATCTCCGATATGCGCATCATTCTGCTCGTCATGCGCCTTCAACTTGTAAGTACGCTTTACGATCTTCTTGTACAACGGGTGACGCACATTGTCACGAACCGCAACCGTAATGGTCTTGTCCATCTTGTCGCTCGTAACGATGCCGACTCGTGTTTTTCTCAGATTTCTCTCTGCCAAATCCTTGCTCCTTTCTTTATCTGATCTCTAAGCCTCGCTAATGATATATCCATTAAGCTCGACTAGTCTGCGTGATCACAGTCTGGATCCGCGCGATGTTTTTGCGTACCTCACGGATGCGTGCCGTGTTCTCAAGCTGATTGGTCGCATTCTGGAAGCGCAGATTAAACAGTTCCTTTTTTGCGTCTACAAGCTGCTGATTCAGCTCCTCTACGGAATTGCCCCGCAGATCCTCCAAATATGTCGTCTTTTTCATTATGCTTCACCGCCTTCTAAATCCGCGCGCGAAACCACCTTGCATCGGCACGGGAGCTTGTGTGTCGCCAGCCGCAGCGCTTCTCTCGCCACTTCCTCAGGGATACCCGCGATCTCAAAAAGGACGCGTCCCGGCTTGACAACTGCCACCCAGTAATCCAGCGCACCTTTTCCGGAACCCATTCGGGTCTCGGCAGGCTTTGCCGTCACCGGCTTGTCCGGGAAAATCTTGATCCATACCTTGCCGCCGCGCTTTGCGTGACGCGTCATGGCAATACGGGCTGCCTCGATCTGGTTGGAACGGATCCAGCACGGCTCCAAAGCCACAATGCCGTATTCGCCGTTGGTAATCTTATTGCCGCGCAATGCCTTTCCGCGCATTCTGCCACGGAACTGCTTGCGGTGCTTGACTCTCTTAGGAATTAACATTTGCGTTCGCCTCCTTCTTGCCCTGGCGCGACGCGCGATTTACGCTTCCGCCGGTCCTCTTCTTGGAGGGCAGTACCTCGCCCTTATATATCCATACCTTTACGCCGATCTTGCCGTAGGTCGTGTCTGCTTCGGCGAAACCGTAATCGATGTCCGCGCGCAGCGTCTGCAGCGGGATCGTACCTTCGTTGTAAGTCTCGGTACGCGCCATATCCGCGCCGCCCAGACGGCCGGCACAGCTTGTCTTGATGCCCTGAATGCCGGTCTTCATGCTGCGGCTCATGCAGGACTTCATCGCACGGCGGAATGAGATACGGTTCTCCAACTGCTGAGCAATATTCTCTGCAACGAGCTGCGCGTCACGATCCGGACGCTTCACCTCTTTGATGTCGATCGACAGCTTCTTGTCGGTCAGCTTCTGGACTTCGCCGCGGATGCGCTCGATCTCCGCACCGCCCTTGCCGATCACGATACCCGGCTTCGCGGTGAACACGATGATCTTGACGCGGTCGCTTGCCCGCTCGATCTCAATCTTGGAAATGCCCGACGCATACAGCTTTTTCTTTAAAAAGGAACGGATCTCGTGGTCTTCGATCAGATAATCCGCGAAATGCGCGTCATCCGCATACCATCTCGAATCCCAGTCCTTGATAATGCCTACCCGTAAACCGTGGGGATTAACTTTCTGTCCCATTCATTGCCTCCTTATTTTCCCGCTTTCTCATCTAATACAATCGTAATGTGGCTCGTGCGCTTCTCAATCCGGTATGCCCGTCCTTGCGCACGGGGGCGGATACGCTTCATCGTCGGACCTTTGTTGGCATAGCACTCCGCAATGTAGAGGTTTGCCCTGTCCAATCCGTCGTTGTTTTCCGCATTGGCGATCGCGGACCGCAGCAGCTTTAAGATCAGCTCTGACGCATAGCGGGGGCTGTACATAAGCAGCGCCTCGGCTTCCGTCACATCCTTGCCGCGGATCGCATCCAATACGAACGCCGCCTTTGTCGTCGATACCCGCGCGTAAGACAGCTTTGCGGACGGACGCGTGTCTCTGTTGGTCTCGTTTCTTTCACGCTTTATCTGACTTCTATGTCCTTTAGACATTGTTGTCTCCTTTCTTGCTCATAACAGCCCGGGGTCAGCGAACGCCGGATTTCCTGTCGTCCTTGCTGTGACCGCGGTATGTCCGCGTCTGGACGAACTCACCGAGCTTATGTCCTACCATGTCTTCCGTGATATATACGGGTACATGCTTGCGTCCGTCATGTACGGCGATCGTCAGACCGACGAACTGCGGGAAGATCGTGGAACGGCGTGACCATGTCCGGATGACCGTCTTGTCACCGGAAGCGTTTACCGCGTCAACCTTCTTCAGCAAGCTTGCGTCCGCGAACGGACCTTTTTTTAATGAACGACCCATAGAACTCTTACCTCCTTTATCACTTCAGACCGCGACCGTCGCGACGGCGAACGATCAGCTTGTTCGACTGCTTGTGCTTCTTGCGGGTCTTCAGACCCAGTGCCGGCTTACCCCACGGCGTGCAGGGACCCGGGCGTCCGATCGGCGCCTTGCCCTCACCACCGCCGTGCGGATGGTCATTCGGGTTCATCGCGGAACCACGGACCGTCGGGCGGATGCCCATGTGGCGCTTCCGTCCTGCCTTACCGATCTTGATCAGGTTGTGGTCGGCATTGCCGAGCCGCCCGACCGTCGCGCGGCAGATGATCGGAACCATTCTCATCTCGCCGGACGGCAGACGCAGTGTCGCGTACTTGCCTTCCTTTGCCATCAGCTGTGCGCTGTTGCCCGCGGCACGGACCATCTGTCCGCCCTTGCCGGGATGCAGCTCGATGTTGTGCACCTGTGTACCGACCGGAATATTCTCCAGCGGCAGGCAGTTGCCGACGCGGATTTCCGCTTCCGGTCCGCTCATCACGGTCATGCCGTCCGTCAGACCTTCCGGCGCGAGGATGTAACGCTTCTCGCCATCCGCATATGCCAAAAGCGCGATATTTGCTGTGCGGTTCGGATCGTACTCGATGCCGACAACCTTTGCCGGAATCCCGTCCTTTGTCCGCTTGAAGTCGATCATGCGGTAATGCCTGCGCTCGCCGCCGCCGCGGTGCCTTACCGTGATGCGGCCCTGGTTGTTGCGGCCGGAGTGCTTCTTCAGCGGCTTTAAGAGCGATTTCTCAGGCGTCTTTTTCGTAATCTCCGAGAAATCGGAACCCGTCATGTTCCGGCGGCTCGGAGTATATGGTTTATATGTCTTAATTCCCATTGTTGGTGTCTCCTTTCAGTCAGACGAAAATCAGAGTCCTGCGAAGATCTCAATCTCTTTGGAATCTTCCGTCAACTGCACGATTGCTTTTTTCGTCTTTGCCGTCCGTCCGACGATCATGCCTCTGCGGCGCTTCTTGCCCTGCTGGTTCATCGTGCGGACATTCTCAACCGTCGTGCCCTCGAACATCTTTTCCACGGCTTCTTTGATCATCTGCTTGTTTGCTTCCGGATGAACAAGGAAGGTG
Source organism: Lachnospiraceae bacterium (assembly GCA_017470735.1). Lineage (GTDB taxonomy): Bacteria > Bacillota > Clostridia > Lachnospirales > Lachnospiraceae > RGIG4930. The sequence continues at coordinate 55,214 of JAFUYB010000050.1, read as the reverse complement.
TACTTGCGTTCCGCCATCTGTGTCATGCTCTTCTCGGTAATGACCGGCTTTAAGATGACATCGTAATACATGATCCTAGCCATTATGCATACACCTCCTCTACCGTGTTCAAAGCGTCTCTGGTGAGTACCACCGTCTGATACTTCAGTACATCGAAGACATTCAGCTCGTTGGTCTGCGCCGTCTTGACCTTCGGCACATTCCGCGCGCTCATGATCACATTGTCGTCATGGTCATTCAGAACGACCAGCGCCTTGTCGATATTGAGATTCTTCATTACCTCAACGAACTTCTTTGTCTTGATCTCGTCAAACTTCAGGCTGTCAAGGATGATCAGCTTCTCATCCTGTACCCTGGAAGTCAGCGCGGACTTTAATGCCGCACGCTTTTCTTTTTTATTCATCTTTTGGGAATAATCCCTCGGCACCGGGGCGAATACAACGCCGCCGCCCGTCCACTGCGGAGCACGGGTCGATCCCTGCCGCGCATGTCCGGTACCCTTCTGGCGCCACGGCTTCTTGCCGCCGCCGCGTACCTCGGAGCGCGTCTTTGCTTTCTGCGTGCCCTGGCGGGAATTTGCCAGCTGGGTCGTCACCGCTTTGTGAAGCAGGTGTTCATTGACCTCTACATTGAAAATGGCGTCTGACAGATCGACCTTGCCGACCTCTTTGCCGCTCATATCATATACAGCTACCTGAGCCATTGTTTACCTCCTAACATTCCATCCTCTACCGTTTACTTGCTTTTCTTGACGCTCTCTTTGATCGTCACCAGAGACTTCTTCGGTCCCGGTACGGCTCCTTTGATCAGGAGCAGGTTCTTGTCCGCGTCAACCCGTACCACGGAGAGATTCTGGATGGTCACGCGTACCGCGCCCATCTGTCCCGGCATGCCCTTGCCCTTGAACACGCGGCTAGGCGTGGAGCAGGAGCCGTTGGAACCCTGATGGCGGTGGAACTTGGAACCGTGCGCCATAGGTCCTCTGTGCTGTCCGTGTCTCTTGATCGCGCCCTGGAAACCTTTTCCCTTGGAGATCGCTGTCGCGTCGACTTTGTCGCCGCTCTCAAAAATGTCTGCCTTGATCTCCTGTGCCAGCTCGAACTCGCTGCAGTTCTCCAGGCGGAACTCACGCAGGTAACGCTTCGGCTCAACGCCAGCCTTGTCGAAGTGGCCTTTCAGCGGCTTGTTGACGCCGTGGCGGTGTGCCACGGTCTTGCGGCCTGCGGCATCTTTGCTCTTGACCATGACAGGCTTGGTGCCGAAGCCGACCTGGATCGCTTCGTAGCCGTCATTCTCGATTGTCTTGATCTGGGTGACAACGCAGGGACCCGCTTCGAGGACTGTCACCGGTACGAGCGTGCCGTCCTCGTCGAATACCTGGGTCATGCCCAGCTTCGTTGCCAGTATTGCTTTTTTCATATTGCCTCCTTTACAGCGGAATACGGGGTGTGCCCATATTCGTATAAATTAGTTACTTTGTTTTCATCTTGATATCTATGTAGACACCTGCCGGCATCTCTAAACGCGAGAGCGCGTCGACCGTCTTCTGGGTCGGGGTCAGGATATCGATCAGGCGCTTGTGCGTCCTCTGCTCGAACTGCTCTCTGGAATCCTTGTACTTGTGCACGGCACGCAAGATCGTCACGACTTCCTTCTTAGTCGGAAGCGGGATCGGGCCGCTCACTTCTGCACCGTTCTTGCGGACTGTCTCGATGATCTTCTGCGCGGATGCATCCACGAGTGCATGATCATACGCCTTCAGCGTAATCCGCATCACCTGTTGTGTTGCCATTATAGCCTCCTTTACGATTTATGCGACATCGCCGCCGCCGGACGACCTGTCACATCTGAACATTACACGCTTCCGGGTGTGTCATACTGTCCCCACACCCATACGCCAGCGGTTCACACAGTAGCTTTTGTACTATATCAAAAAATCCCTGCGGTTGCAAGGATTTTTTTCGTAAGTTTGTATTTTTTCGGGTGCATTCGTTCTATTTGCTGTACTTTCCCGGTTTTTCTTCAATTTCCGGTTTCAATATGCATGATCCTTTCTTCTTAAATTATTTCTTTTTAAACAATGTCTGAACTCTTTATAAACTATTTTTCATACAATGCGCGTTCTACAGCATTGTGCCATCCCTTTAATAAAACCTGCCGCCTGTCCTCCGCCATTTTCGGCGTGAATTCCCGTTCTTTCGGATTCAGGCCGGAAAGCTCGTCCGGTGTCCAGAATCCGCATGCCAAACCTGCCATAAGCACCGCTCCGAGCGCCGTGCTTTCCACATTGGACGGGCGAATCACCGTCTGATCGGAAATGTCCGCCTGAAACTGCAGCAGGAAATTATTCCGGCTTGCCCCGCCGTCAACCTTAAGAACTGAATGTGAGACCACCGGATGATCATCGTCCGCTGTCCGGCCGCCCTTCATCAAAAGCGCTCTGTCCGGATCCTTCTCTTTCGGCATATCCGCGTCTTTCTGTAGTTCGTCCACCATCAGCGCCAGCACATCACGCACCTGATACGCCATACTCTCCACTGTCGCCCGGACGATATGCGCCCTCTTGACCGCTCTCGTCAGTCCGGTCAATATGCCGCGCGCATCTGCCCGCCAGTACGGCGCGCCCAGTCCGGTGAATGCCGGTACGAGATAACAGCCCGCTGTGTCTTCCACCGACTCAGCCAGGCTTTCCGTCTCCGACGAGTCCGCGATCAGCCCCACATCGTCGCGCAGCCATTGCACGGCAGAGCCCGCGGTAAATATGCTGCCCTCCAACGCATACGACACTTCTCCTTCCGCCCCGAGCTGCCACGCCACGGTGGACAGCAGTCCATTTTCCGACCGTACAATATGGCTGCCCGTATTTAATAGAAGAAACGCGCCCGTTCCATAGGTCACTTTGGCATCGCCTTCCCGCGTGCACTGCTGCCCGAACAGCGCCGCCTGCTGGTCTCCTGCCAGTCCGCAGATCGGAATCGGCGCGCCAAAAAGCTGTGCGTCACTTTCACCATAAATCTCACTGTTTGACACGACTTTGGGCAATATCTTTTTCGGTATGTGAAACAGTCCAAGCAGCTGTTCATCCCACTTGAGGCTGTGAATATTAAACAGGCAGGTACGGCTCGCGTTGGACACATCGGTAATGTGCAGCGCCCCTTCCGTCAGCTTCCACACCAGCCATGTCTCCACCGTGCCAAACAGAATCTCACCCCGTTCGGCACGCTCCCGCAGCCCATCGACATGATCAAGAATCCACTCGATCTTGCTTGCGGAAAAATATGGATCCAAGATCAGGCCGGTTTTATCGCGGACAATATCATCCACTCCCGCATCAGTTTGCCGGGATACGGCATCCGAATCATCTTTGCCGGAGACAGCCGAAGCCTTCCAAGAACTCTTTTTCAGCTCTTCAATCCGCCCTGCCGTCCGCCGGCACTGCCAGACGATTGCATGATAAACCGGCTCTCCGGTCTTTCGGTCCCACAGGATCGTTGTCTCCCTCTGATTGGCTATGCCAATCCCGGCGATCTCCTCCGCTGTCACGCCGGCCTTGACCATCGCCTCTTTCGCTACGGCATACTGACTCTCCCAGATCTCATTCGCGTCCTGCTCCACCCAGCCGGGCTGCGGATAATACTGCGGAAATTCCTGCTGTGCCACTGCAACCATATCGGCATTGCCGTCAAATAGAATTGCCCTGTTGGAAGTCGTTCCCGCGTCCAACGCCAGGATAAATTTCTTTTCTGCCATAGCCCATCCTTATGATTGAAAAAACATATTTTACGCCACGACCAACGTGCCGTCCTTCGCGTCGATCCGGATCACATCGCCTTCGTGCACATTGTCACGCAGAATCTCCTTTGCCGCCAGAGTCTCGACATGCTTTTGCAGATACCTGCGGAGCGGCCGCGCGCCGTATGCCGGATCGTAAGCCGCGTCTGCGACAAACGCGCACGCGTCATCGGTCAGCTCCACGGAAATCCCGCGGTCAGCAAGCCGCGCATTCAGCTCTGCCAAAAGCAGCGTGATGATACCGCTGATATTGTCCTTAGACAGCGGATGGAACATAATGATCTCATCCAGGCGGTTTAAAAACTCCGGCCGGAACGAATTTTTCAAAAGCTCCATCACCACATCCTCTGACTCCTTCTTGATCGTCCCGTCTGATCCTACGCCATCAAGCAAGTATTCCGAACCGAGGTTGGATGTCAGGATAATGATCGTGTTCTTGAAATCCACCGTCCTGCCCCGCGAATCGGTGATCCGCCCGTCGTCAAGCACCTGCAGCAGCACATTGAACACATCAGGGTGCGCCTTTTCCACTTCGTCAAACAGCACGACCGAGTAAGGCTTCCGCCGGACCGCTTCGGTCAGCTGACCGCCTTCGTCATAGCCGACATATCCGGGAGGCGCTCCGATCAGCCGCGACACCGAATATTTTTCCATATATTCCGACATATCAATACGGACGATATTGTCCTCGTCGTCAAACAAGGACGCCGCAAGAGTCTTTGCCAGCTCGGTCTTGCCGACGCCGGTCGGTCCGAGGAACAAAAACGACCCGATCGGACGCCCCGGATCCTTGATGCCTGCCCGCGACCGGATGATCGCTTCCGACACCTTTTCGACGGCCTCATCCTGACCGAGCACGCGCCGGTGCAGTTCCTCATCCAAATGCAAAGTCTTGTTGCGCTCGCTCTCGTTGAGCTTTGAGACCGGAATGCCGGTCCACCGCGAAATGATTTCCGCGATATCTTCATCTGTCACCTTCTCATGGACATACTGCATCTCGCGGTTGCCAAGCTCCTGCTCCTCGACCTCGATCATATGCTCGATCTTGGGCAGCTCGCCGTACTGCAGCTCACTGATCCGCTCCCAGTCGGTATCCGGCTTTTGGTCTTCTATCTCGATCTCTTTGCGCAGCCGGTCGCGCTCTTCACGCAGCCGCGACACCTTTTCCGTCGCGTCCTGCTCATTGCGCCACTGCGCCATCTTGGTATCCTTCTGCTCCTGCAGCTCCGCAAGCTCGGCGATCAGCTCTTCCAGACGCTCTTCGTCTTCTTTATTCTTTTCTTTCTCGAGGCTCTTCTTTTCAATCTCCAGCTCGCGGATCTTTTGATTCAGTTCGTCAATTTCCGACGGAACAGATTTCTGCTCCGACTTAATCGACGCGCATGCCTCGTCCACGAGGTCGATGGCCTTGTCCGGCAAGAACCGCTCCGAAATATAACGGTTTGACAGTGTCGCCGCCGCCTTCAGCGCGTCATCAGTAATCTTGACGCCGTGGTAGACTTCATAGCTGTCCTTGATCCCGCGCAGGATGGTCAGTGCCTCATTGACACTCGGCTCATCGACCTGCACCGGCTGGAAACGCCGTGCCAGCGCAGCGTCTTCTTCGATGTATTCGCGGTATTCATCCAATGTCGTCGCGCCGATACAGTGCAGCTCGCCACGCGCCAGCATCGGCTTTAAGAGCTGTCCCGCATCCATGGCGCCCTGATTTTTGCCTGCTCCCACGATCAGATGCAGCTCATCAATGAACAGCAGCACTTTGCCGTCCGAGCTTTTGATGTCGGAGAGCACTGCCTTCAGCCGCTCCTCGAATTCGCCCTGGTATTTCGCTCCTGCCACGAGCGCGCCCATATCGAGCGCGAATACCTTGACATCCTTTAAATCCTCAGGCACATCACCGCGGACGATCCGCTGCGCCAGCCCCTCGACAACCGCCGTCTTGCCAACGCCGGGCTCACCGATCAGTACCGGATTGTTCTTCGTCTTCCGCGACAGGATCCGGATGACATTCCGGATCTCCGCATCCCTGCCGATCACCGGATCGAGCTTCTGCTCCCTGGCACGCTCGACCATGTCGTATCCGTATTTTTCCAACGATTCATAAGTCGCTTCGGGATTGTCCGAAGTCACGCGCTGGTTGCCGCGCACTGCCGAAAGTGCCTCCAGAAAACGGTCTCTGGTGATGCCGAATTCTTTGAACTTTTCCTTTAATGCGCGTCCCGGATGCGCGATCATCGACAAAAACAGATGCTCGACTGACACATATTCGTCGCCCATCCGCTTCGCCTCATCCTCGGAATGGAGCAGGACATTGTTCAGATCCTTGCTCATATAGACATTGCCCGCGCCCGAACCGGACACCTTGGTCAATGCCCCGACCATCGCCTCCGCGTCATTCGTAAAATACTGCCGGTCGATATCCATTTTCTCGACCAGCTTGCCGATCAGACCGTCTTCCTGCTGCAGCAGAGCCAGAAGCAGATGCTCCTGCGTGATCTCCTGATTGCCATGGTCATAGGCCAGCTTTTCTGTATCCTGAATCGCTTCGATTGATTTCTGCGTAAATTTCTGTATGTTCATAACCGTCCACCTCCGATCCCAAAAATCATTTTGCTTTTCGCGCTTTGCTTTCCGTGTCCGTTAAATCATTTTCCTATTTTAAAACGCGCGGAAACATCGGACGATTATGTTATACCATGGATTATTAGCACTGTCAAGTGTTGAGTGCTAAAATTATCAGAAAATTCTCACTTTTTATATTTTACATCTTAACATTCCAAGGAACTAAACTTAGGTTTCAAAACAAAAATAATGATCTTTCAACGCTTTTGCACTTCACTCAATAACGATACACCAATTGTTCCCTCCGGCATCGCCACGCCAAAATTCTCCGCGATCGTCGCCCCGATCACCGCAAAGGTATCCTGCTCCGGCAATACGCCGCATTCTGTCATAGACGGTGAATACAGTAATAGCGGCACCCGCTCCCGCGTATGATCCGTTCCGGTGTAGGTCGGGTCATTCCCATGATCTGCTGTGATCATCAGCAGGTCATCTTCTCTCAATTCGCCCAGCAATTCTGCCAGCTTTTTATCGAACCGCTCCAGCTCATCCCCATAACCGACCGGGTCACGGCGATGCCCCCAAAGCGCGTCAAAATCCACAAGATTTACAAAACACAACCCCTCAAAATCGCTCTTCGCAATCTCGATCGTCTGCTCCATCCCATGCACTGACGACTTTGATTTGTGCGCCTGGGTAATGCCCTCCCCGACGAAAATATCGTTGATCTTGCCGACCGAAATCACGTCAAATCCATGCTCCTTGAGCGCATTCAGCACCGTCTTCCCAAATGGCTTTAACGCGTAATCGTGGCGGTTCGCCGTGCGCTTGAACTCGCCACGCCTTTTGCCCGTATACGGTCTCGCGATTACGCGCCCGACCTTCCACTCGTCACGCATCGTAAGCTCACGCGCGATCTCGCAATAGCGATACAATGTCTCCACGCCCATCGTCTCTTCATTTCCGCAGATCTGCAGTACGGAGTCCGCCGAAGTGTAGACGATCAGCTCACCGTGTTCGATTTCCCGTTCGGCAAGCTCTTCGAGGATTTCTGTTCCGCTGGCGGATTTATTGCCAATGATCTTCCGTCCGGTGCGCTGCTCAAGTTCCGCGATCAGCTCTTCGGGAAATCCGGTGTCCGTAAATGTCACAAACGGCTTGGTGATGTACAGCCCCATCATCTCCCAATGCCCGGTCATCGTATCCTTGCCAAGGCTCCGCTCCCGCAGCTTTAAACACAATCCTCTGTAATGCTCATCGCCATGGAGCTGCCGTACCTCATCCAGCCTGCCGATGCCAAAACTCGCCATCGTCGGTATCGCAAAACTCTCACGGCTGTCCGCGATATGCTTTAGCGTATTGACCCCGATGTCCCCGTATTTTAAAGAATCCGGCATTTCGCCGATCCCAAGGGAATCGATAACGATCACAAATACTCGTTTATATGGAGTTTGTCCCTGATTCATTGACTATTCCTTCCTGTGGTTTTCCGCGCGGTCTCTGCCTGACCTATCGTTCTTTCAGATCCTGCAGCTGATACTGCATTCTCAGCCAAAGCCATCTCATTCCCCTTTCTGCTGCCGCAGCAATTCCAGAAGGCGATACAGCAGCTCCGCCGTCAGCCCCCATATCACGCCGTATTTTGTCTTATAAAAATAAAACCGCCGCGGAATTTTGCGAAACGGATACTCCCGTCCGCCCGGAATCAGTTCATACGGAAAATCGTCATCCGTCACGGTCACCATCCAATCGTCATGTGTCAGCGGTTCACAGGCAAGCAGTTCATCTATGGGCAATAAAAATATCCGCTCCACCTCGGATGCCGACCATGTATCATGATAATTTTTCACCTCACCGAGAAATGCCGACACGCGCCGGCCTCCCGGCCCGGACATCTCAAACAATGGCGCCATCACGCTCACCTGCGTCTCTGCCAATGCCAATTCTTCTATCGTCTCCCGCACCGCAGCCTTTTCCGGCAATTCGTCCGGCTCAATCTGTCCACCCGGGAAACAAATCTCACCGCCTTGCGCGATAGACGCGTTGCGGATTTCAAACAGAATACAGGTTTCCCCGGCCTTTTCCACCAATGGAATCAGCACCGCCGCATCCCGTTCCCCCGGTACCGCAATCCGTTCCATTGTGCGGCCACGCAGCATGTTTTCAATCTGTGCTTCGTTCACATATGCCCCTCCCCCGACCAATGAATCTCCGTACGCAAGATACCATCGCATCGCTCCCGTATTATCCGCCTAATGCTTAGGCATCTGCAACCGTTTATAGTATAATAAAAAGTACACAATATATCAATTGTGTACGCAAATCTGTCTTATGTTTCATTACCATTCCTACTTTATGACAGCAAACAGCCCGGCGGATGCCGGGCTGCTGCTTCGAAAAAAGGTTTACGCTATTGAGTGAAAGACATACCCCTCTTATCGCCTATGTTTGTTGTCGAATTTTCTTCCCGGTGTCTTCAGACCCCGAAATTACTTACGAACGAACTTCAGGTTCTTGTTGCCACCATTCTTCAAGATCATTTTCTTGTCAGCCTCAAACTTGGACTTCTTAGCCTTGATCTTGACCGTGCAGTTCTTCTTTACGCCGCTGAATGCGTCCTTACCGACTGTCTTCAGCTTGCGGCCGTCGATGATGATGGTCTTTAAGTTCTTGCAGTCATAGAATGCCTTGCCCAGAATCTTACGAGTCTTGTTAGAATCCTGGAAATCAGCATGCTTCAGCTGCTTAGCCTTACGAAGAGCACCCTTGCCGATCTTCTTGACATTCTCAGCCTTGATCTTCTTCATGTGTGCTTTCTTCAGAGACTGTGCACCAAGCTTTACTACATCGAACTCTACGCCACCAACAGTGACGGTGTTAAGGTTCAGCATATTGCCACGCAGGTCATCGTTGTCGTCAAGAATGCCATCCTTTGAACCACGCTCAATATTTACTTCCAACTCGCTCGTGCTGTCGATTGTTGCGTACACATCGCCATCGGCAAGCTTGCCTTCTTCCGGTGTGATACCAGCTTCATACTGCTTGCCGTCTACATAATCGCCGCCCAACTGGAAGCCATAATTAGTAGTTGCGCCATTAATTGTCACCGCAATGGTCACATTGTTCTTACCGTCCTTAATATCTTTGATAAGATCCTTGATCTTATCCTTCGTTGAAGTATCTGCAGTTACGAGCAGTTCACCAGAAGAACTAACTTTAAGCTGAGCATAAGTATTTGCGCTGGTTCCAGTCGCCGTGATAGCTGCGCTATCACCATTAACAAGTACAATTCCCGTGTAACCATCAGAAGCAATAGGATTATAGGTAGAAGCCGCAACTAAATCATTTACCGTACTCTGTGTAACAGTTGTAGAATTATACGTGCTTTCAACCGTCGTATTAGCAGCCTCAGCCGTCATCGTCGGCAGTGCAACAGCCGGTACTGCGGACAGAACCATAGCTGCTGCCATAATCTTTGCAATTGTCTTTTTCATTGTTTCAAAATCCTCCTTTCGACTCTAAACAAGTAACATGTGAGAGTTTCTCTTTCGCTCGACAAGGATACTAACACTTCACCCCCCCCATGTCAAGTTTTGTTTTCCGATTTTTCCATTCTTGTGATTATTCCACAAATACAGCACCTAAAACCTTGCCATTTTTTCAGCATTCCCACCCCAAAATTATTTATTTCTTTTGCGAATGCTTTTCATTTTCACAAGAAGGGTCGTTCGCTTCATTCAAGACCCAAAACATCTTTTATCCATCATTTTGCAATCTGCTCACAAAAAAAGAACCCTCGTCATCCGAAGGCTCCTCTTTATATCGAACACCATTTTTCTCTTTCAGTCATTCCAGCCCGACCGCTTCCTTTGCCAGCCGATCTGCCGCGTCATTTCCCGGAATCCCGGTGTGCGCTTTGACATGGCAAAAGGAAATGCGCATTTTTTCCGACGCTTTTCGCATAAACGCGGCATAATTCTGCGTCGATACTTTATTCGTTTTCCACTCACCTGTCGCCCAGTATTCAACTCCCATGTAGTCGTAATAGATCGTCAGTTCCGAAAGACCGGCCTGCTCCGCTTCTTTTACGGCAGCCATTGCGCCCAGCACCTCACCAGCTACGTTCCGCGACGCTGCCCACTCCGGATCATCGCCGCTCCCCTGCAATGTGGCCTGTTCTTCCCCATGCATCAAAAATCCGCCGTAGCCATACACCCCGGTTTCAGAGTTGAACGAACCGTCGGTGAATGCGTAGTTCTCCGGAAAGCCATCCTCGTTTACCGTTTCAGCCGCCACCGGTTTTCCGACAGCATGGCCCGTCTGCATAAAACGCTCCGCCTCTTCCATTGTTTTGAATTTCTTGTACTGCGCGCCCTTGTATCCATGCACCTGCGATTCTGCCTGGCCATCACCATACCACTCCGTATAAATCCCCGGGGTGCGCCCTGCGTGAACAGCGTAAAAGAATTTACCCATTTTTTACTCCGCGGGCACCAGCTTTTCCGTTCCGCCCATATAGGGACGCAGCGCCTCCGGAATATCCACCGAACCGTCCTCATTGAGGTTGTTCTCCAAAAACGCGATCAGCATCCGCGGCGGAGCGACAACCGTGTTGTTCAGCGTGTTGGCGAAATATTTCTCACCGTCTTTACCGCGTACACGGATTTTCAGGCGGCGCGCCTGCGCATCACCGAGGTTCGAGCAGCTTCCGACCTCAAAATACTTCTGCTGCCGCGGCGACCACGCCTCAACATCGCAGGACTTAACTTTAAGATCCGCCAGATCCCCGGAACAGCATTCCAGTGTACGAACCGGAATATCCAGACTGCGAAACAGATCCACTGTATTCTGCCACAGCTTGTCATACCACTCCATCGCCTCGTCCGGCTTGCAGACGACAATCATCTCCTGCTTTTCAAACTGATGAATACGGTACACTCCGCGTTCTTCGATACCGTGAGCGCCTTTTTCCTTGCGGAAGCAGGGCGAATAACTTGTGTATGTATAGGGAAGGCTTTCTTCCTCATGGATCGTGTCGATAAATTTGCCGATCATCGAATGCTCCGATGTCCCGATCAGATAGAGGTCTTCCCCCTCGATCTTGTACATCATCGCGTCCATTTCCTCAAAGCTCATCACGCCGGTCACGACATTTGAACGGATCATAAACGGCGGCACGCAGTAGGTGAAGCCCCGGCCGATCATGAAATCCCTCGCGTAAGAGATCACCGCCGAATGCAATCTGGCGATATCGCCCATCAGATAGTAAAATCCGTTTCCGGCAACCTTTCCCGCCGCATCAAGATCAATGCCATTGAAGCTTGCCATGATATCCGTATGATACGGAATCTCAAAATCCGGAACGACCGGCTCGCCAAACTTCTCAATCTCGACATTCTTGGAATCGTCTTCGCCGATCGGCACTGACGGATCGATGATATTCGGAATCACCAGCATCCGTTTTTCCAGCTCCGCTGCACACTCGCTCTCTTCTTTTTCCAGCTCTGCCAGACGGTCGGCGTTTGCCTTGACCTGCGCCTTGACTGCTTCTGCTTCGTCTTTTTTGCCTTCTTTCATCAGACCGCCGATCTGCTTGGAAAGCGTGTTGCGTGACGCGCGAAGCTCGTCTCCCTCGCTTTTTGCCGCGCGGATCTTCTGGTCAAGCTCGATGACTTCGTCTACAAAAGGAAGCTTGTGATCCTGGAATTTTTTGCGGATGTTTTCTTTTACTGTTTCCGGGTTCTCGCGAACAAATTTTATGTCTAGCATTTATAGTAATCCTCTCTCGGCTATCTTATTTTCCTTAACTAAAACCTGCCGGATAGTGGATATTTCTCAGTCAACTCATCTACGATCGCTCTTGCTTTCGCAACGCCGTCTTCGCCTTCTTTGATGACGGTCGCGATTGCTTCGGCAACCTTATCAAAATCTTCTTCGACCAGTCCGCGGCTTGTCGCTGCAGGCGTGCCGAGCCGGATGCCGCTTGTCACAAACGGGCTCTTCGGATCGTTTGGCACGGTATTCTTGTTGGCCGTGATATGCGCCTGGTCAAGCTGCGTCTCGATCTCTTTTCCTGTCTTGCCAAACGACACCAAATCCACCAGCATCAGATGGTTGTCTGTCCCGCCGGAAACGATGTTTACGCCACGGTCCATCAAGCCCTTTGCCAGGGTCTGAGCATTGTCCTTCACCTGCGTCATATACTCTTTAAACGAAGGCTCCAATGCTTCTTTAAAGCAGACCGCCTTTGCCGCGATCACATGCATCAGCGGACCGCCCTGGATGCCGGGGAACATAGCTTTGTTGAAATTGTATTTGTCGTTGACTTCGTTCGATGACATGATCATGCCGCCACGCGGTCCGCGGAGCGTCTTGTGTGTCGTCGTGGTCGTCACATGCGCGTACGGAATCGGCGAAGGATGCAGCCCTGTCGCGACCAGTCCGGCGATGTGCGCGATGTCCGCCATCAATACGGCACCCACTTCATCGGCGATCTCGCGGAATTTTGCGAAATCAATCTCACGGGCGTAAGCGCTCGCGCCGCAGATGATCATCTTGGGCTTGCACTCTAACGCAATTTTTCTCACATTGTCATAATCGATCCAGCCCTCATCATTGACCCCGTAAGGCACAATGTTGAAGAACTTGCCCGAGAAATTGACCGGGCTTCCGTGCGACAGATGTCCGCCGTGATCGAGGCTCATGCCCATCACCGTGTCTCCCGGCTCACAGATCGCGAACTGGACAGCCATATTGGCCTGCGCGCCGGAATGCGGCTGGACATTGACATATTCACAGCCGAACAGCTCTTTCGCGCGGTCCCGCGCCATATCCTCCACTTCATCGACTACCTCGCAGCCGCCATAATACCGCTTGCCCGGATAGCCCTCTGCGTATTTGTTGGTAAGAACCGACCCCATCGCCGCCATCACCGCCGGAGATACCCAGTTCTCCGATGCGATCAGCTCGATGTGGCTTGCCTGCCGGTCGTATTCCGCACGGATCGCGTCAGCGATGTCAGAATCTACCTGGATAATGTCATCAATTTTATACATTCGTTTTCTCCTTTTTCTCTTTCACCTGCACAAATCACCGACCGTATAGCCCTCCGGTCTTACGTCCGCCGTATTTGTCTATTACACAAGTACCCCGTTGTTCTCCTTTGTCGCCTTCTGCTTCTTCGGCTGATGTCTGTTGCGGCGTCCGCCCTGCGGCTCATTCTTGGATTTCAGATAAATCCTCATGATAAACCACAGCTCCGTCGCAATGCAGATTGACGAATAGGTACCTGTGATCACGCCTGCCAAAAGCGGCAGCGCGAATTCTTTAATCGTTGAAACGCCTAAAATCAACAGCATCAAAATGGTTACCGCTGTTGTAAACGAAGTCGAGATACTTCGCGACAGCGTCTGCGTGATCGATGTGTCTGCCAGCTTTTCCAGTTCATCGCGGTCATTCTTGTTGCGCAGGCGAACCATATTCTCACGGATACGGTCGAAAATGACGATCGTATCGTTGACGGAATATCCGATAACGGTCAGCATACACGCGATGAACGCCGAGCCGACCGACAGCCGCAGGCACGCATACAGCGCCAGTACTACCATTACATCGTGCAGCAGTGCCACGATCGCGCTTGTCGCAAAACGGATATCCTTGAACCGGAACCAGATGTACAGCAGCATGAAGAACGCCGCTACCAGCACCGCGACAATCGACTGCCGGCGCATTTCCCCACTGATCGTGGAGCTGATGTTCTCCGAAGAAATCTCTTCTTCCTTGGCACCGAAATTCTCTTCCATTGCCGCATTCATTTCTTCACGCTCTTCCAGCTCCAGTGTCCGCGTCTTGATCACGACCTGATTCGTTCCGCTGACCTTCTGCATCTGGATGTCGTTGTCTCCAGTGATCTCCGAAACGATCGGCGTAACCTTTTCATCCAATTCCGCAATCGTATAATCCTTGTCCAGCGTAACGGTCGTTGAGGTACCGCCCAGGAACTCGAGGCTGTAGTTGAGCGCCTTGCCGCTGCTTGCCGCGCTCATGCCCATAGCGATAATGCCCGCGCCGATCGCGATGATCGAAATCGCAAAGAAGATCGTCTTCTTGGAAATGAAGTGGATCGTCTTGCGCTCCTTCGCGCGTCCGTACAATTTTTCATCCTTCAGACCCAGCGCCAAAAAGCTGCGCATGATCGTCCGTGTCACGACTAATGCCGTAAACATTGACAGAACAACGCCGAGCGCCAATGTCGTCGCGAATCCGCGTACCGTACCGGAACCAAGCACGCCCAGCACTGCCGCGGCGATCAGCGTCGTAATATTACCATCGACGATTGCGCTCATTGCCTTGCGGAAACCTTCGTCCACCGCAGAATACACATTTTTGCCTGCCGCGATCTCCTCGCGGATACGGGCGAAAATAATCACATTCGCGTCAACCGCCATACCGATCGAGAGGATGATACCCGCGATACCCGGCAGGGTCAGTGTGATGTCAAACAGATACAGTATGGAAATGATCAGCTCCGTATAAAGCAGCAACGCCAAAGCCGCCGCGAATCCCGGAAGCAGGTACATCGCGATCAGGAACACGATGACGATCCCCAGGCCGATCGCGCCTGCCATCAGGCTGGTCTTTAAAGCATCGCTGCCCAACTGCGCGCCGACTACCTCAGACTGCAGCTCAGCGAGCTCGACATCCAGGCCACCGATACGGATGTAGGACGCAAGGCTTTCCGCCTCTTCATAATCGTCCATACCCTCGATGACACAGTTGCCATCGGTGATCGCCGAATTGACATTCGGCACAGATACAAACCGTCCGTCATAGTAAATACCGATCGATTCGCCATTTTGGTAAGCCGATGTCGTCGCATCAGCAAATGCCTGTGTACCTGTCTCATTCAGATTGATCTGAACAACAGGCTTCTGATTTTTCGTCGTCTGATCCGTCTCATAGGTCGCTTCCGCGCTCTCCACCTCAGAACCGGTCAATACGATCGAACCGTTTTCTTCTAATTCGGACAGATCATAATTGAGAATAAATGTACCGCTTGCCGTGTCATAGGAATAATTTTCATTTCCTTCCGCGTTTTTCTGCTTAATGAAATACAGCGCGCCCGGCGTACCCAATTCTTCCAGGATCGCGTTCGCGTCCGTCACGCCCGGAATCTCTACCGTAATACGGTCGTCGCCGACCTGATATACATTTGCCTCAGTCGTCGTACTTTCCGATCCAAGATCATTTTCAATACGCTGCTGGAGCTTGTAGATCGTATCATTCATCTCCTCGGAAGTCGGCGTATCACCCACCGCTTCATAGGTAATGCTGACACCTCCGGCCAGATCCAGGCCGAGCTTGATATTGCGGTTCTTGCCTGCTCCTGTCGATGAGAGAATAATTCCTGCGTAAGCACCCAATGCCCCGAGTATCAGAGCGAGGATGACCAATACCGCAACTCCTCTGCTTTTCTTCATTCGCTTCATAATGTTCCATCTCCTTGGTGTAAAGTTTCTCACTCTCCGGCGTCAGTCCCATCCGCCAACGCCACCTGTATCATAATCGCACATTCTATGCGCTTTTTCTGTAATTCACAGCCGATCTCATAGGTGTCGGTAATGCTGCCATGGAAATTGTAAGAATTCGCGGCGCATCCGCCGCTGCAATAAAATCTGGCAAAACAGTCTTTGCATTTCTCTTTGGCATAGACATTGCAGGATTTGAACTCTGTCACCAGATCCTCCCGGTCAACGCCGTGCCACACATCTCCCATGCGAAACGCTTCATTTCCGACAAACTGATGGCAAGGATACAGATCGCCCGCCGGCGTCACTGCCAAGTACTCCGTGCCGGATCCACAGCCGGACAGCCGTTTGTACACACACGGTCCGCCCTCAAGGTCGATCATAAAATGAAAGAATGTAAAATCATTATCCTTTCCATGCCGCCGTACCAGCTCTGCCGCCAACGCGTCATATTCATCAAACAGCTGCGGCAGATCCTCCTCGCGGATCGCGTAATCATCAGACTCCTGCGCCACTACCGGCTCCACTGAAATCTGGTCAAATCCCAAATCCGACAGATGCAGCACATCCTTTGAAAAATCGAGATTGTAATGCGTATAAGTCCCGCGGACATAATATTTGCCCTTCCGGCCTTTGGCAAACCGCTGGAATTTCGGTACGATTTTCTCATAGCTGCCTACGGAATGGCCGCCACGGAACGGACGCATCCGGTCGTTGACTTCTTTTCTCCCGTCCAACGACAGCACGACATTGTCCAGCTCGCGGTTGGCAAATTCCATCACTTCGTCATCCAGCAGGACACCGTTGGTCGTCAATGTAAAGCGGAAATGCTTGTCATTTTTTTCTTCCAATGACCGCCCGTAGGCCACCAGTTCCTTAACGACTTCAAAGTTGAGCAGCGGTTCCCCTCCGAAAAAATCCACTTCCAGATTTCGCCGGTTTCCGGAATGCGCAACCAGAAAATCCAGCGCCGCCTTTCCGGTCTCTAAACTCATCAGTTCCCGCTTGTCACCGTGGTACTTTCCTTCCTCCGCAAAGCAGTAGCCGCAGGAAAGGTTGCAGTCATGCGCCACATGCAGGCACAATGCCTTTACCACCGTAGGACGCCTGGAGAAATCCATCATTTTCTCCTCATACGCCCCTTCGGAAAACAGGCTGCCTTCTGCTTCAAGTGTGCGGATCTCGTCATAAATCTCTTCCAATTCATCTCCGGAAAGATCCGGAAATGTCTTTACCACTTTTTCAAACAGCTCCTCTTTGGAGCTATTTTTATAGGAAGCAATCATCTCGTACATCGCATCGTCCACTTCGTGAATCGCGCCGCTTTCGATGTCCATGACGATGTTGTAACCGTTATTTTTAAATTGATGTATCATAATACAGCAAAAAGAATGGGAGAGGAACTGTATCTTGTCTCCCCCATTCAAAAATTCCACCCAAAAACTATCTATTTCTGCTCACAGCTCTGATTGCCGACTGTGCAGCTCGTCTTGCACGCAGACTGGCAGGAAGTCTGGCACTCACCGCAGCCGCCCTTCTTTACCGTATTCTGCAATCTCTTCGTATTTAAAGTCTTGACATGCTTCATAATCGTCTCCTTCATTGGCTTTTTGCTCAAATTTCGTACGGATTATATCACACTTGTCTGAAAAGGAAAAGAGATTTTTCGATTTGGTTGCTTTTTTTTCACGAAAATGGTACTGTTAAACCTATATAGCTGTCCAAATGACCGGACAGACATAAAATCTCTTGTAATTATCGAAAGGAATTGAAGATATGCCTACACATTTGATCGTTCTTATCGTGATGCTCGTCATCCTCGCCGGATTGACTGTCGGTCTGTATTTTCTCGGCAAGCGCATGGAGAAGCAGCGCGCCGAACAGCAGAAACAGGTCGCTGCCACATCCCAGCAGGTTTCCCTGTTGATCATTGACAAAAAGCGGATGCGCCTTCGGGATGCCGGTCTTCCGAATGCCGTCCTGGATGCTGCTCCCTGGTACACCAAGCGCGCCAAGGTTCCGATCGTCAAAGTAAAAGCCGGTCCGCAGATCATGAACTTAATCTGCGCTGAAGAAGTCTTCGACGAAATCCCGACAAAGCGTGAAGTCAAGGCAACTGTCAGCGGTCTTTACCTGACCGGCGTGCGGGGACTCCACGGCAGGCTCAATGCCGAGCCGGTCAAAAAAGGCTGGCGGGCAAGGCTGACGGAGCGGTTGAATAAGATGACGGGGAGTAAGTAGCCTTACTCCGCCCGAATACTCATATCAATCTCAGACAACAGGTCTCCGGCGGATAATAAATTATATTTTAATTCAATTTTCAATATGCCCCGCGATACAAACACATCCACCTTCGATGTCTGTATCTCCATCGGCAGCGCGCCCATCGGCGTCCGGTACATCAGGCTGTGGCTTTCTCCCGCCACAAACCGCATATCGCCGCCCACATCTCCCTTCCGGTGCAGTACCACCTCATCCCCGACAACGGTCAGCAATGTCGGCACGGGCTCCATGTCTTCTGAGATTATTTCCTTAAATTGTAAATAAATTTTATTCCCTCTGTCATGTCGGACGCCGCCTAACACGGTTTTCTCCTGCTCGGCAGCGCCATCCAGCCGCCGATAAATCCTGCGTACGATCTTTACCTTCCGCATCAATCAATCCACCATACTCTTTTGACGGCGGATCACTGTCCGCACACCCTCCACCTGATGCTCTAAGTGTTCGTGCATGACCCCTTTCACATATTCGGTATCCTTCCGGCGGAGACCTTCAAGGATGCTCTTGTGTTCTTTAATCAGCATTTCATAATCCGCATTGTCTTTGACATACTCATATCTATAGCGATACATCTGCTCCTTTAAATTCTGCACGATCGTCGAAAGCTTGGGATTGCCTGCCGCCCGGTAGATCACATTGTGAAATGCCTCGTCTGCTTCCACGATCTGACGCACCTCTCCCTGTGCCACAGCGTTTTCAAATTGCCGCATTGCCTCTTCCAATTCCTTAAAATCTTTCTCTGTGATCCGTCTCGACGCGGCTGATACCGCTAATTCATCGAGCGCATCCCGGATCTCCAAGACATCTTCGAGATCCTTTTCCGTCATGCGGGCTACCTGCGCCCCGCGCCTGGGCACAGTAATCGCCAAGCCTTCCTGCTCCAGCATCCGGATCGCCTCGCGGATCGGCGTCCGGCTTACGCCAAGCTGATTGGCAAGATGCAGCTCCATCAGCCGCTCCCCGGGCTCCAGTTCTCCTTTTAAAATCGCATCACGGAGCGTGTGAAATACTACTTCCCGCAATGGCAGATACGCATCCATATTGAGCCTTAGATCATCCGTCATTTTCTTTCTCCCGATATTCATCTTATATTTCCCCATTTTACTTCCTGTTTTCGCAATTGCCGTTTGTTATATTTTGATTTGTAAAATAAAATTGCTGTTGTTCAATCTTTATGTTTTTCGTTCCTTATCGCCAGAATATCCCACAATTATTATATCATCATTTGTGATTTGTGTTTTTGTTATTTTTATAAAATATCCATTATGTTTTTCTTCTATTATTGTCTTCGCCCTCTCTGCTGCTTCCCCGTTTTCGAACAGTCCAAATATTGTAGGTCCGCTTCCGGTCATTAGCGCTCCTAACGCTCCGCATTTTCTTAATTGTGTTTTAATTTTCTTTAACTTCGGATTCTCAGCTATTGTCACTTCCTCCAATATATTGCCCATATATGTTGCAATCTGCTGTGGTTCTCTCGCCCGGATTGCCTGCAGGAGCCGGTCGATATTCGGATGCGGCGGATTCTTTACCGCATCCAGCCTCTGATAAATCCCGCCTGTGGAAACGCCAAAGTCGGGCTTCACTAAAAGCACCGGCATTGTGGCCAGCTCCGGCTCGACCGGCGTCAACTTTTCTCCTATCCCTTCTGCCAACATCGTCCCGCCATAAATGCAGTACGGTATATCCGCTCCAAGCTTTACACCTATTCCGGCAAGCCCTTCATTTGTATAATGCAAATCTAATAATTTATTCAATCCCTTCAATACTGCCGCCGCATCTGTGCTGCCCCCGGCAAGACCGGCTTCAAACGGGATTCGCTTTACCAGGTGAATCTTTATTTCTTTATTGATCCCGGCATCCTCCATCAAAGCCTTTGCCGCTTTCACGCACAAATTGCGCCCATCTGTCGGCAAAAGCGATACATCAATTGCCGGATCATCCGACGCGATTGACAAATGTATCTTGTCTTCCGGCACAGCAGACGCGTCTGCCGCCTTGCTGTCATCTTCTCGTCCGGACAGATTTTCATAGCTTTTAGCTGCTGATCCATCCGATAATACATCCATTGTCAGTGTGTCGTGCAATCCAAGCGTCTGCATGACCATCCGCACTTCATGGTACCCATCTGCCCGGCAGCCAATTACATCCAGTCCTATATTGATCTTTGCGTGCGCGTCGATTGTAACCATAGTATTCTTTCCTAATTGCTGCAAGTAATATCTGACTTACTCTGTCTTCGGATGCCAGTACTGTCAACCATTCATTCTTCGCATTCACGGGATGGTACCAGGCTCCCCACAGAAAACTTTCACTTATTATAACTAATTTATATTTATTTGCCTCAGCCCTTTTCTTGTATACAAAAAACATATTACCACTTTTTGATACAATCCGCAATAAGGAACTGTTCGGAAATAAATTTACGGATTTGACATAAGATCACCTATACTCGTCAGAACAAAATATTAGATTTTCCTTGAAAATTTACCTTGCAGGGGTTAAGATGAGTGTACTTAAATCCGATAATTATCTATGAGGGAGACTGTCTGTTTTCAGGCAGGACGAAAAACGGATTTTTCGTATCGTAGATGTTTGGAACTTTTATTCATTCCCAAGGAAGGAAAGGAGGAAACAAGATGAGCGTGGATTTCAACTTATCCGCCCAGAATGTGGCAAGCACCTATTCAGCAGGCAGCACTGCATCCGCCAAAAATGACACCAAGACGGAGGAGTCCAAAGCCGCCGAGACCACGACAGCCACTTCCGGTGCCGCAGCGAGCGAAGCAGCTGTCTATGAGAAGTCGGCTGATACCAAGGCTGACTCCGTGACCGCGACCAAAAAGGACGACCGCAGCGCGATCATTGCGCAGATGAAGGCGGACACCGAGCAGAGAGCGAATCAGCTTCTCGATATCGTCCGCAAGACAATGGAAGGCCAGGGCAAGGCGATCGGTACTGCTGATGACATGTGGAAATTCCTTGCAGGCGGTGATTTCACGGTAGATCCTGCGACAAAGGCACAGGCGCAGGCAGATATCGCCGATGACGGTTACTGGGGCGTTGACCAGACTTCTGACCGTATTTTGGACTTTGCAAAGGCACTCGCAGGCGATGATCCCGAAAAGGCCGACCAGATGCTCGAGGCTTTCAAAAAGGGTTTTGAACAGGCTACCAAGACCTGGGGCAAAGATCTGCCGGATATTTCACAGCGTACCTATGATTCGGTTCTCGCAAAGTTTGATGATTGGAAGAATTCCAAGAATTCATCCACCGACGCGACAACAGATACGGCTGCTCAGGCGCAGGCAGCGACCGCAGCTTCCGAGACACAGGCGTAATCCGTCATTCATCGTAAGGATATATTTATTCTGACATCAAAAGACCGCACTCTGACTGATCTCATCTCAGAGCGCGGTCTTTTAGTTTCATTAGGCTTGCCCATCAAGGCTGTCCTCCCGGACCTTCTCCGCCGCCTGGCGGTTCACCGCCTCCGCCCGGCCCGTCGTCTGCGTCAAAGTCGTCAGCGGGCAGCTCTATTTCTTTTTCTTTATCTGCCTTATCCGTATTTCCTGTTTCCTTTTTCGGTTCGGCTTTATCGGATTTATTATTTTTTTCTTCTTTCTTTACTTCCTGGGGCGTTTCTGCCGGCTGTGCATCTGCATTCGCAGGGGCACTGTCGGCATTCCCATTGTCCGGCTGTGGCTGGGACGGCTCTGACTGCGGCGCAGACGGATTTCCAATCGGCGGATTTGCCGTATGCTGCTGTTGGGGAACAGCAGGCGAAGGTGCCGGTCTGGTCTGCTTCGGAGTGCTTACCTTCTGTTCTTTTTCTGACACATTTTTCACATCAGATGAATCATTGTCCGCATTTTCACCGGCCTTTTTTGTTTCTTTTGTATTCTGTTTTTCTAAACCGCTCTCATTTGCCGACTGTACTGCATCCTCTTTTGTCTCATCCGAAGACCCGCCAAGCATTTCCCGCACGGGCTTACTCTGAAATTCAGAAACCATCTTTTCATCTGATGCCGCTGCCTTCCCCTTGGCATTCAGCATCTCCTTGTACCGTCCGGCACTCATATCCAGTTTCCGCGCTGCCCGGTGCTCTTCCCGGGAGACGCGCAGGACGGAGAAATTCGAGTCATCCTCATCCTGTCCGCCCATCATGTCAGACAGCTCATTTTCCAGCCTTTGGGCCCGTTGGTCACTGTCCGAAGTCACAGAGAACAGGACATATCCGTCCTCATCCAGAGTGCCCGCCTCTTCCATCCGTTTTCCGGCAGCCCCAACCGCCGTCTGAATCGTTGTGCCTTCGACATCGAGATCCTCCACGATCGTTTTCGCGTCATCATTCAATGCCGACACGCCAAGCACCCTGTCCATACGGTTCAGACTGTATTCCATGGATGGATTGACATCTTCCGTCACGAACGATACCGGCAGCGCTGTCGCATATAAAGTCCCGCCTGATACGACAAGAGCAAGCGCCGCTGCAGCGGCAGCTGTACGGACAGTACGCGGAACAAACCCGGCCACATTATCCTGGTCGGGCACTTCCACCCTCTGCCCGGGTCTGCACTCCATACGGCAGTAGGTGGTCGTGCCGTCCTCTAAGAGCAGTGCTGCCCGTCCATTTTTCACACCAAGTACAATCGCTTTCATTGTCGTCTACTCATCCCAAATCCTTAAGCAAAGATTTTTTTGCATCAACCGTCCGCCTGCCATCCCAGCTGTCACAGCCGCACGACATATTCTGCCAACTGCGGAAATTCTCCCCGGCGGATCTCCGCCGCAACGATAATATATTTCCGATGACGCTCCAGCAGTTTCTTGTTCACGCCATCCAGCTCCAACAGCTTCACATAAGGCAGATTCTTCTTCCTCCGCATCGTGCCATATAATTCGTCCGACCCCGCGATCGCATCGATCACCTTTGCGCAGGAACGCTTTGTCTTCACCGCTTTCGGAGAACAGCCGCCAATCTCATACAGATCAAACCCATATGGCGCGATCCGCTGCCGCAGCACCTCTACCTCATCCTCCAAATCCGTCGTCCCGGGTCTGCCATGACCTTCCGCCTCCGCGCTCTTTGAAACGATCTCCATATCGAGCGCCGATGCGTCTTCCTCATTCAACTGCCCGTCAAATGTGTACGGATCCGCCAGAATCTCCGACCGGTGCCTTGACTCCGCATCAAAATAATCCATTAGCCGCCTGCGGATCACCATACCGGCAAAGCTCTTGAACGCGCCTTTTTCCCCATCATAAGAACGAACCGCCTCATAAAAAGCGATCAGGGATATCGACCATTCATCATCACTCTCGGAAATGAACCGCCGACAGGTACGGTACGCGCACCGTTTGATAAAACGGCGGTTTTCCTGCGCAAACCGGTAAAAGCTGTCTTCATTATCTTTTGCGGCAATCGCCCTTGCCGAAAGATCATCCATGCTGCCTCTGCCCTTTTCTTGTCGTTAATGGTATTCGGGGAAAACAAATCAAAAAATGGGGAATCCTGCCACGAACCAGAAAAGACCCCGCCACCACAGCGGGGTCTGTCCTATTCTGCTGCACTTCAGTAAATGTTTTACTTGCTCAGGTCAACCTTTCTGACGGCATCCCTGACGGACAGTGTACGGCCCGGTGATACGGACAGCTCGTCCACTCCCATTCTGAGGAATGTCTCGGTCAGCGTCGTGTCCGCGCCGAGCTCACCGCAGATGCCGACCCATGCGCCGCCCTTGTGTCCGTTCTCGATCGTCATCTGGATCGCGCGCAGGACTGCCGGATGGTGCGGATCGTTGATATTCTCAAGCTTCGCGTTCTGCCTGTCGATCGCCAGCGTGTACTGTGTCAGGTCATTCGTGCCGATCGAGAAGAAGTCTACTTCCTTGCCAAGCTCTTCGGACAACAGAACCGCTGCCGGCGTCTCAACCATGATACCGATCTCAGGATCCTTGTACTGAACGCCCGCATCGTCGAGCTCTTTCTTGACTTCGGCAAGGATGTCCTTGATCTGATGCACTTCGTCCACCGAAATGATCATCGGGAACATAATGCCAAGATTGCCATAATATGAAGCGCGAAGCAATGCGCGCAGCTGCGTCTTGAAAATATCCTGCTGCGTCAGGCAGATACGGATCGCGCGGTAGCCGAGCGCCGGATTCTCCTCATCACCGAGATTGAGGTAATCCACCTGCTTGTCCGCACCGATATCGAGTGTACGGATGATGACCTTTTTGCCAGCCATATTCTCCAGCACTGTCCGGTATGCCTTAAACTGCGTCTCCTCTGACGGGAAGTCGCTGCTCTCCAAATACAGGAACTCACTGCGGAACAGTCCGACGCCTTCGGAGCCGTTCTCCAAAACGCTCGCAACATCGCCGACACCGCCAATATTGGAATACAGATGGATCGAATGTCCGTCGATCGTCTCTGTCGGCTTGTCCTTCAGCTCCTGGAGCATCTTTTTCTTTTCCAGCTCTTTTTCAAGCTTTTTCTTGTATACTTCAATCGTCGCGGAATCCGGATCGATGATAATCTTGCCTTCCGTGCCGTCAACGATACCCATCTTGCCATCCGCGTCTTCCGGATAATCTACGGAAATCAATGCCGGTATCCCCATCGTACGCGCAAGGATCGCCGTATGCGAGCTCGTCGAGCCGTGGCGTGTCACGAATGACAGTACCAATGACTTGTCAAGCTGTACCGTCTCCGACGGCGCCAAATCGTCTGCCAAAAGAATGGACGGCTCGGTCGCGGTAAATCCAGTGTCGCCTGCGCCCTGCAGAACGGATACCACGCGGTTGCATACATCCAGGACATCTGCCGCGCGTCCGCGCATGTATTCATCATCCATATTGGCAAACATCTCGGACATATTGTCGCCGGTACGCGCCACTGCGTACTCAGCATTGATGCTTTCATTCTTGACGATATTCTGAACCTGCTCGATCAGGTCGAGGTCGTCTAAGAACATCTGATGTACTTCAAATACGGCTGCTTCTGCTTCGCCGACTTCCTTCATCGCCTTATCGTGAAGCCCGGCAAGCTGCTCCTGCGCCTTGACGCGGGCCTTTTCGAAGCGCTCCAGCTCGGCGTCAACATCGTCAACCTTGGTACGCTTGACGACATTGTCTTTTTTCTTGTAAATCGAGATGCGTCCGATAGCTACGCCACCGAATACGCTTTTTCCCTGTAGCTCCATCTCTTCCCCCTTTTCTGATAAAAAAATACCCGTCCAATGCACGGGCGCAAAGACAGCTATGCCTGCCTTTGCACCCATACATTGACGGAACTTTCATTACAGATTTTCTTTGAAGAACTTCTCCAGTGCCTCTGCAGCCTCTGCTTCCTGATCGCCATCCGTGCGGATCGTGATCTCCTGTCCCTGCTTAACACCAAGCCCCATAACACCAAGGATACGCTTTGCGTCTGCTTCCTTGCCGTCCTTGATGATCGTCACTGCGCAAGGGAAACCTGCTGCCTGCTTTACGAAAAGACCTGCCGGACGAGCGTGGATACCCTCGGGATCAGTAATGGTGTAATTAAACTCTTTCATGTTTTTCCTCCTTTGCCCTTTACATTTATGGTTTTGAAAACTTGCTCTCTATTGTAGCAGTTTTTAACAAAATATGGTAGGGGTTTTTGAAATTTTTTGTGTTTTTTTACTCTACATCCTTTTTCAGCACGCCAAGCAACGCGCAGGTTACCGCGGAGCCGGCCAGCCATGCCACGATGTACATCAGCGGATTGCCTACCGTCGCAAACACGAAGATGCCGCCATGCGGTGCGCGCAGCGTGCAGCCGAACAGTGCGGAAAGCAGTCCTGCCACGCCCGCGCCTGCCATCGTCGCCGGAATGACATGGGACGGATCAGCCGCAGCGAACGGGATCGCACCCTCGGTAATGAAGGACGCGCCCATGATCAGGTTGGATACCCACGAAGCCTTTTCCGCGCCGGTGAACTTCTTCGGGAATATGCGGCATGCAAGGGCAATACCCACCGGCGGAACCATACCGCCGACCATGACTGCCGCCATCGAGATAAATGCCGCCTGCTCCAAAGACGGATCCACTGCCGCCTGTGCCAGCATACCTGTACCGAACACATAAGCCGCCTTGTTGATCGGGCCGCCCATATCGATTGCCATCATCGCGCCGAGCAGCAAGCCCAAAAGCCAGATCGCGCCGCTGTTGTAAATACCATTCAGACCATTTGAAAGTGCCGTGTTGATGATGCCGATGATCGGGTTGAAAATGAAATACATCAGCACGCCGACGATGAAAATACCGCACAGAGGGTAGATCAAAGTCGGACGGATGCCGGACAGCGCGTCGGGAAGACCCTCCGTCACCTTCTTGAGCCAGTTGACTACATAACCTGACACGAAACCGATCACGATGCCGCCAAGGAAACCGGAAACCGTATTAACGCCGTCTGCCGAGAACGCGAAATTCTGGATGAAGCCGCCGTCCGTGCCGAGGTTTGTCCATGTCTCAATGTAATCAGCCAGGGCAGGATTTCCTGCTGCTGCGATCATACCGCCGGTGAAACCGACTGCAAGACCAGGACGGTCCGCGATCGAGAATGCGATATATCCGGAAAGCACCGGAACCATCATGCCCATCGCCACGCCGCCGATGGACTTAAGGAATGCCGCAAGCGGTGTTGCGCTGCCGAACATACCACCCGCATCCACGCTCACGCCTGCAAGCGTATCCACGAGGAACGCAAGCGCTACGAGGATACCGCCGCCGATAACGAACGGCAGCATGTGTGATACGCCGCTCATCAGATGCTGGTAAATCGTGCCGCCGCCGGATGTCGCGCCCGCGCCGTCATCCGAACCGCCGCCACCGGAGAAGGTCGGCGCGCTGTCCGCGCGTGTCAGCAGCTCGTCTGCCTTGTTGATGCCGTCTGCCACATGGACTTCAAGCACTTTCTTGCCATTGAAACGGTCCATCGGCACCTTGGTGTCCGCGGCCACGATGATCGCCCGCGCGTTTTTGATCTCTTCCGCTGTCAGCACATTCTTTGCGCCGCCGCTGCCGCGTGTCTCTACCTTGACCGGAATGCCGGCTTTTTCGCCTGCCTTCTCCAGTGCTTCTGCTGCCATATAAGTATGCGCGATACCGGTCGGGCATGCCGTAACCGCCAGAATCTCATACGATCCCGGTGCCGCTGCCGCCTTTACCTGCTCCTCTTTCGCGCGCTTCTCCTCAGCCGCGTCGATCAACGACAGGAACTGATCCGGACTTGCCGCATTGACCAGGCTCTTTGCAAATGTCTCGTCCATCAGCAGCGTAGACAGACGGCTCAATACCTCCAAATGAACATTTTCTTTGGTGTTCGGAGCCGCGATCAAGAACATCAGATTGACCGGATCGCCGTCCGGGGAATCATAATCCACGCCGTTCTTTAGAACCATCGCGGCCAGTCCCGGTTTGCTTACCGCATCACTCTTTGCGTGCGGAATCGCGATACCGCCGCCGACTGCCGTCGTGGATTCCTCTTCCCTTGCTTCTACCGCTTTGCGGTAGGTTTCAAGATCCGAAATGTTACCCCTCTTTTCCATCAGAGCGACCATCTTGTTGATGGCATCCTGCTTGCCGGTTGCCGAGCCTTTCAGATCAATCGACTCAACACTCAGCAGATCCCTTACCTTCATGTGTTGCCCCTCCTTTACGAAGTGATATTTTAGGCCTCCCATGCGCCGTTGCATGTGAAGACCTGGTTCCTTTATTCACGCGCAGGCAATGAGGCAAATGATCGTTTGTGATCATTTGACGAATACCCGCGGTATTTGGCTTATTATAGCCAACGCCGGCTTGGAAATACTTTCCCGGCGTCCCGGAAAAATATGTATTAAATCTCCGGCTGTCCCAGCTGGGCAAGCAATCGGTTGATGCCCTCTTTGGTCGCCAGCTCATCCGAAAACGCGCTGGCGCTTCCAGTACAGAGCCCCATGTAAAACGCCCGCTCATAGCTTCCGCTGAGCAGATAGCCCGCCGTGAACCCGGCAACCATCGAATCACCGGCGCCGACGGAATTTTTCACCTCACCCTTTGGCGGATCGGATTCGTAAACCTTGCCATCCTCCGCGATCAGAAGCGCGCCTTCTCCCGCCATCGAGATCAGGACATTGACCGCGCCTTCCTCCTGCAGTTTTTTCGCGTAAGGAATGACCTCTTCCTTTGTCCGCAGCTTCACGCCGTAAATCTCGCCCAGCTCATGATTGTTGGGCTTGACCATAAACGGATGGTATTTCAGGACATTCATCAGAAGATCCTTTGTCGCGTCCACGATAATGCGGATGCCGCGGTCCTTCAGATATTTCATGATATCCTCATACATCGTCTCAGGCATCACGGACGGAATGCTGCCCGCCAAGACCAGCACATCGTCTTTTTCCAATTTGTCCAGCTGTGAATAAAGCTGCTGGATGTGGTCACGGCCGATATCCGGTCCCTGGCCGTTGATCTCGGATTCCTCGTTGCTGCGCAGCTTGACATTGATGCGCGAGTAGCCGTTTTCCACTTCAATGAAGCGGTCGTCAATATCCAGCTCCGCGAGCTTCCGGCGGATCTCCTGCCCTGTAAAGCCCGCCGCAAAACCGAGCGCCGCATTGGGCAGACCGAGGTTCTTTAAGACGATCGAGACATTGATCCCTTTGCCGCCCGGAAACAGAAGCTCGTTGGTCGTGCGGTTGACTTCACCTATCGTGAAGTTGTCGACGTCGACTATGTAATCCAGGGATGGATTAAATGTTACTGTGTAAATCATTGGATACCTCCTGCGGTCAAAGAAAATCGAGGATAATGCTTACCGGAACGCTTGCGCTTCGGCACTCACGCAACGGTACTAAACTCATTTCTCCTTCGTCGAAATTCGTTAAGTGCCGGCGTTCGTAACGATCCGTACAGCATTATTCTCAATTTTCTTCTCTTGTACTTAAGCCAGCAACGCCTTTCGCCCAATGTGTTTCTGCTTATGCAAGCAACGCTTTTTTTAGAGCTTCAAAATTCGGTTCATCCGCTTCTGTCCGCCGTGTCTTTATCGTCACAACCGGATCAAGGATCTCACAATTCTTAAAGCCCTCGATAAACTCTGTCATCTTTTTCGCCGCGACCGGTGCCCAGGAACCGTTTTCGATCAGGGCAAACTTGCGGTTCTGGAAATTCTTGATGGACAGATGGTAAAGCAGATCCTGCATCGTCGGGAACAGAGAGCCGTCGTAGGTGACGGACGCTAAAACGATACGGTCGAACATAAAGCATTTTTCGACTGCTTCGGATACATCCTCTGTGTTCAGATCGATGACTTCGATTTCTTCCCCTGCTGCCTCAAGGTCTTTTGCCAGCTGCTCGACTGCTTCGATCGTGTGACCATGCAAGGACGCGTGGCAGAGCAGGATGCCCTTGGTCTCCGGCTCGTATTTCGACCACTTGTCATATTTTTCGAGATAATAGGAAAGCTCTTTGCCGTCTTCGGGCAGCACCGGACCGTGAAGCGGAGCGATCTTTTCGATATCCAGTCCGCCTGCTTTTTTGAGCAGCGTCTGCACCGACGGTCCATATTTTCCGACGATATTGAAATAGTAATGCGTTGCCTCGTCGATCCACGGTACATTGTTCTGCAGTGCGCCGAATGTCCCAAAGCCGTCCGCCGCGAACAGTATTTTTTCAGAGCTTTCGTAGCTGACCATGACCTCCGGCCAATGCACCATCGGCGCCATGACAAAGGTCAGCGTGTGGCTGCCGAGCGCGAGCGTGTCATTCTCCTTGACCGCCATAAACCGGCCGCTGATATCCATATCCAAAAACTGCGCCACCATCTGCGATGTCTTTGCGGAACCTACCACCTGCATGTCAGGATACTGCTCCACGATCGCCTGCAGGCTGCCTGAATGATCCGGCTCCAAATGCTGCACCACCAGATAATCCGGCTTTCTGCCGCCGAGCGCCTTTTTCACATTGGAAAGCCACTCATCAGTCCTGCGGCGATCCGCTGTATCCATGATCGCGATTTTGTCATCCAGGATCACATAAGAATTGTAGCTGATGCCCTCATCGACCGGATACTGATGCTCAAACAGTCCGATATCGGTATCATCCACGCCTACATACAAAATGCTATCAGAAATGTTCATGGTTTGTTTTCTCCTTTCCTTTTACGGATAAATATTTTTCAACCGTTTCATCCGGTCAAAAGCCTTCTGCCTTTTGCGAACTGATCTGTATCGCCTTGTACATATTGCTCATGTCGCGGATCAGGATCATTGCCGCCTCTGCCAGTCCGTCCTTGATCCGCACGGGATGGATCGACATCTCGCACCAATCGCCGTTCTTCTGTCGGTAGAGCAGATGGCGCGAGTCCTTAATGTTCTCGAATGTATTGGCGACATACTGGCGCGATACGATCGGCAGAATGTCGTCAATATACTCCTCATCAATGATCTGCTTTAACACGCCGGCAAACTCCTCGCTCCAGCGGATCACCTTGTACCCCGACACGGCGGACATGCTCTCTGACAGCTTCAGCGCCAAAGCGTAATCCTGCCCCACATCCATCAGATAGATGGCACGGAAATCGTCAAATACCGTATCCTGCAGCTCCTTCTCCGTCACCTCGACCTTTGGCATCATCGCGTTCTGCTCTTCGATGCCGTACTTTGAGAAATTCGCGTTGGGATTGACGATGCCCTTATGCTTGATCAAAAATTCGAAATCCTCCGCCGACATCGGCTGATAGAAGAAATAGCCCTGCGCGTAATCACAGTTTAATTGCCGCAGGAATTTCAGCTGTTCTTTCGTCTCAACGCCCTCGACGACCACCGGAAGATGCAACAGCTTTGCCATCTTTACGACGGATTCGAGAATTTCCAGTCCCTTGCGGTTGCCCTCGTCAAGATCCAAAAACATCATATCGATCTTTAACACATCGATATTGACATTGGTCAGCATGTTCAGCGACGAATAACCGCTGCCGAAATCATCCATGAAAATACGGAAGCCCAGATCCTGCAGAGTGTCCACGGCATTGTTGACGACTTTGAATTCCTCGATGTAACTCGACTCCGTGATCTCCACCTTTAAAAGCTTCGGATCAAGGTCATAGGTCGTCGTCAGCTCGCGGATCACGGCTGGCAGGTCAAATGTGTAGATATCCATGCGGGAAACATTGATCGAGATCGGCACGGGCGTATTGCCCCGGTCAATCCAGCTCCGCAGCCACTTGCAGACCTGCTCCCACAGATAAAGATCCAGATCGGAGACAATATCATTTTTCTCCATGACCGGAATGAACCGGTACGGCGGTATCAGCTCGCCGTCATGAATCCAGCGCGCCAGTGCCTCTGCCCCGACAATCTTGCCGGTCTCAATATCACACTGAGGCTGGAGATAGAAAGTAAATTCCTCGTTGCGCAGCCCTTCGAGCGCCGCTTCGAGACGGTCGGATTCCTCGATGACCTCTTCCATCATCGAATCCTCATACTGGCACAGACGGTCGCGGTAATTCCCCAGACAGTGGGTCGCGGCGATCATTGCCTTGTCGTACATATCCTCGACGGGCTGGTCGCGGTCACTTATCACATACACACCAAACACCGGCAGCACGCCGACGCCGATACGCATATTTTTCGCGCGATTAACTAGCCGGTTGGCAAGCGCCGCCACCTGGCTTCTGTCATACGGCATCACCAGCGCGAAATCATCCCCTCCGAGATATCCGGGCAGCGCGCCGTCACGCTTCTCAACAAGGCGCAGCTGCTCTGCCAGATCCCGCAGCATATCGTCACCCTTTGCGCGGCCATAGGTATCGTTGAGCATCTTAAAATGCTCGATGTCGATCGCGACAATGCAGCACTCCTCCTGGTGCAGCGAAAGATACTGCCGTGCATGATTAAAAAACGCTTCTCCGAAAACCAGCCCTGTCAGCGTGTTGATCCCGTTCTCACGGTCTGCCACCTCCTGCAGCTCGTCCATCAGCTTGCGCTGCTTGTCATAAAGGGCAATGGTGCTCGCTACGCGAAACGCGACAATGGTAAAATTAAACGGTTTGATCACATAGTCGATCGCTCCGAGGCGGTTCGCCTTGCTGATGTACTGTTCGGAGTATTCCGCCGTGATCATAATGACCGGCAGCTTGGAGATCCAGCCCCGTTCGTTCATCACCTCAAGCACATCAAAACCGTCTTTTTTCGGCATGACGATATCCAGCAAAACAATCGCAATGTCATCATGCAGCTCTTCGAGAATATCAAGAGCCTCTTCACCGTTCTTTGCTTCCAGCACCTCATAGTCCGCCTCAAGCATGTCGGTAAGCATCTTGCGATTGACCGCCGTATCATCCGCGATCAGCACTTTTCGTCTTGTCTCCCCCATCGGCAAAACCCCCTCGTTGATGATTTTCTCAAATCCCGGTAAAGCTTCCGAATCACTTCCCCTTTTACATCGCCTCAATCAGAATATGACCGTAAAAATCCGCCCCATAATTCCGGCAGCCTGCATACAATCTGCGGACAGCCTTGTACGGCGTCTTCCCTGCCGATGACACCAGTACGACCTGAGGATGCTCTGCCAGCCGTTCTTCAATTGCTACAGATGCCGCCTCTTCCGGTAAAACCACGGTAATATCACGACCCGCTTCACGCACGATGCGATCCACAAATTCTCTCTGTCTGTCCGTCATCTCCGTCGGCTGAATGAACAACAGGCCGTTCGCATTTTCCGGCATCAGCTGAATCCTTTCACGGATCGTAGCAAGCGCGCCTTCTGTGTCCAGTCTGTTTTTATAACGGATACCATATATCCATTTGTCCTTAAAAAACTTTTCCGCCGCGCTCTTGGCGGGATAACTGCGAATCTCACCCAGCGGGCGGATGCCAAGCCATCCAGCCATTTCGTCACTCTGGCGAACCCTCGGGGATATAATCCACCATACCACATAGATCCCTGCATAGAGAAATGCCCCCAAAAGCATGCCAAGCAGAAAATATTTGGGATTCATGGATGGTTTGTCGATATCTGCCGTTTCATCAGCCGAAGCTTCAGCTGCTTGTTCCGCAGTATCCTTTACCGCAGCCTTTTCATCTTTGTCTTCGCCATCCGCGTCTTCTATTCCGTATTCCTCATCCAGTTTCGCCGTCAAATAATCATAAACCTGTTTTTGTTCATCCGAGAATGCCGCTGTCGTCGTATTAATCGTCGACTCCAAGCCCACGATTCTTGATTCGATATCCGCGCGTTCTGAAAAAATTGCCGTATCCCTGAGTGCCTCCTCCTCTTCTGAAAGCAGCGTGACAGAATGCCCGCCTATCATATTTCCCGCTTCCGCTTTATAGCTTTTTATAATGGACTGGATGCACTCTGACACGGCGTCCGCGTCCGTATCATCTACCAAATATGCCACAACCTTCAGCGTGATATCGGTACTTCCGGCAATCGTTGACGCAGCATCTCCGCCACTCACGGATACCATTTGCCCCGCCTCGTCCAAGCTGGCAATACCGTATGCGTCCGCAATCTGCTTCTTTGCGTCCATTTTCCCAAGGCAAGATGCGTATGCGTCGCGAAGGACAGATAACTGCCCCGCATCGTCAGCGTGAAGGCGGTAACTCAAAGTCAATGCCTGTAAGGATTTCGGATCCAGATGATAACGCACCGTCGAGTCATAAACATACTGCAAATCCAATAACTGCCGGTAAGACAAAACCGCATTATCAACAGCCTTTTGCTCCGTCTCTTCAAGCGCGCTGCTCATTTCCTCTGCTGATTCCTCGTCTGTCTCACCGCTCACTTTCTTGATCAGCTCTTCACTCGCCGCCACTGACGCACGATACCCCCGCATATCCTTCAGATACATCGCCGGCATCAACAGGCAGCCGCACAGCACCATGCAAACCAAAATGGGCTTCCACTGCATCAACAGTTCCCAAAACAGATCCAGCAGATCAATCTCCACTTCATCCTCTATGCCGGTATATGCTCCATTTTCCATCTTGCGCTCCTTTTTTATTTCCCAAAATATCTGTCGATCCCGTTGGCAATTCCTTCGACCATGTTCGCCTGTCCCTTTTCCGTGGACATATACGCATCATCAAAAGAATTGGTCATAAAACCCATCTCCAAAAGCGTCACCGGTATCGTGCTCCAGTTGGTGCCGGTCAGGTCGTCCCGGATGGAAAGCCCGCGGTTGGAAATATCTGTCGCCTCGCAGTAGCTGTCCACAACGCACTGCGACAGATTTTTGCTTGCTTCGGAAAGATGCCCGACATAGGGATTGCTTGTCGATGGGTAAAGCACGCTCGCGCCATGTGCCGAAGACGCTCCGCCGTCCGCGTGCAGACGGATAGCGATATCACATTTCTCATTTAATTTTTGCGCGCGCTCAATATTGGAGATATCCACATCATTTTTTGTCCGCGTCATTACAACCTTGTAGCCGCGGCTGCGAAGCTCTGTCTTAAGGCGCTTTGCGATCTCGATCGTCAGCTGGTACTCCGGTTTGCCCGTCGTCACGCCGCGCGTGCCGCCCGCAACCTTCGCCTTCATCACGCCCGATCCCGGTCCGTTCGGCTCTGTCGCGGAATTGCCCCTAAGCTGATGCCCGGCGTCAATACCAACAATATAGGTCGTTTTGGTCTTTGCTGCTTTACTCGTCTTTTTCGTTGTCTTGGCTGATACGGTCATTGACATAGCGCAAATCACGACTGCCATTGCCAGCATCAGCGATAAAAACCGTTTCTTCCTGTCCATCGTTCTCACCTCGTCCTATATTTGCGGCTCAAATTTCCCGCCGATCATCTCCCAAAGCAGATCCACTGCCTTTTGATCTTCTTTTTTGGCTAAAGCGCCTAATCTTGTCATATCCTGCCGGAACTGCTTGTCATCAAGCTCGCTCGTCTGCTCGATAAAAATCTTTTTGTTCTCCGTCTGGCGCATCGTCTCCTTGTCAACCAAAAGCTCCTCGTACATCTTTTCGCCCGGCCGCAGGCCCGTGTATTCGATCTGAATATCCACATCCGGCGTGAAGCCTGACAGTTCGATCATCTTCCGCGCCATATCGTCAATCCTGACCGGCTGCCCCATGTCCAGCACGAACACCTCGCCGCCTTTCGCGTAATGCCCCGCAACCAGTACGAGCGATACCGCCTCCGGGATCGTCATAAAATACCGTATGATCCGCGGATCCGTCACGGTCACCGGTCCGCCGTTTTTAATCTGCTCGCGGAACAGCGGGATCACCGAACCATTCGAGCCCAATACATTTCCGAAACGAACCGCGCAGAAAGTCGTCTCCGTATACTGCTTTGCCAAAAACTGGATCACCAGCTCGCAGACGCGCTTGGACGCGCCCATGACATTCGTCGGATTCACCGCCTTGTCCGTTGAGATCAGCAGAAAACGCTTTGTCTTTGCCCTTGCCGCCGCCCGCGCCAGCTTATAAGTCCCGAACACATTGTTCTTGATCGCCTCGATCGGACTCGTTTCCATCAGCGGCACATGCTTGTGCGCCGCCGCATGGTAAATGACATCCGGTTTGTAGGTGTGCAACACATGGTTGACCCGGTTCGTGTTGCGGACGGAACCGATCAGCACGACCAGATTCAGCTCCGGAAACTTACGCCGCAGCTCCTGCTCGATCGCGTACGCATTGTTCTCATATATATCGAAAATAATCAGCTGCTGCGGCTGCGCTAACGCAATCTGCCGGCACAATTCCGAACCGATCGATCCGCCGCCGCCGGTCACCAGCACGATTTTCCCGGTGATGGATTCTAATACGCTCTGATGCTCCAGAATATTCGTATCCCGCCCCAAAAGATCGGTCACATCCACATCCTTTAAGCGGCTGACCGTCAGATCCTCATTCAGAAGCTCATACATCCCCGGAATGACCTGAATACGGCAGTGCGTCTGGCGGCAGATCTCCAAGATCTCTGACCGCTCTACTCCTGTCGCTGTCGGGATTGCGAAAATAATCCGGTCTACCGCGTATTTTTCCGCCGCATCTACGATGGAATCCCGCCCGCCAACGATCGGCACGCTGCCGATGTAACGGTTCCATGTGTCCGGATTGTCATCAATCACGCAGACTGCGCGGTAATGTACGCGGTTGGAAACCGCAATGTCCGAAAGCAGATCCCGCGCCGCCTCACCCGCGCCGATCATCATGACATTTTCCAGATCCGACGTCTCGCTCGCCGGAAACCTCCTTCTCGAGAGCTCCCGGATAAAACGGTACGCAAAGCGTACTCCGACACATCCCAAAAAGTCCAAAATATAGGCAATCAGATAAACACTTCTCGGAAGGTGTATGTGAAAAACCAGCACCTCTACGGCGACTACCGGCACGATAGCAATGTACGCACTGACAATACGCGCCAGCTCCATAACACTGGCGAAACGCCACAAGCTATGGTATAAGCGAAACATATAATATATCGCAACAACTGTCGCAACAATGATCGGCGTCACCCGTATCTGCTCTGCCCAAAAATCCTCCAATAAATATGGTATGGAGAAATCGAAGCGTATCCACAGCGCCAAAAAACCTGTCGCAGACAGCCAGATCACATCTGCAAACAGCAAAATCATAATAATCGCGTAGCGATGTACAAACGAATTTTTCATGCCCTCAATTATATGGGTTTTACAAGGTATTTGCAATGATTATTTCACGAAAAAACCGCAATCCCCGTAAATAAGGGATTGCGGTCAATGATTTTAATCGGGTTGGGCTGTTCGCTCGAAATGATTACTCGATGATCGTAGCGACACGGCCGGAGCCTACTGTACGGCCACCCTCACGGATAGCGAAGGTAAGACCCTGCTCCATAGCGATCGGATGGATCAGCTCGATCGTCATCTCTACATTGTCACCAGGCATGCACATCTCAGTGCCTTCCGGCAGGTTGCAGACACCGGTCACATCCGTTGTACGGAAGTAGAACTGCGGACGATAGTTGTTGAAGAACGGCGTATGACGGCCACCCTCGTCCTTCTGAAGGACGTATACCTGAGCCGTAAACTTTGTATGGCAGGTAACGGTGCCCGGTGCTGCAAGCACCTGTCCACGCTGGATCTTGTCGCGGTCGATACCACGAAGCAGCGCGCCGATGTTGTCGCCGGCCATAGCCTCGTCAAGCATCTTGCGGAACATCTCGATACCGGTAACAACAGTCTTCTGCTTGTCATCGGAGATACCAAGGATCTCAACCTCGTCATTCAGATGCAGCGTACCACGCTCTACACGGCCGGTTGCAACTGTACCACGGCCTGTGATCGTGAATACGTCCTCGACAGGCATCAGGAACGGCTTATCCGTATCACGGACCGGCTCAGGGATGTACTCATCAACCGCATCCATCAGTTCCATAACCTTGTCGCCCCACTCGCCGCTCGGATCCTCAAGAGCCTTCAGAGCGGAACCCTTAACGATCGGGCAATCCTCGAAGCCATACTCCTCAAGCTGCTCAGTCACTTCCATCTCGACGAGCTCGATCAGCTCTTCGTCGTCGACCATGTCGCACTTGTTCAGGAATACGATGATCTTCGGCACGCCTACCTGACGAGCCAGCAGGATGTGCTCCTTGGTCTGAGCCATAACGCCGTCGGTAGCTGCAACTACGAGGATAGCGCCGTCCATCTGAGCCGCGCCGGTGATCATGTTCTTGACATAATCGGCATGTCCCGGGCAGTCAACATGCGCATAGTGACGCTTGTCTGTCTCGTACTCAACGTGCGCGGTGGAAATCGTGATACCACGCTCACGCTCTTCCGGAGCCTTGTCGATATTCTCAAAATCTACAGATGCGTTCTTGCCGCCAAGTCTCTCAGCAAGTGTCTTGGTGATCGCTGCGGTCAGGGTTGTCTTACCATGATCGACATGACCGATCGTACCAATATTAACATGGGGTTTTGTACGTTCAAATTTTTCCTTAGCCATTTTCATTTCCTCCTGTTTTAATGACTCTACTGCAGCGGGCTGTCCACGGGGACAAGTTACTGCTCACTTTGTGATCAGCAACGCATGTTGCCAGTGCTTGTGCACATGGAAAGAGGCAACATGCTCCGGCATATTTAAACTACCGGCTCGCAACCAAGCAGCGTAGTGCTTGGTTCGAGATTGAACACAGCAGACGCCCTTACTACGGCAACAGCTAAATTTCATTATAGTAAAATTTTATGGCAATTTCAACTGTTTTCTTTGTATTTGCCACTTATTTATCGCCGGAAACCTTTGCAAAAATTACTGTCAGTTTCCTTTATTCGCGATAATCTTCTCCTGTACATTCTTCGGAACCTGCTCGTACTTCTCGAAGAACATGGAGTAGTTGCCGCGGCCCTGTGTCGCCGAACGCAGGTCGGTCGAATAACCGAACATCTCTGCCAGCGGCACATATGCCTTGACAATCTTGCCGCCGCCGACATCGTCCATGCCCTCGACACGGCCGCGCCGTGAGTTGATGTCGCCGATGACATCGCCCATATACTCCTCAGGCATCGTCACTTCGACCTTCATGATCGGCTCCAACAGTACCGGATCCGCCTTCTGCATCGCCTCTTTAAAGCACATCGAACCGGCAATATGGAATGCCATCTCCGAAGAGTCGACCTCATGGTATGAACCGTCATAAACATTTGCCGATACGCCGAGCACCGGGAATCCCGCAAGGATACCTGCCTTTGCCGCTTCCTCAATGCCTTCGCCGATCGCCGGGATGTATTCCTTCGGAATATTACCGCCGACTACCGTCGATTCAAACTTGAATGTCTCCTCAGCATTGGCATCCATCGGCTCAAACTTGACCTTACAATGTCCGTACTGACCACGGCCGCCGGACTGCTTGGCGTACTTGTACTCCTGATCCACCGGCTTGGTAAAAGTCTCCTTGTATGCAACCTGCGGAGCGCCGACATTGGCCTCGACCTTGAACTCGCGGAGCAGACGGTCTACGATGATCTCCAGATGCAGCTCGCCCATGCCGGCGATAATGGTCTGTCCGGTCTCGTCGTCCGTATGCGCGCGGAAGGTCGGATCTTCTTCCGCAAGCTTGGCAAGCGCCTCGCCCATCTTCTGCTGACCCGCCTTGGTCTTCGGCTCGATCGCCAGCTCGATAACCGGCTCCGGGAACTCCATCGACTCCAGGATTACCGGATGCTGATCGTCGCAGATCGTATCACCGGTCGAAGTCACCTTCAGGCCGACTGCCGCCGCGATATCACCGGAGTATACGATATCGATCTCTTCACGCTTGTTCGCGTGCATCTGCAGGATCCGTCCGACACGCTCTTTTTTGTCTTTGGTCGCATTCAGCACATAAGAACCGGACTTGCAGGTACCGGAATATACGCGGAAGAACGCGAGCTTTCCGACGAACGGATCGGTCATGATCTTGAACGCCAGCGCAGCGAACGGCTCGTCATCCGAAGACTTTCTCGTGATGTCGTTGCCCTGCATGTCAACACCTGCGATATCCGGGATATCAGTCGGTGCCGGCATGAATTCGATGACTGCGTCCAGCATCTTCTGTACGCCTTTGTTCTGATGGGCGCTGCCGCAGCATACCGGCACGCCTTCATTGGCGATCGTCGCCTTGCGAAGCGCCGCCTTCAGCTCATCGATGGTCGGCTCTTCACCTTCAAGGTATTTCTCCATCAGGTCGTCATCAAAGTCGCAGATCTTTTCAACCAGCTCGGAGTGGTACATTTCCGCGTCATCCTTCATATCGTCAGGAATGTCTACGATGGAAATGTCTTCACCCTTGGCATCGTTGTAGATATAAGCTTTCATTTCAAACAGGTCGATGATGCCTTCAAAATGATCCTCTTTGCCGATCGGCAACTGGATCACAACGGCATTCTTGCCGAGCTTCGTGCCGATCTCATCGACCGTATTGTAAAAATCCGCACCGAGGATGTCCATCTTGTTGACGAACGCCATTCTCGGTACATTGTATGTGTCAGCCTGCCGCCAGACATTCTCTGACTGCGGCTCCACACCGCCTTTGGCATCAAAGACACCGACCGCACCGTCCAATACACGCAGGCTTCGTTCTACCTCGACCGTAAAGTCGACGTGCCCCGGTGTGTCGATAATATTGATACGATGCTCCAATGCCCCCGGCTTCGGCTTGTTGTTCTCCTGCAGCGTCCAATGACAGGTCGTTGCAGCTGAAGTGATCGTGATACCCCTTTCCTGCTCCTGATCCATCCAGTCCATGGTCGCAGTACCTTCGTGGGTCTCACCGATCTTGTAATTCACACCGGTATAATAGAGAATACGCTCGGTCAGAGTCGTCTTTCCGGCGTCGATATGAGCCATAATACCGATGTTCCTGGTTCTCTCCAGGGGGTACTCTCTCTGAGCCATTATTTCCTCCTATATTTCCAATTGCTGCGTAAATCCAAATGCTCCGTTGCTATGCAACTTGCGCATTTGCGTCCATTCACAACTTCGGCTATCGCCTGCGTTGTTCATGTCCGAACATTCGTCAGATAAAATCTTTTGCACAAGTGCATGATTTTATCTTCCTCAAGGTTTACGCTCAAAACCTATAATGTGCAAACGCCCTGTTCGCCTCTGCCATACGGTGCATCTCTTCCTTACGCTTTACCGCAGCGCCGGTGTTGTTGGATGCATCGAGGATTTCGGCTGCCAGACGGTCTACCATTGTCTTCTCACTGCGGTTGCGTGAGAAATTGGTGAGCCAGCGAAGCCCCAACGCCTGACGCCTTGCCGGGCGTACTTCGATCGGCACCTGATAAGTAGCACCGCCGATACGCCGCGCCTTTACTTCGAGAACAGGCATCACATTGTTCATCGCCTCCTCGAACACATCGAGCGCAGGCTTGCCTGACTTCTCTTCCACTTTTGCGAATGCGCCGTAAACGATCTTCTGCGCAACACCCTTCTTGCCGTCAAGCATGATGTTGTTGATCAGCTTGGTCACGACCTTGCTGTTGTAGATCGGATCCGCCAGCACATCCCTCTTTTGGATATGTCCTTTACGTGGCACGTTCCTTCCCTCCTTAACTATGTAGTTAGATCATTGGTAATCGCATTGATACAATACAATGCGTAGTGGCCATAGTGTTTCTGGTGAAATTGCAAACACTCTAACCATTTTTTAATAAAATAAATTACTTCTTCGGACGCTTCGCGCCATACTTGGAGCGCGCCTGCTTGCGGTCTGCAACGCCTGCGGTATCAAGGGTGCCGCGGATCACATGGTAACGGGTACCCGGAAGATCCTTGACCCTGCCGCCGCGGACAAGTACCACGCTATGCTCCTGCAGATTGTGTCCCTCACCCGGAATGTAGCTCGTCACTTCGATTCCGTTGGAAAGACGCACTCTGGCGATCTTGCGCAGGGCGGAATTCGGCTTCTTCGGCGTCGCCGTCTTGACTGCGGTGCATACACCACGCTTCTGCGGGGATGATGCGTCAGTCGGACGCTTCTTTAAGGAGTTGAACCCCCTCTGCAGTGCCGGAGAGTTGGACTTCTTCTGGGAAGTCTTGCGCCCCTTGCGGACTAACTGGTTGAATGTCGGCATGTTTTCACCTCACTTTCTATCGTATAATGTGTTATTTCGGGTATAAAAAACCCAGCGCACGCTTTTTCGCGCACGCTAGGTCATTATACTCGCGTAAAATCGGATTGTCAACAAAAATTTTTAATCTAGTCTACATCCACCAGGGCTTCTTCCGTTGTTTCCACGCCAAGCTCTTCATTCAACATCTTCTGCTGCTCAAGCTGGCGGCGGATGCGGTCGTTGTAATCGGTGTTGAGCTTGATGTCACTGTAACGCTTCATGCCGGTACCTGCCGGGATCAGCTTTCCAATGATAACATTCTCCTTCAGTCCGATCAGCGGATCGACCTTGCCCTTGATCGCCGCATCGGTCAGCACCTTG
This sequence comes from Lachnospiraceae bacterium, assembly GCA_017470735.1. Classification (GTDB taxonomy): domain Bacteria; phylum Bacillota; class Clostridia; order Lachnospirales; family Lachnospiraceae; genus RGIG4930. The sequence continues at coordinate 13,131 of JAFUYB010000050.1, read as the reverse complement.
GTCGTCTCCTGGAACGACGCTGCCGACAGGAACGAATTCGTCGCAAGCGATGCTTTGGTGATACCGAGCAGGATACGCTCACCCTCCGCCGGCTGCTTGCCCTCTGACAGAAGCCGCTCGTTAGTCTCCTCGTAATCGAGGAAGTCCACCTGCGAGCCCGGCAGGAAATCGGAATCTCCCGCATTGTCGATACGCACCTTTTTCATCATCTGACGGACGATGATCTCAATATGCTTGTCGTTGATGTCCACGCCCTGCAGACGGTACACGCGCTGTACTTCACGCAAAATGTAATCCTGCACCGCGCGGATGCCCTTGATCTTGATGATATCATGCGGATTGACAGAACCTTCGGTCAGCTCGTCGCCCGCCTCAAGGATATCGCCGTCCTTTACCTTGATGTGTGATCCATACGGGATCAGGTAGGTCTTGACATCACCGGTCTCATTATTTGTCACGACGATCTCGCGCTTCTTTGCCGCGCGGATCTCAGCACGGCCCGCAATCTCCGTAATGATCGCCAGACCCTTCGGCTTACGCGCCTCAAACAGTTCCTCGACACGGGGAAGACCCTGGGTAATATCGGAACCTGCCACACCGCCGGTATGGAAAGTACGCATCGTCAGCTGTGTACCCGGCTCACCGATCGACTGCGCCGCGATGATACCGATCGTCTCACCGACCTGTACTGCCTGCCCCGTCGCCATGTTCGCGCCGTAGCACTTCGCGCAGACGCCCGACTTGCAGCGGCAGTTTAAGACATTCCGGATCTTTACTTTATCAATCGGCTTGCCATCCGCGTCCACTCCGTAGCGCAGGATCTTTTCCGCGCGCATCGGCGTGATCATATGGTTCGCCTTGACGATCAGATTGCCGTCCTTGTCCAAAATGTTCTCGCAGGTAAATCTTCCCACGATACGGTCATACAATTCCTCAACCGTCTCTTTGCCGTACATGAATGTCGAAACATACATGCCCGGAAGCTCACGGTCTGTACCCTGACAGCAGTCGCGCTCACGGATGATCAGCTCCTGCGATACATCGACCAAACGCCTCGTCAGATAACCGGAATCGGCGGTACGAAGCGCCGTATCCGACAGACCCTTGCGGGCGCCATGCGCTGACATGAAATACTCCAATACATCCAGCCCTTCACGGAAGTTGGATTTGATCGGCAGCTCGATCGTCCGTCCCGTCGTATCCGCCATCAGCCCGCGCATGCCGGCAAGCTGCTTGATCTGCGAATTGGAACCACGGGCTCCGGAATCCGCCATCATGAAGATATTGTTGTACTGGTCAAGGCCGTCCAGCAGATCCTTGGTCAGCTCGTCATCCATCTTGTTCCAGGTGTCGATCGTCTGCTTGTAACGCTCTTCCTCGGTAATGTATCCGCGCTGGTAGTGTACCTTAATCTTTTCAACGGTATTTTCCGCTTCTTCGATCAGCTGCTCCTTCTGCTCCGGTACGGTCATATCGGAAATCGACACGGTCATTGCGGCAAGGGTCGAATATTTATATCCCATCGCCTTGATCTCATCGAGCACCTCTGCCGTCTTCGTCGCTCCGTGGGTATTGATGATCTTTTCCAGGATACCCTTTAAGTCACGCTTCTTGACGAGGAAGTCCACCTCCAGATCCAGCTCATGCTCCGGCTGTGTGCGGTCTACATAACCGAGATCCTGCGGGATCACTTCGTTGAATAAGAACCGTCCAAGCGTCGATTCGATCATTGCGGATTTCGTATTGCCTTCCGCGTCTGTCTTGGTCACACGCACCTTGATCTTGGCGTGGAAAGCCAGATCCCCATTTTCATAGGCAAGGATCGCCTCATTGATATTCTTATAATACCGTCCTTCACCCTTGACGCCGTCACGCTGCTGGGTCATGTAATAGATCCCCAGTACCATATCCTGTGACGGAACGGCAACCACTCCGCCATCCGACGGCTTTAACAAATTGTTCGGCGACAGCAGCATGAACCGGCACTCCGCCTGCGCTTCCGCGGTCAGTGGAAGATGGGCAGCCATCTGGTCACCGTCAAAGTCCGCATTGTAAGCGGTACATACAAGCGGATGAAGCTTGATCGCTTTGCCCTCAACCAGGATCGGCTCAAATGCCTGGATACCGAGACGGTGCAATGTCGGTGCGCGGTTGAGCATCACCGGATGCTCCTTGATCACATCCTCTAAAACATCCCACACCTCATCCTGCTGTTTTTCCACCATCTTTTTCGCGCTCTTGATGTTGTGCGCCGTGCCATTGGACACAAGTTCCTTCATCACGAACGGCTTGAACAGCTCGATCGCCATTTCCTTTGGCAGACCGCACTGGTAAATTTTTAATTCCGGTCCGACGACGATAACCGACCGTCCCGAATAGTCCACGCGCTTGCCCAGAAGATTCTGACGGAAACGCCCGGATTTACCTTTAAGCATGTCGGACAGCGATTTCAGCGCCCGGTTGCCGGGTCCGGTCACGGCACGCCCGCGGCGTCCGTTGTCGATCAGCGCGTCCACTGCCTCCTGCAGCATCCGCTTCTCATTGCGCACAATGATCTCCGGCGCGCCTAAATCCAGCAGACGGCGCAGACGGTTGTTGCGGTTGATGATGCGGCGGTACAGATCGTTCAGATCCGATGTCGCAAATCGTCCGCCGTCAAGCTGTACCATCGGCCGCAGATCCGGCGGGATGACCGGGATCACATTCATGATCATCCACTCCGGCTTGTTGCCGGACTCGCGGAAAGCTTCTACGACCTCCAGCCGCTTGATGATACGGGCACGCTTCTGTCCCGACGCATTTTCAAGCTCGGAAGAGAGCGTCTCATATTCCTTGTCCAGATCAATATTCGCAAGCAGCTCCGCAATGGACTCCGCGCCCATTCCGACACGGAACGAATCGCCGTACTGCTCACGGGCATCCTGGTATTCCAGCTCTGTCAGTATCTGCTTGAAGGTCAGCGGCGTGTCCTTCGGATCCAGCACGATATAGGACGCAAAGTAAAGCACCCGCTCCAGCGTCCGCGGCGACAGGTCAAGGATCAGACCCATGCGGGACGGAATCCCCTTAAAGTACCAGATGTGGGATACCGGCGCCGCCAGCTCAATGTGTCCCATCCGCTCACGGCGGACGGAAGCCTTGGTCACTTCCACGCCGCACCGGTCGCAAACCACGCCCTTGTAGCGGATCTTTTTGTATTTACCGCAATGGCATTCCCAGTCCTTGGTCGGTCCGAAAATCTTTTCGCAGAACAGACCATCCTTTTCCGGCTTTAAGGTACGATAATTGATCGTCTCCGGCTTTTTCACCTCACCTCTGGACCACTCACGGATCTTTTCCGGAGAGGCAAGCCCGATCTGAATCGCATCAAATGCAATCGGCTGATTGGTCGCTTCTCTTTTGAAATCAGGCATTATGCTTCCTCCTCTTTATGGTCACTCAACATCCAAATCGTCATCAAGGCCGCCAAGCATCTCCGAAAGCTCCGCCGCAAGCTCGGACGCATCTTCCACGCCTGCCGCTTCGTCTTCGATATCCGTCTCCACCGTACTCTCATCGATGTCTACCAGCTCTTCGGAATCAGAATCAAATTCCTGCCTTGTAAAGCCATGCTTCTCAAAGGACTCATTGCTCTCAAACGCGAAATCCTTGTCACTGCCAATGATCGACTCGATGTTGGTGTTGCCGTATTCGCTCGTCTCCATCAGCGTCACTTCGTTCTTGCTGTCGTCAAGCACCTTGACATCGAGACCGAGCGACTGGAGCTCTTTAAGCAGTACCTTGAACGATTCCGGGATACCCGGCTCAGGGATGTTCTCACCCTTGATGATCGCTTCGTAGGTCTTGACACGGCCGACCACATCATCGGACTTCATCGTCAAAATCTCCTGCAAGGTGTATGCAGCGCCGTAAGCCTCAAGCGCCCACACCTCCATCTCTCCGAAACGCTGTCCGCCGAACTGGGCTTTTCCGCCCAACGGCTGCTGCGTTACGAGGGAATACGGACCGGTCGAACGCGCGTGGATCTTGTCGTCTACGAGGTGATGCAGCTTCAGATAGTGCATGTGTCCGATCGTAACCGGCGCCGCAAATTCCTCGCCTGTACGCCCGTCGCGCAATGTCACCTTGCCATCGCGTGAGATCGGCACGCCCTTCCACAGCTCGCGGTGGTCGCGGTGGTCATACAGATACTTCATCACATCTTCATTTACGGTATCTTTGTATTTCTGCTCGAATTCTTCCCACTCGGTATTGACATAATCATTTGCCATTTCGAGCGTATCCTGGATATCAATCTCGCGGGCGCCGTCAAACACCGGCGTCTCAATGTTAAAGCCCAGCGCCTTTGCCGCCAGCGACAGATGGATCTCCAGCACCTGCCCGATATTCATTCGGCTCGGCACGCCAAGCGGGTTCAGCACGATATCAAGCGGCCGTCCGTTCGGCAAAAACGGCATATCCTCGACCGGCAGCACGCGGGAAACAACGCCCTTGTTTCCGTGGCGGCCTGCCATCTTGTCGCCAACCGAAATCTTTCTCTTCTGCGCAATGTAGATCCGGACTGTCTTGTTGACACCGGGCGAAAGCTCATCGCCATTGTCCCTCGAGAATGTCTTGGCATCCACGACGATACCGTATTCGCCGTGAGGAACCTTCAGCGATGTATCACGGACCTCCCGCGCTTTCTCACCGAAGATCGCACGCAGCAGGCGCTCTTCCGGCGTCAGCTCTGTCTCACCCTTCGGCGTCACCTTTCCGACCAGAATGTCTCCGGCACGGACCTCCGCGCCGATCCGGACAACACCGTTCTCATCCAAATCCTTAAGCGCTTCATCACCGACACCGGGCACATCGCGGGTAATCTCTTCCGGTCCGAGCTTGGTGTCACGCGCTTCTAATTCGTATTCTTCAATGTGTACAGAAGTGTAAACATCATCCTGTACCAGACGCTCCGAAAGCAGTACCGCGTCCTCGTAGTTGTAACCTTCCCAGGTCATGAATCCGATCAGCGGATTCTTGCCGAGAGCCAGCTCGCCATGATCCGTCGAAGGTCCGTCAGCGATAATCTCTCCCGCCTCAACGCGGTCGCCCTTGTTGACGATCGGACGCTGGTTGTAGCAGTTGGACTGGTTGGAGCGGGTAAACTTCGCGAGCGTGTATTCCTCACGCATCCCGCCATCCGTCTTGATCACGATACGGTCTGCCTCCGCGCGCTCCACGGTACCGCTGCTCTTTGCGATCACGCAGACACCTGCATCCTCCGCCGTCTTGCTCTCCATGCTTGTCCCGACAACAGGCGCCTCTGTCTTCAGCAGCGGCACCGCCTGACGCTGCATGTTGGAACCCATCAGCGCGCGGTTCGCGTCGTCATTCTGCAGGAACGGGATCAATGCCGTCGCCACAGAGAATACCATCTTCGGCGACACATCCATAAACTCAAACATCCTGCGGTCATACTCCTGCGTCTCATCGCGGAAGCGGCCGGACACGGAACGGCGGACAAAATGTCCTTCCGCGTCAAGGCGCTCATTCGCCTGCGCCACATGGAAATTATCTTCTTCATCTGCCGTCATGTAAACGACTTCATTGGTCACGATTGGATTGTCCGGATCGGTCCGGTCGATCTTGCGGTACGGCGCCTCAATAAATCCGTATTCATTGATCCGCGCGTAGCTTGCCAGTGAGTTGATCAGTCCGATGTTCGGACCTTCCGGCGTCTCAATCGGGCACATCCGTCCATAATGCGAATAGTGGACATCGCGGACCTCAAATCCTGCACGGTCACGGGACAGACCGCCCGGTCCCAAAGCGGACAGACGGCGCTTGTGCGTCAGCTCGCCCAGCGGATTGTTCTGATCCATGAACTGTGACAGCTGGGAGGATCCGAAGAACTCCTTGACTGCCGCCGTCACCGGCTTGATATTGATCAGAGACTGGGGAGAAAGTCCCTCAAGGTCTTGTGTCGTCATACGCTCACGCACGACTCTCTCCAAACGGGAAAGTCCGATGCGGTATTGGTTCTGCAGCAGCTCGCCGACCGCGCGGATACGGCGGTTGCCCAAGTGGTCGATGTCGTCATCGTGGCCAACGCCCCACTCGATGTGCATATGGTAATTGATCGACGCAAAGATATCGTCACGCGTGATATGCTTCGGCACGAGATCTCCCATGTCCCTGCGGATCGCGTCCTCGATATCTTCCTTTGTCGTATTCTCTTCCAGAATCTGCATCAGCGTCGGATAGTACACCAGCTCGTGGATCCCCAGCTCCTCCGGATCGCAGTCGTAATGCGCCGTGATGTCCACCATCATATTGGACAGTACCTTGACATTGCGCGTCTCGGTCTGCAGCATCACATAGGGCACGCCTGCATTCTGGATCTGATCCGCAAGCTCCCTGGTCGCCCGTGTGCCCGCTTCCGCTAAAATTTCGCCTGTCGAGGTGTCCACGACATCCTCAGCGATCACAAATCCCGTGATGCGGTTCTTTAACAACAGCTTCTTATTGAATTTATAACGGCCTACCTTTGCCAGATCATAGCGGCGCGGGTCAAAGAACATGGCCGTGATCAGACTCTCCGCGCTCTCAACAGTCAGGGGCTCGCCCGGACGGATCTTTTTGTACAGCTCCAGCAGACCCTTTTCATAGCTGCCGCGGTTGTCTGTCTCGGACAGCGTCGGATCCTTGGCAAGGGATGCCATGATCTTGGGCTCCTCACCAAACAGATCGATGATCTCCTGGTTCGTGCCAACGCCAAGCGCGCGCACCAATACCGTGATCGGCACCTTTCTCGTCCGGTCCACACGCACAAAAAAGACATCATTGGAATCTGTCTCATACTCGAGCCATGCGCCGCGGTTCGGAATCACGGTACACGAAAAGAGCTGCTTTCCAACCTTGTCATGATCGATGCTGTAATAGATGCCCGGCGAACGCACAAGCTGGCTTACGATGACACGCTCTGCGCCATTGATCACAAAGGTACCCGTATCCGTCATCAGCGGCAGGTCACCCATGAAAATCTCATGCTCGTTGATCTCGTCGGTCTCTTTATTGTACAGGCGCACCCGTACCTTCAAGGGCGCCGCATATGTCGTATCCCGCTCCTTGCATTCGGTAATGGAATACTTGACATCGTCCCTGCACAGTTTGAAATCCACGAATTCCAGGCTCAGATGTCCGCTGTAATCCGTGATCGGCGAGATGTCAGCAAACGCTTCCTTCAGGCCATCCGCAAGAAACCAGTTGTAGGAATCCTTCTGTACCTCAATAAAGTTGGGCATTTCCAGCACTTCTTTGCGCCGTGAAAAGCTCATACGGATTCCTTTTCCGGATTTCACCGGTCGTATTCTGTTCTTTTCCATAGGGCTCTCCCTTGTTTTGTAAATAAATGATACTTCGGATTGGTCGTTTTGTCTAAAAACGCACCGTACATAGTATCACAAATTACGGTGCGTTGTCAACAATTATTTTTTATCAAATTTTTGAAAATCCATCGGCAGCCAGAGTCATCCGGCCAACAGAGAAAAAGAGATTCCGCCAGCGCGGAACCTCTCTTGTCTGTATGATAAGCAGCAGATTACTTCAATGTAACCTTTGCGCCCTCTGCTTCGAGCTTTTCCTTCAGCTCGTTTGCGCTTGCCTTGTCTGCCGCTTCTTTGATCACCTTCGGCGCGGAATCGACCATTTCCTTTGCATCCTTCAGACCCAGGCCGGTTGCCTCGCGGACTACCTTGATGACCTTGACCTTGTTCGGGCCTACTTCTGTCAGCTCGACATCGAACTCGTCCTTTTCCTCTGCGCCGCCTGCTGCGTCGCCGCCTGCTGCCGCTACGACAACACCTGCTGCCGCGGATACGCCGAACTCTTCTTCACATGCTTTTACCAGGTCGTTGAGCTCCAGTACGGAAAGCTCTTTGATTGCTTCGATAAATTCTTCTGTTGTAAGCTTTGCCATTGGTTTATTCCTCCTCTGCTTTTGTTTCTGTTGCTTCTTCTGCCGGCGCTTCCTCAGCAGGAGCTTCGCTCTCTTCTGCGGCCGGTGCTGCTTCTGCGGCTGCTTCGCCGCCGCCCTGCTCCGCGATCTGATTCAGAACACGGGCGAGATTCGTGATCGGCGACTGCAGGCTTCCAAGCAGCTTGGACAGCAGCTCTTCTCTTGACGGAACTGCCGCGATTGCTTTCATGCCCTCTGCATCGTAGTAAGTCCCCTCTACGACACCTGCCTTGATCTCCAATGCAGGCGCGGTCTTCGCGAACTTTGCGATGATCCGTGCCGGTGCGGTCGCGTCATCTTTGGAAATGGCGATCGCGCTCGGTCCCGCAAGCACTTCGGTAAGCGGCTCGAACTCAGTGTCTTTGAACGCGAAGTTCATCATCGTGTTCTTGTACACTTTGTATACGACATTGGCTTCCCGCATGTCCCTACGGAGCTGTGTGTCTTCAATAACCGTCAGTCCGCGGTAATCCACAATGACGACAGATGCAGCATCTTTGACATTGTCAGAGATTTCCTGGATGATCGGCTGTTTCAACTCAACCTTTGCCACAACTTTACCTCCTTGTTTTATTTTTTGCATATCTTCCAAATGATCCGCCCTGCGCGTCATCCTGCTTCACGGGAATCTTTCAAAAGAAAACCCCCGCCGTCCGTCAGACAGCGAGGGTGTGAATTCCATGTGGCGCAATACAGCCGAAAACAGCTGCATCGCATGGCATTCGTCCTCGACCGGTAGGGTGGTGTCCCGTTGTGCCATCGGAATATTCCGACTTTCCGGCACCGGTTGTCTTCGGAGATATGCGAATTGCTAATGTATAATATCTATTTTTTAACGGATTGTCAAGCGGTTTCGATCCCCTGCGCACGGGCCACATTGACGCGCACGCCCGGTCCCATCGTCGGCGCGACGGTGATGGAACGGAGATACTGGCCTTTTACGCTCGACGGTCTCGCCTTGGTGATCGCTTCAAGCAGTGCCTTGAAGTTGTCCACAAGATCTTCCTCGCTGAAAGAAGCTTTTCCAATCGGCACATGGACGATATTGGCCTTGTCGAGACGGTACTCGATCTTTCCGGCTTTGATCTCTTCGATCGCCTTGGTCACATCCATCGTGACCGTGCCTGCCTTCGGGTTGGGCATCAAACCCTTCGGTCCGAGTACACGGCCGAGGCGTCCGACGACACCCATCATATCCGGAGTCGCTACTACGACATCAAAGTCAAGCCATCCGTCGTTCTGGATCTTCGGAATCAGCTCCTCGCCGCCGACGAAATCAGCGCCTGCCGCCTCTGCCTCGTCAACCTTTGTGCCCTTTGCGAATACGAGCACGCGGACGGTCTTGCCTGTCCCGTGCGGCAGTACAACCGCGCCACGGATCTGCTGCTCTGCGTGACGGCCGTCACAGCCGGTACGGATGTGCACTTCGATGGTCTCATCGAATTTTGCTGTTGCGTTTTTCTTTGCCTGCGTGATTGCCTCTTTGACATCGAACTGGGTCGTTTTGTCGTAGGCTTTTGCAAGCTCTTTGTACTTCTTTCCTCTTTTCATGTTGACCTCCTTGTGGTGTTAGCGATGGTTAGTCTCCCACATGCTTTTATTATCCTCTCACACTCAGGGGAATATGCATCCTGTCGAACCACTTGCGTTCCGGGCATTCACGCAACGGTACTAAACTCATTTCGCAGACGCGAAATTCGTTAAGTGCCGGCGTGAATAACGGTTCGCCATGATGCATAATCCCCTTCGTGTTATGCTATTCCTCAAGCAGGAAATTAATCTACTACCTCAACTCCCATAGAACGTGCCGTGCCGGCGATCATGGAGATGGCTGCGTCCATGGATGCCGCGTTCAGATCCTTCATCTTGGTCTCGGCGATCTCCTGCAGCTGGGCGCGGGTAATTTTAGCGACCTTGTTGCGGTTGGGCTCGCCGGAGCCGGACTGGATCTTGCAGGCTTTTTTGATCAGGACTGCCGCAGGCGGGGTCTTGGTGATAAATGTAAAGCTCCTGTCCGCGAATACGGTGATAACGGTCGGGATGACGGTATCACCCATCTCTGCCGTCCTTGCGTTGAACTGCTTTGTAAATTCTACGATGTTCACACCATGCTGTCCAAGCGCGGGTCCTACCGGCGGTGCGGGCGTTGCCTTGCCTGCCGGAATCTGCAGCTTGATGTAGCCTTCGATCTTCTTTGCCACTGTTTCGTCCTCCTTGTACTAATATTTCTGAACCTCGGCAAAGCTGATCTCTACCGGGGTCTCCCGTCCAAATAATTCCACATTGATCGTCACGGTCTGCTTGGCTTCGTTCATCGCCTGGATCACGCCGATCGTATCCTTCCACGCACCGGCAACGATGGACACCGTATCGCCGACCTCGAAATCAATCTCGATCACTGCTTCCGTCTCGATGCCGAGCGGACGCATCTCTGCTTCGGTCAGCGGCACGGGCTTGCTTCCCGGCCCGACGAACCCGGTCACGCCGCGCGTATTGCGCACCACATACCATGTGTCGTCGTTCATGATCATGTGGATCAGCACATAGCCCGGAAACATCTTTTTCGACTTCAGCTCACGCTTGGTCATGCCTCTGGTCTCTTTCGTCTCATAGACATCGTGCATCGGCACCCGGACTTCCAAAATCTGATCCTCTAAATGACGGTTCTCCACCGTCTTGTCGATATTCGCCTTGACCTTGTTCTCATACCCCGAATAGGTATGTGCCACATACCAATGTGCTTCTTCCATAAGCGTATCCTCCTTTTACAGATCGACCAGGAAATCCACGCCGTACTGGATCAGCATATCCACAAACACGATAATGAACGCCACTATAATAGAAACAACTGTCGTGGCAACCGTCTGCCGGTAAATCGTCTGCTGGGTCGGCCATACGATCTTGCCGAACTCAGTCTTGACGCCGTCCCACCATGTGGCAACGGATCGTTTGTTCTTTGCGTCTGCCATGCGGGCACCTCCTATTTTGTCTCTTTGTGAAGGGTATGCTTCCTACAGAAGCGGCAGTACTTTTTGGTCTCCATCCGGTCCGGATGCAAACGCTTCTCCTTGGTCAAATTGTAATTCCGCTGTTTGCATTCCGTGCATGCCAGTGTAATCTTTGTACGCACGACTTCCACCTCCCGTTTCTTTCGTCAATGATAAGCGGCCAAACCCATTTCATTTTCACAACAAAAAAAGGCTTTTTCAGCCGCCGGATTTCGTAGCTGTATAAATATATCACGGCAAATGCCGCTCTGTCAAGCAGAATTTTTACAATTCAGCACAAATTCAGCAGAAATCATTGTGTAGCGAACTTATTAACCTTGTAATTTCTGTTGTTGCCGGCATAGTATCACATTATGTCTGCAAGTGGCTGGACAACAGAAACAGTAAGGAATAACAGCCGCAAAAAGAAAAACCCCGGGAGATAGCGCTCCTGGGGTTTTTCGTTGCTACTACATTGTGCAGCTTATCAACCTTGTTGTCTTTCGACATAGGAACTATACCATGTTGAATGATTTTTTGTCAAGCCCAGATCGGGTATAGAAACAGTAAAATATGATTATTTCTATGCGCCAAAGAACCCGGCGCGAACCGGGCTCTTTTATTTCGAAAAGAGGTTTTTGTAATTTGAGCGAAAGACATACTCCCTCTAGTCGACTGTATAAAATTATCGGAAACCGGATGCGGGCGTCCCATCTCACGCAGCTCTCCTACGGATCATCATGCAAAAAGATTTCCCGCTTCCGATGCTGTTTTCTAAATTAAGAGGGCGGCGGACCGCCCTCTTTTCGAAAAAAGGTTTACGCATTTGAACGAAGACATAATCCTCTGATCGTTTGTGTTTATTCGTCGAATTTGTCTTTCGGTGTCTTCTTCACCCGAAATTACTTACGAACGAACTTCAGGTTCTTGTTGCCACCGTTCTTCAAGATCATCTTCTTGTCAGACTCGTACTTGGACTTCTTAGCCTTGATCTTGACCGTGCAGTTCTTCTTTACGCCATGGAAAGCATTCTTGCCGATAGTGCTCAGCTTGCGGCCGTCGATGATGATCGTGTTCAGGTTCTTGCAGTCATAGAATGCCTTCTCATGGATCTTGCGAACCTTCTGACCGTCCTCGATATCAACCTTCTTAACCTGCTTAGCCTTACGAAGAGCACCCTTACCGATCTTCTTTGCATTCTCAGCATAGAACTTCTTCATGTGTGCCTTCTTGAATACCTGCGAGCCAAGCTTTGTTACCTTGTAGGTAACGCCGCCAATGTCTACAGTTGTAACATCAAGTGTAGCACCTCGCAGATCATCATTGTCATCAAGAACTCCGTCTTTGTCAGTCTTCAGCAATTCTACGCAGAGATTTGTATCGTCAGTAATCTGTGCCCATACATCGCCATCACGAAGCTGACCACCGCTATTGTCATCTCCGCTCGCACGGATTCCAGTCTTGATAATCTTGTTTGCAGTAGTGTCCACATCACCACCAATACGGAACTCGCCCAGTGTTACAGGTGTTGTCTTATTTTCTTCCATCGCTGTGCCATTGATCGACCTGCCCTCAACATACTGGAAATCAGCGTATATTGTGACATAATTCTTTGCATCCTTTACTGCCGCCGCCAGCACTTTACCATAACCGCTTTCAGATGTATCCAAACTCAAATACACATCACCATCAACGATACTTGCTTCGACTACATCCTCAAGATATTTTTTCGTGCCGCTTATGTCAACACCAGCGTCATTACTACCAAATTGGAAGACGACATCGTAATCATTCTCAGATGTTTTGGACGAATACCAATTACGATATGTTACAGCCACTCCTTTGTCATTACTGCTATAACCATCGATATCAGCGCCCGTATCTCCATCAGAATCAACATCTCCACTGAGATCCTTCGATGTTGAGATTGATACAGCCGTGCTTTTTGCCGCATCAGCCGTCAGTGTCGGTACTGCAACAGCCGGTACAGCGGACAGAATCATAGCCGCTGCCATAATCTTTGCAATTGTCTTTTTCATTGTTTCTAAATCCTCCTTTCGACTCTAAACAAGTAACATGTGAGGTACCCTTCGTTCGAGAAGCATATTACAACTTCACCCCCCCATGTCAAGTTTTTTCGCGCAAAAA
>JAFUYB010000049.1 GCA_017470735.1 Lachnospiraceae bacterium | reverse complement strand
GGATCGGCATGATGTCAAGGAAAGGACGATGCTTTTGCGCGGTGCGATGGATCTGCAGATTCAGCCTGAAAATCTGTATGTAAATATAGCAACACTAAAGGGAACGCTTGATCAGATTGTCGCAAATGATGTGCCTGTGAGCGTATTATCACCAATGGTCGTGAAAAACGGAAGGCTCTCAGACGCACAAAACTATACCTACGGTATTTCCTACCCCGGAAAGATTGCGTTCGGCGAGGATGTTGACCGGATCGTATCTTCCGTTTCCGCGTGTGCAGGCTCTTACTCATACCCTTTGTGGATAATAGCCTGTGAGTTTAACGGGATCATCCGTATGAAATTTGTTCAATCCTATGAAAGCGATGTGTTGACAAAACGGATATATGAGGAGTTTTCGGCACTGATCCCGGAGACGGAGTTTAGGGATCTGGGCTATCATGAATTTGATGAATATCCTGTGTAAAGATGGAGGTGATGCAATATGTCCGAGTTTTATGAACCAAACCTGTTTTTGTCCACGCCGGAGCATCCGAACACGATGGGCGTGATGCTGAAGCTCACAAAGCCGGTGGACGGAGATATCCTGCGGGATGTGGTGGAACAGCTGCGGGATCGGTTCCCCTATTTCTATGTCAGGGCTGTCCCGGAAGGAAATGACCTGATTCCCGTTGGCAATCCGCTCCCTATGACCGTGCGCGACACATGCCTCTGGAGATGAAAACAAGCACCCTGGCAAAGATGGCGGGCAGTCCGCGATGAAGCATTTCCGTATCCTATGTAAACAGCAGGTCGTTTGACCCGCTGGATCCATATATCGAGGAACTGTATGTGCTGGCGGAGCCGGGGGTGACAGATATTGCCAGCGAGGTTGCCTGCATCAATCAGAGCTTTTTCCTGTCGATTATGCAGAATTTCTCTTCCGCGGCATTCTTCGATGCGCTTCTTGAGGAATTATCACAGACTGGAATTGACTATGAGGTGATGGGGCGGGAACCATTCCGATTGTGCGGACTTGAGGCGTTTTATACTGCATATATACCCACAGGGCCGCGTTGACACTGCGAAAGGATTGTTGGATAATGATTTGAGTATTATCAAAGAAAAGAGCCAAGGAGATAGCAAAGTTACAGAATTTAATTTGCGAGGAGGAATCAATATGAGTTTAGAAACAAGCAGAAAGATATTGAAGGTTTCGGGGATTATAAGCATCCTTTTCGGGATAATCGGATTCGTGATGGGAATCCTTGTATTCGTGACCGGAGGTATGGTGGCGACAAGCATGGACATGAATGTAGAGGACAACGCCATGGTTGCGGGAATATCCCTTGTCGGTGGGATCATGGCGGTCGTATCCGGGATCATCGCCATCATTGAAGGGATATTTTCCTTGAGAGGTGCAAAGGACAGCGAAAAGATCATGCCGGCCTGGATTTTTGCGATCATTGGGCTGGTGTTCGGGGTGATCCATCTGGTTGGGAGCTTTGGAAACGGGGCAGGCAATATAGCCAGCAGTGTGATCAGCCTTTTGATCAGCGTGCTCATTTTCGCAGCGGCCAATACGATTAAGAATTCAAGATAACCGAACAGGCATACACTGTCCGATGGAACAAAGACATGAAAATTTCCTCTGGCGGCATTAGGGTGCTGCTCTCTGCCCAGAAGACAATGAACAAACAGGGAAGCATGGTGATCCGAAACGCGACGGAGGAAGTGAAGGAAATCTTTGAGGTCACAGGATTTTCAGACATCCTGACCATTGAATAATTTTGGTTTGGAACTGCCAGGCAATGCGCCTGCAATATCCAAGGAGGCAAAGGATATGTTGCGGATTGAGCAATGGGATGAATCAAACAATTACAGGACATTGAAGCATTCGAGGGAGGTGTTTCACAAGGCCTTGCGGGCTGTCCTGAATGGAGAAACGAGGTTTCATGTCACCGGAGCGGCAGAAAACTATGACCTTGTTTATGAAAACAATAACGACTTCATGATGGTCGGCGGCGAACATGAGAAAAGGACGATGTTTGCCGGTGAAATCCTGATGCCGCCATACTATCTGTATGATGAAAATGACGCGTCATGTCTTCGCTTTGACATACTGAGCAGATATGAGAATATCATTTTTGAAAAAGCGAATGAATATACCGTTGTTTTGGCAGACCTGCTGCTGCGACTGACGGACAAAGAAGTATTCTTCATGGATGAACGGGCGGGCTGGTTTCTCTCAGGGCATGACAGGCTTCATTTGGGAACAGAACCATCGGATGGCAGAAGCGATATGCGCGTGTACGAGGGCAAGGTGCCGATTGACCTGTTTTCGGAGCATGGGGCGCTTATTTCCATTTTTCTGTTTCAGGAGGTCTTTCTGCTCCAATGGCTCTGCGGTGATCTTCCGCTTGAACAGATCAAATATGCCGAGATCTGTGTCAAGAAGACGGAAGGGATCGGGGCGCTGCTGCAATACGGTGTGAAATGCGCCGCGTTATTTGACGAGCTTGGCATAAAAACGGTTTTTCGGGCAGGCACATCGAGGTACAGTGATGAAATGCTGAGAAAGTACTTTCGGATCGAGACCACGCCGGAGGATTCTGACGAGACCAACACGATCTATATCGCAAACTACATGGCGGTCGTCAGAACCTTTACCTATATATTCAGCAGGGCAAGGATTAGCTACGATATCTTAAACCCAAAGTTCCTTGGGGAAATGGAGGAGTACGCAGAGGCGGTGATAGGAGACCGGCATTTGCTCGGCGTTCTGTTTCGGGGAACGGACTACATGACTACGTTTGCAGGATTTCCGCCGCACATGCCTTATACACCGGTTCCCCTGGAGGATATGCTCCCTGTCATTTGGCAGCGCATGGAAAAATATCATTATGACGGCATTTTCCTTGCAACCGAGGACGAGGAAGCGTTAAAGAACTTGCGGGCGGCTTTCCCCGGCAAGGTGTTCACCGTCGCGCAGGAAAGGCATAAGATGGCTGACTTTGTGCAGGGACAGACCATCAGCGATCTTGAAAAGGAAATCTATCGCAAGGATGAATATGCCGACAGGGTGACAGACACGACGATCAATTATTTTTATGCGTTGTATGTGCTGTCTAAATGCGATGGCTTTTTGGCTTCCACATTATGCAATGGGGTGAATATTGTCCGAGCCTTTAACGAGGGCAGGTTTGAATGCGACGATATCGTGAGGGAAATGATCATTAGAGGTGAGCTGTAATTTTTGCGGATATTCTGACGATTGGATTATTGCTGCAAAAGATGGATGGGTACAAAACATTTACGAGGAGGATCTTCTTGAACAATATTGATAGTACGGGTAAAGGCAATCAGCTCATTAAAAACACCTACACAGGCATCTTTGTCATCAATGCCGTCGCCATGATTTCCGCGATGCTTTGCCAAATCGTGGACGCAGTGGTAACGGGACAGTTTCTTGGCACCGCAGCGGTCGCTGCCTATGGTCTGATCACGCCCATTGTGATGCTGGCAAATCTGCTGTGCAACCTGCTGGGACCGGGTGTCAACATCATTTGTACGCGCCATATGGGCAAGGCAAGGCCGGACCGGTGCAATCAGGTTTTCAGTATTGTGATGATCGCGGATACGATCCTTGTCATTTCGGCGGCCATACTCTTTTTTTTAAGTGCCCCGTCCATCGCATACAGGCTCGGAGAAACGGCAGACGCACAGGTGCAGGGGATGATGATCGACTATATCCGCGGCTTTGTCTTTGCGATGCCTTCCATGTGCCTTAGCATGGGGCTTGGCGGCATCATGATGCTGGACAACGACCGAAAGCGGAGCCTGATCGCCTTGCTCGTCACCTTTGCCGGGGATGTGATCCTTGATCTTGCAAATGTCCTTTTTTTCCATGGCGGCATGCTGGGCATGGCGGCGGCTACTTCCGTGAGTACCTTTTTGGGCGCACTCGTTTTACTTTCTCATTTTTTCACAAAGAATCACATTGTCAGATTCACGCCAAAGGGCTTGCGTCTGAATGATCTGAAGGAGGTTCTGCTCTGCGGCATTTCATCACTGATCACTCTTGGAAGTCAGGCGATCAGGATATTTATGTTCAATGCGCTCCTTTTGGCCATAGCCGGAAGCGGTGCTGTAGCGGCACTTGCCGTGGCCAATTCCGCATTTTCCATCATCATCAATCTGGCGGTCAGCATGCTTGTCACCACATCTACCCTGTGCAGCATGCTATACGGCGAAGAGGATCGAAGCGGACTGATCGATGCCGTGACCCTGTCACTGAAAACGGCCGTGAAATGCTTTATCGTTATTGCCGCGTTTCTCATGGTGTTTGCCCATCCGGTGGCCGCCATGTTCCTCAGTGGCTCCGCGGCAGGTGAGCTGTCCCAGGCAGCCCGTTTCATACGCTTTATCAGCATCCAATATCTGTTTGCTTCGCCAAGCTTTGTTCTGTGCGGCGCATATCAGGGGACCAAACGCATGGGATGGACTTATTGGCTCAGTTTTCTGCGTGAGTGTGTCACACCAATCCTGTGCTGTATGGTTCTGGGACGGACTTTTGGTCTTTCCGGTATGGAAAGTGGCTTTATAGCGGCCGGAATTCTCACTTTGATCTGCTGCTTCGTTCCGCTTCTGTTGAACAGAAGCACTAAATCCGCAGTCGTGGAGCGTCTGATGCTGCTTTCGGATCATTTCGGGGCAAAGCCGGAAGATA
Organism: Lachnospiraceae bacterium; assembly: GCA_017470735.1. Lineage (GTDB taxonomy): Bacteria > Bacillota > Clostridia > Lachnospirales > Lachnospiraceae > RGIG4930. The sequence continues at coordinate 5,175 of JAFUYB010000049.1, read as the reverse complement.
TGTTTGAAGCGGAAATGAAGACGATGGATGATGTGATGGATGCATCCCGGCGGGCTTTCGTGTTCTGCGAAAATAAGGGCATGGGCGAGCATGATGCCAGGCGGACATCACTCTTTGTAGAGGAGGTCTGCGGCAACACCGTTTTGCATGGTTTCACCGGCCGGAGGGAAGGCATCATTGACATGAGAATTGTGGTGGATGGAGAGTCAGAGATGATCCGGTTTAGGGACAATGGCACTGCCTTTGATCCGGTAGACTGGCTTAAGCGCTGCCGTCCGGAGGACCCGACCTCCGCCACGGGTATCGCCATAGTCGTGGGCTTGGCAAAGGATGTCCAATACATACCGGCTATGGGGCTGAACAACCTGATCATACAATTGTGACTTAAAAGGAGTGGATGAGATTGGCAAAGGTTTCTGTGATCACACCGGTCTGTCGAACTCCGCTGCCGCTTTTTGAAGAGGCGTTTTGGTCGTTGAAGAATGGCAAGATGCCCTTTGATGAGATCGAGTGGCTGGTGGGCATCCATAACATGGATGACGATTATGCTGCAGGGCTGCGGCGTATGACCGGAGATTGTAAAAATATCCGCTTTCTGCGCGCGGAGGGAGGCGACTCTCCCTCGGTGCCCCGCAACAGATGTCTTGAGAGCGCGACAGGGGATTATATCTTTTTTCTGGATAGCGATGACAAAATAGCCGCAGATTGCCTGTCCGGGGTGACGGCTGCCATGGATGAGACGGGAGCGGATATCGCCGTGTTCGGATACGGTTTTATCGCATCGGATGGCGTAGAACCCGTATTTGGATTCAGCCGGTGCGGACTGAACGCACCGGACGGGGAGATGGTGCTCTATGAGCGCGGCGATCCAAGGATCTTAAGTCTGACAGCGGAATGGGGCGCGTGTATCTGGTGCAGGGCCTATCGGCACTCTTTTCTTTTGAAGGCCGGTGCGCGGTTCGATGAGGATGCGCGCATTGCGGAGGATGTGAAATTCAACCTTGCTGTGACGCCAAAGGCAAAAAGGGTGTGCGTATTACCGCGGATGAAGGGCTATTTTCACCGCGTATGGGAGGGCAGTCTTACTCAGGCGCGTCTGCCACAGGTAAACAGCGAAGAGGCATTACGGAATCATTATCGCATGGTTCAAGACAATGGCGCCGTGGAGCTCTTGTGGAATTACCTTTTCGTGTGCGCAAAAACGATCATCGCCGATAAAGGAAAGGGAGAATCCGTAGACTGGGTGTTTGCGGCTCTCGCTCCGATCCTGCAGGGTATGCGGGTGATGGCGCCCCGTTTTACGATGACACGGGATTATCTGGAGAAAACATTGGGCTTTTGCAGTGTTTTTTTCAACATACCCGCTGAACCAAGGCTGCGTCAAAAACGCATGACGATTCCGAAGCTGCTTTCAGAAAATGCCCTTCGCAGCCGCTTACTGGAAGCAGCAGCAGAAAATGTGGAGCTGAGGACGGTAGCTACAGAGGGAGCAAAGAATCCTTTCCTTGGTATCGAACGCAAAGACGCAAGACCCCAGGCGTATTTTCTGGATCTTCGCCGTATGGCGCCCGAGCGGCAAATGCCCCATATAGAAAGCTATTGCCGCATGGAAATGCAAAGGGGATTTTTGGACGGGGAAGTACGCTGCCGCGTGACGGTGTTTTCTTTGTCGGGTCAAAACGCTGTATTCTCCGTCACATGGGATGACCGCTTTGTGGGCGGGCAGAGTATCAAAAGACTCTGCACTTTAGCCGTTCCAAACTTAGAAACGGATTCCCTCGCGGATGAGAAAGGAGACGCATGACAATGACCCCCCTGGCATCTGTGATCACTCCGGTGTATCAGACACCGCCAGCCTTATTTGAAGAGGCCTATCAGTCATTGCTGTCCCAAACCTGCGGCTTTGAGCGCATAGAGTGGGTGGTGGCTGTCCATCATATGGATGACGATTATGCCGAATCCTTGAAACGGATCACCGGCGAACGCAAGAATATCGTTTATTTGCGCGTGGAGGGCGGCAATTCCCCCTCTGTGCCCCGCAATATATGCTTACAGAACGCCACTGGGGAGTACATCTTTTTTCTGGACAGCGATGATACCATGGCCGCAGGCTGTATAGAAAAAACGGTCCATGCCATGTGCAAAAGCCGTGCGGACATTGCCGTGTTTGGCTGCGGCTTTTTAAGCCGCGAAACGCTGCCCGCGGCCTTGCGGGATTACAGGCCAAACGCGCCGGATCAGGGGCTTGTGGTTTATGAACAGGGAGATCCCCGCATAGACAGCCTGATGGCGGAATGGGGCGCAATGCTGTGGAGCCGGGCTTACCGCCGAAAATTCCTCCACAGATGCGGTATCTGTTTTGACGAGGAGTTTCGTATCGGAGAGGATCTCTTGTTCAACATAGCCGTGACGCCCTTGGCCAAAATCATCTGCGTGCTGCCCCGTTTCAAGGGATATTTTCACCGCTTGCGCCGGGGCAGCCTGCTGGACTCGGAGATGATTCCGGGGAAGGCCAAAGGGGAGGTGCTCCGTTATATCGAGGCCATAGGGGACTGCGGTTCGTCGGAGCTGCTCTGGTATCACCTTAGCTGGTTCGCCCAAAATGCCCTGCTCCCGGGCAGGGAGGGGACGCTTTCTCCAGGACTTCGCAGTGCTTTAGAACCGGCCTGCGCCAACCTCCGGGTCGTGGCGCCGCGCTTTTCGTGGTCGAGAGAGCGCATTGAGGGGATGCTTGGCTATTGCGCCGCTGTATTGCCTCTTTCCGCTTCCCCGCGCGTAGCAAATCGTCACGAGGTACTGGAAACGCCGCTTTCCGAAGAAGAGGTGCGCAGTAGGGTCATGGCGGCCGCAGCGGAAAACATAGAGCTTCGGACGACAGGGACGGCGGGCGCAAGCAATCCGTTTCTTGGCACTGCGTCGGAAACGGCCCGTCCCGGGATTGCTGTGGTTGATCTGCGGTGGATGAGTACGGCGCGTCTTTCGGCGCACATGGACAGCTACCGCCGTATGGAAATGCTTCGGGGGTTTCGGGAAGGAGAGGTTCGGTGCCGCGTGACGGTGTTTTTGCTTGGACCGCTGCGCTGCGTGCTTTCCATCACATGGGATGGCCGCTTTATCAGCCCAAAAGGAATCAAACGGCTGCGGAACCGGATATGCGGCGATATGGCAAGCTATGCACCCCGGCTGAAAACCATTGACGAGCTGCTTGCCTATCGGTGTATGATGACACCGGACGCGACGGCGTTTTGCTGGTGGGAGAAGGATGGCCTGACATCGGTGACTTACAGCAGGTTTCAGGCACAGATGGACAGCCTTGCGGCTGTGATCGACTTTCCCGGCCTTCCGACCGGGCGCATTGGAATCGCCGCGCCGAACAGCTATCTTTGGGTTCTGGTCTGCCTCACGGCAATCCGGGAGGGTATGACGGTTGTTGCGTTTGATCCGTCCTTAAGCAGGGAGGAATTTGATCACCGATTGCGGCGGACGCAGGTATCGCTGGTTTTTCTCGGCGAGGCTGTGACAAAACCGTCGGAGGATAAAGTGGCTGTCCAGCTGTTATCCGAGCTGCCTGACCGGATCAAAACAGGGGAAGCGCCTGCGAAACATATGGATTTCTCAAAAAGGAAGATTTCGGAAGACGATGAGGCGCTCATCCTGTTTACATCGGGAACCACAGGCTACGGAAAGGCAGCGGTGCTGACACACAAAAGCCTTATGGCTTCGGTCGCCGGGGATTGCGTCCGATGGGAATGGGTCAAGCGGTACGCGCTGTGCCTGCCATTTTTTAACGCTTCCATGCACCACGATCTGCTTCGGGGGTTGTACACCGGAAGCACGCTGCTGATCACTTCTGCGCAGCTCGATGTCATGCTGCGGGATTTTGGAGCCTTTCGGCCGCAGAGCGTGCATATCGTTCCCAGAATCCTGCAGATGCTTCATATGTCGATGGGAGAAACGAACCCAGTGGGTTCAAATGGTTTCCTGGGAGGCGCTATGAAGATAATCATCTGCAGCGCGGCACCCTACCCGGAGACACTGGCCGATGCTATGGAGCGCATGGGAATCTTTATCTGCAATGAATATGGCAGCACGGAGGCATCCGGTCCGATTGCGCAGACCCACAGCAAGAGACCCCGGCGTGGAGCTTTGATCCATCCGATTCCGGGAGTGGAACTTAGGATTGGGAAAGATGATGAAATACTCGTTCATTCTGATGCGGTGTTTGCGGGATACCTGGATGATCCTGCTGCGACAGAAAAGGCCATCGATGCGGATGGATGGCTGCATACGGGTGATACGGGCCGTCTTGATCCGGAGGACGGGGCTCTTGCCATTACAGGACGGATTAAGAACCTGATCACATTTTCCAATGGGGAGCATATCTCTCCGGAAGAGCTTGAAGACCAGCTTTCCAGGTGGGAGGATGTGGAGGAATGTATTGTTTTCGGAGAAACAAATGAGGTGATAGGCGTCAGGATTTATCCATCTAAGAGAGCCCGCCGGCTTCCACCCGATACACTGCGGCAAAGGCTGTGGGAGGCAATCCGCATACTGAATGACAACAATCCCGCAGCAATGCGCATTGAACGGCTTTATGTTAGTTATGCTCCGCTGGAGCGTAATGATATGGGCAAATTGATTCGTTCGTTTGCTCTAAGTGGTGACAATCAAAAAAACTAAAGGAGGTACAGTAATGGATGCGAAACAAAAAAAGGAACTCTTTATGCAGGCATGGAAGGAGGTTTTGGGAGTTCCGGAGGTGAAGGATGAGGACAATTTCTTTGAGGCAGGCGGCGATTCGATCAAGGGCGTTCAGCTGGTAGGATGGCTGACGCAAAAGGGGCTTTCGCTTGATATGCTGAAGCTCTACACATCGCCTACGGTTTCGGAGCTGGTGAACGCGCTGGAGGATGCCCAGCCGATGGCGGTACCGCAGGAGATGCTGACAAAGGACAATGTAGAGTCATTTTTGAAGGATCCTACCGTGCAGGAGGCCGCAAGGCAGGCGCAGGCCAACGCTGCGTACCCTATGCAGGGAGGATATATGATGCCGCCGCAGGGAGGGTACATGCCACCGCAAGGAGGCTACATGCCCCAGCAGCCTTACATGCCGCAGTGGGGAGGATATATGATGCCGCCGCAGGGAGGGTACATGCCACCGCAAGGAGGCTACAT
>JAFUYB010000048.1 GCA_017470735.1 Lachnospiraceae bacterium | reverse complement strand
TTGCAAAAATGCTGCAAAGGAAAGGAATAATAGGAGCTCCATTTAACTCTTTTTCGTTCGGATTTGTTGCGGCATAGTTCAAAATAAAAAAATCGGTTGCGAAAACTAAGTTTCGCAACCAGCTTTGTCTACAGTCTGACATGGGAGTTCTCTCCCATGCATTTTTCCATGTTTCATTTTCAGTTTTTACCGTTTCTCTATCTCCTCAATTTGACAGCTATGCCGCTTGCTTTTACGATCATAGGATATGCCGACCAACAGCACCTTTCCTTGATAACTACGCAACCCCTCCACATAATTCCTTTCCTTTATCTGTGCAATCGCCGCCTCCGCACCTTGATCGACCTTCAACTCCACAATCATCGCTGGATTAGAAGAAGACTTTTTTGGCAAAAAGCAGACATCCGCAAAACCCTTCCCTGACGGCAGTTCCCTTACCAGATCATAATCCCTTCTTGCCATATAATATGCAATGGAGATCACCGATGCCAATGCATTTTCATCATTATATGCCATGATGGATGTTTCGCTTTGGTGAATATCTTCCAGCATCTTTGCGACTTGTTCACTGTCTTTTTGCAAAGTTGCCCTCAGCAATTCGTTGGATTTCCGCAACGCCTCTGCCACTTCGCTCCATCCTAAAATCTTAAGCGTTGTCGCAAATTCACCCATTATCTCCTGATTGGGTATCCACACTTCACCCGTTCTGAAATCATAGGTCAGATATCCTAAATGAATAAGCAGGGTAAGCACATCGTCTTTTGTGGAAAAGGTCACCATATCATTCAGAAAAGAATTTGTGTCGATTTCCACTTTATTGCCTGCCATCAACTCGACAATCGCATCTCGCAGACCATCCATATTCATTTCAATATAAACCTTCAGTGCTTCGTATGTTTCCGTCTTTGTCCAATAACTGTCATAGGTGTGTCTCGTCATCGCCATCACGACAGAACGCGGATTGTAAACTGACAGTTTTGTCAACTGATATCCATCATACCAGCGTTTCATTTCACTATAGGACATTTCATATTTTTCACATAAATCCCGTACTTCTCCTTCTGTGAAGCCCGTAAATTCAGACAACTCTCCTTGATTGGTCATGCTGTATTCCACGAACATATTCAACGCCGAATGTTCTCCATATTTTTTGATCGGAAGAATCCCCGTCATGTAGGCAAGCGCCACATATGCTCTGTCTTTCAGCAGATTTCGCAGAAAATCCAGATATTTAGCCTGCTCTTCTAAATTATTTTTTAATGCATTGACCCGAAAAACAGCATCCCATTCATCAATCAAAAATACGAACGGCACTTTTGTCGATGCGTATATCCGCTCCAGACAATATGCCAATGATCTTTTTTCTTGCAGGGGGATGTCCGGAAACGCTTCCTTCAACTCGGCTTTGACATCATTTTCCAGGTAGGAAATCAGTTCACGCATATTTTCTGATTCGGTAATGAGGTTGCGGACATTCAGCTGTATCACATCAAACTGATTCAGATATTTCCCGAAACTGCTCTCTTTTGCAATCTGATACGGCAAAAATAAATCCCGGCTGTCATTTGCTCTCCCATAATAGGCGTTCAGCATATCCAGCGCCGTTGTCTTTCCAAAACGCCGGGGGCGACTGACTGCCAAAAAATTTTCCCGTGTCCCCAGCAGTTCATTCGTATGCTTCAACAGCATTGTTTTATCAATATAAATTTCTGAATGGATCGTTTTTTGAAATAATTCATTCCCCGGATTCAGATAAATTCCCATATTATCCCAACAGCTCCTGTTCCATTTCTTTTTGATGTTTGACCAAAATCTCCAACATCCTTTTTGCCGCTATCAAAGTGGATTTGTTGCAGCTTTCAATCAAAGCTCTAAATTCACTGTCCAACAGATAATCGACAGACGCATAAGGCGTATCTGACAAAAAATAATCCAGTGGCTTGTCTGTCGCATACGCAATCTGTGTCAGAATCTTTAGCGACACCTTTGTCTGTCCCGTCTCAATATGACTTATATAATTATTGGAACAGTCAATCTTTTCCGCCAGCATTTCCTGTGAAAAGCCTTTCCGTAACCGTGCACTTCTCACCTTTTTCCCAATCAAATCATATTCTAGTTGCGGTAACAATTTCATCCCTCCTTAAATTATGCAGTTTGCATTTACAGCAACATAATTTAAAGAAACGATAAGTTATTGCAAAATACCCAAAAATATATTTACAATGCAATTTGCATTATTGATAAGATTGCCGCATACAAATCGTATTTCGATATACTTTCCTTACCTTTCACTCATCTCCTCCAGCATTTTTTTCTTTTGTTTGGCAAAGACACGAATCAATATCACCTGAAAGATCAGACTGACTATTATTCCAACTATTCCAATTGCTGTCATCATCATACCAACTGTCCATCCCATAGCTTTCCTCCACTCGTTATGATTTTAAATCCACCCGCCACTCTTTACATCTTGGTAAATTGTTGTCAAGTTTTCCATCAGCGGGTCAGACTGATTCTCTTTTTTCTGACTGCCATAAATTTCACTTGCTTTCTGATAATATTCATCGAATTTCCGATACGACCTTGAGGCATTTGCCAACTGGTTCTGCCGTGCTGCCTCTAAATAGGCAAAATGCATATATGTACGATAATCTTCTCCAAATACCTGAAGCATTTCTTTTAATTCCGCCTCTTCTTCATCGTACATTTGAAAATTATGATACAGAGTCTCAATTGTTTGATAAGTATCATAATTCCCATAACCATTGTCGATCACATTTTGTAACAAATTCACAGCTTCAAGGGCATCATCACGGCTATTGTTCAACGCGGATCGGTCAATGTACGCCTGTGCCAACTCCTGAATAATCGCGTTCTGATACTGTTCGTCTACATTCTCCTTTGCTTCAGTCAAAAGGGTTATCCGCTCGTCACAATTTTCAACAGTTTTATCTTCATCCTTGTAAATGCGTGCTAACATCATATACGCTCTCATTTTCAGATATTCATCATCTGTTTCTTTTATTGCTTTATGAAAATCCTTTTCTGCCTGCTCCATATCACTTTCAGAATACGCTATTTCTCCATCCGTATAATCTATCCCGCTGCTTTCTAATCCATATTTTTTTGCTTCGGCAAGCCGTTTCTTTGCCGCTTTAGTCTTTCCCGTTCGTGCCATAACAATAGCATCTTCCTGATATACGCTGCTGTTTTCAGTATCATATTGCAATGCTTTTTGGAACATTTCGTGAGCTTTGCTGTATTCCTCTAATTCAGCATAGCTTTTTCCCACAAGGTAATAAATATTGCTCAGTCCTTTATTGTCTTTGATATAAGGTGCTGACTCTTCCAGCAAAAAGGAAATGGCATCCTCATATTTCTCATGGTCATAAAAATACCATCCCTTTTCAATATAAGCATCTGCCGACATTTGTGAAATATTTATGGCTTTTTTAAAAGCTTTCTCCAAAATTTTTTCGTTCCCTTCCAATCGGGCTTCTGCCTCTTTTTTCACATAATGGTTGTAGGCAATATCCCGCTCTTGTTGGATCCTTTGCAATCCATAGTATGTGAGCATGCACGAAGCGACAGTCAGCACCAACAAAATACCTCGGACTGCTCTTTGCCTTACAATAAGTCCTTTGTATGACTGTGTTGAAGTGTAAACATTATTTAAGGCATCCAGTAATTCTTCCGCTGACTGAAAACGGTCTTCCGGAGCATTTTGAACGCATTTCATCACAATATATGCAAATGTTTCATACATCCCCGGAAGCAATTCCCTGATATTCTGCGGACTGCTTCTCTCCAATCGTTTACCGGAAATAATATGATACATTGTAATACCCAGACTATAAATATCTGTCCTTGCATCTATGTTTGACTGCATCCCAATCAAGGCTTGCCGCCTCTTTCCGGCATTTCCCATAGGCTTGTCTGATACAGAAACTGCTTCTGTCTTCTGCAGCTCAATATCATTCTTCAAGTCATCAGCTTTCAAAACAGTTTCCCTTGGAAGTGGCTCCGTACACTCAGTTTCATCCTGTAAATCATCTGTTTTTTCCCTTGTCCTAAGTGATAATACCTGATGATAAAATGAAATCTGCTCCGGCGCGGCATAAGCAGGTGTATACCCTGCTACCTGATTATATTTCCCATCGAAAATACTGGAAACATTGAAGTCAATCAAACACACATCTCCTTGTGGAGTCAGCATAATATTGTCCGGTTTAATGTCACCATGAATAATCATCGGATTTTGTGAGTGCAAAAGGAGAAGCGCTTCTGCTAACTGCCGGAACCACTTCAAGGCATCTTTCTGGTAAAAATGCATACCCTCTGCCATGCAGTTTTTCATGGACTTTCCCTCAACATATTCCATAACAGTATACACATCTCCGTCATGCTCTATAAAATCAATGACCTGTGGCATATAAGGAGATTTTAAATTTTTCAGTATATCTGCTTCATTTCTCGCATTAATTTCTGTCAGATTTTTATGAATCTTTTTTAGGACAACTTCCTTTTTCAATCTTTTATGATATGCTTTGTAAACGGTGCCGCCACCACCTTTACCAATCACACCAAGAATCGTATAAGTCGCATCGAAATCAAGGGTATTTGTACTCATCTGTTCACCTTCTTTTAATAATCTTCTTTCCAAAATACATCATCCATTTTAGCAAAATATAATTATAGATGCAAACTGCACCGCCTTGGCATCATCCCAATTTCACCCCTTGCAATCTTCAGATTTCATAGTATAATTAGGATTGTATTGACAGTAATGGGGGATTATTATGGTTGAATCTGAATACAACATCAAAGAAATGCAGCAATTCTTAAAAATGACCGGGGGATTGTACGATATTGTGCGCCTGATCGAGCCAAAGGAATGCCGGGAGATTACGATCGAGGACGGCAGACTGCAATTTCAGGACGGCTGTTACAATGTGTGGTCTTCTGAGCAGCGCTGCAAAAATTGCAGCAGCTATCGGGCGTGCATGAGCGGCATCCGGCGGGAAAAGGAAGAATTTTACGCCGACAAGGTATTTCACATCCTTTCCAATCCCGTCCATCTGCAGATTGAGGATGGCACGGTTTTGGACTGCGTGATCGAATTCATCACGAGCCATACAGCCAGCGAGGACGAAAAGCAGCGGGTCAACCACCGCAGCAGCGAGCAATACGAATCCGCCACACTGATCGACCCGCTGACCGGACTTTTGAACTGGGACGGTTTTCACCAGAGGGCACGCCGCCTGCTGAAGGATCATCCCGATGAGCCTTACTTGATCGTCGCAAGCGATATTGCGCAGTTCAACCTGATCAACAGTCTGTTCGGACGGGAGCGCGCCAACGATATTCTGCTGGAGATCGCCCGCATTTTTGAGCCCTACCAGTCGGATGACACCGCTGTCGGACGGCTGCAGGCGGATCAGTTTGCTCTTTGTATGCCCAAGTCGCGCTTTGACGAAGCAGTCTTTTCCAAACACATCTACGATGTGAATCTTCTGCTCGACGACAGCGCTTTCCGTTTGCAGTTTACGATCGGCATTTACGAGATCAAAGACCGGCAGCTTCCGGTTTCCGTAATGTTCGACCGCGCGGTCATGGCGCTCGTGACACACCGCGAGGATCATTCGGTGACGATCACCTGGTTTGACGATTCGATGCTGGAAGAGCTGCTGCATCAGCAGGAAGTGACCAGCGGATTTGAACGCACCTTAAAGAGCGGTGAATACCAGATATTCCTGCAGTCGCAGGTCGACGCGGACGGGCAGGTGCTCGGAGCCGAAGCGCTTGCGCGCTGGGTGCGTCCGGACGGTTCGATCGTTCCGCCGCTCAGGTTCATTCCGATTTTGGAAAAAGCGGGGCTGATCGCCAAGCTCGACCGCTATGTGTGGGAGCTTGCGGCGCAGCAGCTTTCCGCCTGGAAAACCACGCCGTTTTCCGGCTTCCACATTTCGGTGAATATTTCCGCGCTGGATTTCTATTATATTGATGTCTATGAGGCGTTTGTCGGGCTGGTCGAAAAGTATGACATAGACCGCCGCAAGCTAAAGCTGGAGATTACGGAAACGGCAATCATGTCCGATACGGAAAAGCAGATTTTACGCATCCGCGACCTGCGGGAATACGGTTTCACCGTTGAGATCGACGATTTCGGCTCCGGTTACTCATCCTTAGCGATGCTAAAGGACATCGAAGCCGATATCTTAAAGATCGATATGGCTTTCCTGCGCGAAACCGAACACGAGCTGCGCAGCCGACAGGTCTTAAAATCCATTGTCGAAATGGCGGACAAGCTGAATATGGATACGATCACTGAGGGCGTCGAAAAACCGGAACAGGTACGCATGCTCCGCGATATGGGCTGCAATATGTTCCAGGGCTTCTATTTCGCGAAGCCGATGCCGATCAATGAATTCGAAGAATACGCAAGGGCACGGATCTGACTTCCGTGCCCCTTTTCATTCCATCGCATATTGCTCTTTGACAGAGAAATTCTTTTACAGCCTCTCCTTTACGGAAATCCGCCTTTACTCCTCTTCCGGCGGCTCATCGATCTCAGCCTGCGGACGCTTGATCTTGCGCGTCGCGCTCTTTAGGAACGGATATTTCCGGACCACCAGCGCCGTCAGCGCGCGGTAGGTCGGCTGCTTTTTATTGTACTCGTCCAAAATGCCCTGCAGCTCTTCCCGGATCTGCTCCGCGGACAGCTGTCTTGCCTCAACGACATCCGGATCCGGATAGATCCGCGCGGTCAGTCCGTTGTTCTCACCGGTCACGATGATCTCCCCGATCAACGGCTCCAACGCAAGGGCAAGCTCAATCTCTTCCGGTGAAATGTTCTCGCCGTTGGAAAGGATGATCAGATTCTTGGCACGGCCCGTGATGTACAAATATCCGTCTTCGTCCAGATGCCCGAGGTCGCCGGTGTGCAGCCAGCCGTCCTTTAACGCCTCTTCGGTCTCCTTTGGCATCTGATAGTAGCCCTTCATCACCGAAGAACCGCGCACCAACAGCTCGCCGTTTTCAAACTTCACTTCAACATTGCCGAGCGGCAGACCGACCGATCCGGGCTTGTTGCCCAATTCTCCATTTGTGCTGATCGTCGGCGAACACTCGGACATGCCATAGCCCTCGCAGACCTCAATGCCGTACTCCGCCATTGCCTCGATGTAATACGGATCGAGGTGCGCGCCGCCTGAATAGATCGTGTGCAGGTTCGGTCCGAATACGCTCCTGCCGACTTCCTTTTTCGGGATTGATTCATCCGCCATCGCCAGTCTCTTGTAGATCGTCTCAACCATCAACGGCACCATCAGCATGATATGCGGTTCAAACTTGCTGATGTTGCGCACAAGATGCAGCAGCGAATCGTTGATGCAGAGCGTCGCGCCTTTGGAAAAGCCCATCAGCCAGTCCATCACAAGGCAGTACGCGTGATGGATCGGCAGAACCGACAGCATCTTCATCCCGGGATCTGCCGTGATCACGATGTTTTTCATATTGTCATAGAGGTTGCGCTGGGTCAGCATGACGCCCTTGCTCTTGCCAGTCGTGCCCGATGTGTAGATAAAGGTACATACATCGTCTTCCTCCGGGCTGTCCTCCGCCGAAATATCCGCTGCCTCCGCTTCTAAGATCAGATCGCCAAAGGTGATGATATCCTCTTCGGCCTTGTCGGATGCCTCCTCGTCCAGCAGGATCACCAGACGGATCTTCGGACAAGCCGCCTTGACATCGGGAATGATCCCCTTCATCTTCGGGCTTAAGAACAACGCTTCCGAATCCGACCGGTTCAGCAGATCCTCCAGCTCCTCGACGGGAAGCCCCGCGTCCAGCGGCACTGCCACGCAATTGCCGCTGACCAGTCCGACATACGACGCGATCCACTCATACGCGGTCGTGCCGATCAACGCGATGTGCGTATTGGCGAACCCCCTCTTTGCCAATGCGTGCCATACGCGCTTTCTCGCACTGTCCAGCTCCCTGTAGCTGCGATCCTGCATCTCTTTTTTCACCAGCCAGCGGACTGCCGTCACATCGGCAAAATCCGCCGCGCTGTCCGCAATGATCGCCGGTATCACATGCTTCTGTTCGGCCATAATATTTTCCCCCTTATGTATTTTTGTGCCGCAGCCCTGCCATAGAAACAGACTGCCGGCAGTTGCTCACATAACCCGTGGGTCTTAGCCCTGTACCAGCTCCTCCGCATTTTTCAGCGCGTCACCGACCGTGGAAAGATTCAGCACTTCATCGGCATCGATCTCGATATCAAATACATCCTCCAAATCTCCGAGGAAGGTCATGAAGTTCAGCGAATTAAAACCGAGATCCTCACGGAAACGCATGTCCATCGTGATCTCTTCCGCCTCCACATCGCTGTACTCAGCTACCAATGCCAAAAAATCTTCCTTCTGCTTCTCACTCATTGTCTTGTGCCTCCTTTTTGTTAATTTGCTCCATGATTGCGCAATGCCCCGCGCTTCATATGCTGCTGTATCATTCAGATAATATTTATCATTTCCCCAATCGTCATATCGGGCTCCGCCAGTCCCTTATAGAGTATCTTCATCATATAATAGTAAACCAGCTCAATGTCCTTGTAGGTAAGCGACGCCTTCTGATAGTGGTAATTGAAGATCAGACCGCCGTCGTTCGGACTGTGCGTCACGGTCAGGTAGATCTTTTTCGATGAAACCATCTTCGGATACCAGATCGTCCGCAGCTCATAGCCCGCCAGGTTTTCGTTCTGCATACGGACCGGCATCGGCTGGTAGGTCAGCGACATACTGATGTAGGTCGTGTTGTCCGGCGTCGGAAACATCTCTTTTAGAATCTCATCGACACGGACCGGATCAAAATTGGAATGCATGTACACATGGTTCTGTACATTCTGCACTTCGTATGCCGCATCCAGAAATTCTGTATCCGGTGAAATGATCGTGCGGCACGGATACGAAAATGTCCTGCTGCCGCCGCTCGTCCACTCAGCGTGCGTCGAGCGTCTGGAAATGTAATTGCGGATCGTGATATCCGACTGCCCGCCGTTCATCTTGGACAGGTAGGTCCGCATCGAAAGCAGGATCAGATTGTTCATCGAAATGTCGTGGTTCATGCAGAAGTCCATCATCGCCTGCGTCGGAGCGGGCTCTAAATGGAACGCCGCGACGCCAAGCGATCGGTCCTTCATCTCAAGGTCTGCCGCGCGGAGCGACTTGTCGCCATGCGCCTTGCGGCTCTCCTGCAGGATCGACGGCCCCTGCACATCCGAATAGATCGGCTCGCCGTCTTTTTCAAACATCTCCCGCCAGAATTTTTCATCCTTTTCCTGCCGCTTGGGATTGGATGATTTTTTCAGATCCTTTTGCAGGACATCGACAAACGAAGCCAACGGAGCGGGATACGGCGATCCGAAACGGTAATGGCAGTAGATCTCCATCGTGTCATTGACATTGACGATCAGCCCCGACGAATCGGTCAGTCTGTGGTCGATATGGATATAAGTGCCGTTGTAGCCTTCGGGAAGCGAAACCATGATGAATTCGACCATCGGTATATCCGAACCGACAAATTCCTTGTAAGACAATTCCTGCAGGTAGGCATTCGCCTCTTCCATCGTCTTGTAAGATAAGTCGATATACGGGATATCCCGCCCGTCGTGTTCCGCGACATACTGCTTGATGTTGCCGTCCTTGTCCGGCGCCGTAAACCGCAGCCTCAGACAGTCCGATCTCTTGATCTCGTCCTGTATCGCATGCTTTAACAGTCCGAAATCAAGCGGCGCCTTGAGCCCCGCAAACACGCAGATATTGGCGTAACTCTGCATACCGGTCTTTTTGATCGGCAAATACTGTAATTCCTGTCCGACACTCAGCGGATACAATTCCCTCGCCATAGTTCCCCCTTTCCGGCTTTTCTATATCAATGTCAGTCTCTTCTTTCCCCTCTTCAATCCAAATGCTGCGCAAACAGCCAGTCGCGCATCTCTTTATTGTGGTAGCAGACCTCCCAGGCAAAATGCCCCGACTGCCAGAATATCTGTCCCTTCGGATATCGGGTGAATTTGTAATCCAGACCCGCCCTGTCAAATACGCCAAGCAGAGGATTGATCGACCATTCGGGCACGATCAAAGGATCGTCATCCGAATGGAAGATCCACATCGGAATGCCTTTGAGTTCCTCAACCCTGTCGGGATTTGCCGCCGCGCTGATCGGCACCAGCCCCGCAAAGGTATGCGGATGATCCATCGCCAGTACATATATCCCAAAGCCGCCTGATGACATGCCCGTCAGGTACATCCGTTTTTCATCAATGCTGTATTCGGCGCGGATCTTATTCAGCAGATTCCACACCGCCTTTAGCTGCGGCAGCGGCCAGAACGGTGAATTGGAATGCTTGTTGATAAACTGCACGAGCGACACCCAGTTGTCCTCATCATCGTAATGCTTAATGCACTGCGGGATCAGCACGATGCACTGGTTGTGCCCCTCTTCCGAATCACGCGCCCATGCCGTACCCATCTCCATCTTTTCCCACATGGCTTCGATCGGCTCGATCATCTCGCCCGTGCCATGCAGACCGATCACGATCGGGTATTTCTTTTTCGGATCATAATCGGACGGCACATACAGCGCGTAGGGCAGCCGCACATTGAACTCTTCATCCTGATAGCTGTCCATTTTAAACAGGCTCTGTGTTTTCGCGTCCGCCTTTCTGACCAGATCGATCTCGTAGCTCTCATTGCCCAATTCATAAGATCCTGCGGAGATCGTGATCTTCACATGCAGATCATCCCGCAGGCAGGAACGGCGCTTGTCGAGTCTCAGCAGATAGCCATCGTAATATTCGTAATACGGCACCTCGGTGCCCGCGATGTAATCGCCCATTTCCGGATCCAAGTCCTCACACAGATACCGCCCCGCGTCGCGGTCCGTTGTGATACGGATATAATATGCCGGATCGTAGTCCACATGAATCCGCAGTCCGAAGCAGTCCCTCGGCACCTCAATATTGTAATGCCGCTTTTTTTGATCAAAATCCAAAATACTGTCCGGTGACTGGTTGATGTAGATCTGTACTCCGTTTATTGCGCTCACTTTTGCCTCCTTGTTGCCGCCTTCTCCTTAAAAAAGCCATCCACCTTTTCCAACAGCTGTTTCCGGTCGATGTTCTTCAACAGATAATCAGCGGGCTTCAGATCCAATACCCGCAAAATGCTCATCCGGTCTCCCTTTCCGGTCAGGAACATCACCGGAACCGTGCTTGTCTCCGCCTCAGAGCGGAGCATTTCAAGCACTTTAGGTCCTGATGTGACCGGCATCTCATAGTCAAGCAGGATCAGATCCGCCTCATTTTTCGCCAGCCAGGTGATCGCCTGGGCGCCGGAATTGGCCATGCCGACACGGTACGAATCCTTCAGCCATTTGCGGATCATCTGCATATACGCCACATCGTCGTCAACGATCAGTATGCTCTTTTTGCGCGCCTCCGCGGAAGCAGCATCGACATAGCTCTCAACCTGCTCCAAAAACTTTTCCATATTCAAAGGACGCTCGAACCAGTGCAGCACATTTTTCTTGTCGATATAATTCATCACCGCTTCGTATTCGAGGCGTGTGCCGATCAGGATCATCTCTTTTTCTTTTTCGGTGCAGGCATCATTTAAAAACACCAGCACATCCGCATTGCTGCCGATCGACTGATCCATATACAGGACAAACAGATCCGCGGAATCCACACGCATTTCGAGGTTGCGGATCTTTGTGATCACAAAATCGGATTCCACGCCGACCTCTTTTAAGCGCGTCTCCAGTCCCTTGACGGTAAAGGTCTCCGCCTCGCTGACGATCAGAACCATTTTCTTCCGCTCCACAACCGGTGCCTCTTCCACCTCAGGCATCTCATTCGTCGTCGGTTTTTCGCTCATTTCCACTCTCCCTATATCTTCTGACGCACGAGTGTCGTCATCTTTTCCCAGTCCAATGCCAGCAGGCAGTCCGATATATCCCGCATCGTCTTTTCATCCTCAGGCTGCAGATGGTATTCCTTCATCGACTCCAATACCATCTCTATCATATCGACATCCATCTGCTCCGCGAATTCCGCCACTGACGCATAGGCATCCGCCAAAACCTCTTCCGGTACATGAGGCTTTTCCTCTTCAGAAGCATCCGCAAACATCGGCGCGAGCACTTCCCGGTAATGCCTATAACTTAAAAGCAGGCACTCCGTTTCCGCTTCGATCTTTTTTGTATCGCCGTCTTTTCCTGCCTGTTCAAGCTCCCTTGCCAGCTCGGACAACGCCGTCGCCCCGACGATCAGCGATGAGCTCTTTAACGCGTGTACCTTGATCGTATAAGCGTCAATGTCGCCGTTTCTATAGAAGCCCTCGATCTCGTCCGCCTTGTCGGGTATCGTGCGGTAATAAATCTCCAACGCTTCGCGGTAGCCTTCCTCGGAACCGCAATTTTTGACTCCCTGCGCCGTATCAAGTTCACCGTCCGGCGGAGCCGCAGTTTCCTTTTTGGAAAGAGGCATCATCAGATATTTTTGTAATACCTCTGTCAGTCTACGATATTCTGCGGGTTTTTTCAAGACAATAATGTCATCCGTTTGCGTATTTTCGTTTTTTTCACCAAAAAGAACGACCGGCATCAGAAATCCCTGCCGCCTCATCTCCCCGATTATCTCCCATCCGTCCGGCTCTCCGGGCATCTTCTGGTCAAGAAGCACCAGCTTGTATTCGTTTTCCTGAAGCATCGGCAATGCCTGTTTTACGCTTTCCGCTTCGTCCGCTTTCGCCCCAAGCTTTTCCAAAAGACGCATTTCAAAAAAGCGTTCCACCTTCGCGTCATCGATCACTAAAATTTCCGCATCCATAACATAAATATCCCCCTGCTGCCGTCCGCATTGTTTTGACACCCATCCCTGGCATACTGCAGTCCCTGACAGCCTCTGTTATCTTTCCTTCATCGCGTAGATCAGTCCGAATGTCCCTGGTCCGAACATTGTCGTACTCGACGGCGTCACTCTCTGACGGATGATCCGCTCAAACGGCAGGCGCAGATTCACCTGCTCCTCGATTTCTTCGATATCCCGGATCGAAAGCCCCGAATACGCGATGAAAAGCAGGCTCGTATCAATATGCGCGGCGTCCCGCAGCTTTTCTGAAATGTAATGCCGCCACGCCGTGCTGCGCTTGCCCGGGTAAAGCTTCTGCATCTGCATCCCATGCTCGGTCATTGCCACGCACGGATGCAGCATGAATGCTTCGCAGATAATGTTGGCCCGCTTGGGGATCCGCCCGTTCCGTTTCAGGTATTTGGTGCTGTCCAGCAAAAATGTTGTCCGGATTCTTGCGCGCATCGCTTCAATATTTTTGACAATCTCCCTGGCAGGCATGCCCTGCTCCGCCATCTGCGAAGCGTGAAGCACCAGAAATCCCAGGCCGCTTGACATCTGCGCCGAATTGATGACCGTCACATTGCCAAAGGTCTGTGACGCCGCCATCGCTTTCGGGTACGCGCCGCTTGCTCCTTTGCCTCCGGCAATATGGATGACATTTTGCGCCTGCTCAAGCTCCCGCGCGAAAAAGCCGATGTAATCCGGCACATCCGGTTCCGACGCCCAAGCGTTTTTTCCAAGCTCTTCTATGTAGGTGATCGCCGCGTTTGCCCCGATCTCCACGCCATCCTGGAAGACCCCGCCCTCCGTATGGACCAGACACGGCAGAATCGACACCGCCTGCTTTTCAATCATTTTTTCAGGCAGATCACAGACACTCTCTGTCGTAATCCGCACCGGCCGTTTGCGCAAGCCTTTACGCACCAGGTTTTCCGTCTCCAATATCTGGTTTTCCACCGTCACATTGACAAGCTCTTCCGGCAGGAATTTCAGTGCCGCCTGCTCCAAAAGCTCACTGCTGACCGGTTTTAACAGACAGTCGTCAAAGCCCTCCCGCTCGTACATTGCCACGGCGTCGCTGCCGGCGTTTGCGGTCAAAACGACCACCGGCGTTTCGGTATTTAGGCCTCCGACCTGCGCCCGCAGCGCGTGCAGGCATTCCACGCCGTCCATTTCCGGCATCAGATGATCCATAAAGACCAAGTCGTAGTGGACAAACATGGATTTCTGCAGGCATTCCTCCCCGCTTGTCACCGTGTCCACCTGCATGCCGGTTTCACGCAGCAGCTTCTTTGCCACGAGCAGATTGACCTCATTGTCGTCCACGATGAGCACCCTGGCTTTCGGTGCCTCAAAGCTCTTGACATATGCCCTCCGCCGGTCGCTTGACCTATGCTGCGCAAGGTTCAGATTTCCGATTGCTGTCTCGTTTTCAATCCCCTGCTCTAATATGACAACAAAGGTCGAGCCTTTGGTATAGATACTGTCCACGGTGATCTCGCCGTCCATCAGTTCTACGAGCTGCTTGACGATGGACAGCCCCAGTCCCGTTCCCTGGATGTAACGGTTTTTCTCCTCATCCACCCGGCGGAACGCCGAGAAAAGATACGGTATGCTTTCCTTCCGGATCCCGCTGCCGGTATCCTTCACCGAGTAGATCACGGAAATCCGCTTGTCATTCTTTTTCTTGCACTGCACCGACAGCGATACCGAGCCTTCCTCGGTGTATTTGACCGCATTGTTTAAAATATTGATCAGCACCTGCTTGATGCGCACTTCATCGCCGATCATCGCCGCAGGCAGCGACGGATCGATGTCCACATGGAACGCAAGCCCTTTTTCCTTTGCCTGGCTCCAGATCATATTGACGATCTCGGAAAGCATTTCCCCCGCATCATAGGGCGCATCGACGATCGTCATCTGCCCCGACTCGATCTTTGACATATCGAGAATGTCGTTGATCAGCGACAGAAGTATCCGGCTCGCCCCCTGGATATTCAGGGAATTTTCCGCCACCTCATCGGAAATATCCTCCCGCAGCGTCATCTCATTTAACCCGATGATCGTGTTGATCGGCGTGCGGATCTCATGGCTCATGCTCGAAAAGAAATGGTTCTGCCGTTCATTCAGCTCCATAATTTCTTTTTTCTGCTCCTCAGCGAGCCTGTTCTGCTCCTCAAACGCATTTCGCTGAAACAGAAACATCACGCAGATCAGCGCGGACAGCAGGATGATCGAAGCAAACGAATCCAGATACGCCATATTGTCCGCATGCCCCGTGACCAGCTCGGGATGCGTATCGGCAATCAGGTAACAGCCGCCGGTCACGATCACGCCGGTGACCAAAAACGCGACACGCACCCGCCCGGACATCATCAGGCAGATATAGACAAAAACGAAAATAAACCAGCTTGCCGAACCGCCGTTTATGCCTCCGCCAAAGAAGAAACTGACCGGCAGGATCAGATACATGAGTACCGCCCCGGTCATCTGGATCCCGATATCCACCCGGTCCAGGCGCGCGGAAACCACCGTGATCAGAAACGCGGCGCACCAGCTGAGTCCAAGGACGATCAGTACTTCAGCGCTCTCCCCGACCAATGCGCAGACCACCATCACCGCAAGCAGGACTGTCAGGCTGACTGAAGTCAAAAGCCGGAACATTCTCTCCTGCAGGCTCAGATTGATATCCTCTATTGATTTCACCCATGCTCTTATTCTTTCCAAAGCATGCCTCCTTGAAAATGCTTTCCTGCCGCGCCCCATTCACCCATCCGGATCATTTGGGCCGTCCGTTTCATGCCAATCCGTTCAGCTTCGATGCCGCCTGCCGCAAGTCATAGTTTTTGACATCCTGCTGCACCTCCTGCAGACGGGCAACAAGACCGCTTTCCAGGTTCTGGTAGGAAAGCAATGTCTCCAGCAGGGACAGCGCGCGGTCCGCCTCATAGGTGTTTAGGAATCCGCCAAGCGCGGCAAGCTCCCTGCTTAAATTGTCATCGGAAATATCGTCCTGCTCCTCTTCCACATCTTCAAGCGCTTCGGCAATGTCCTCCGCCAGTCCGGTCATACAGCCTGATACCTCTGCCACATCCGCTCCTGCTGCCGCTTCCTCCAGCACCGGTGCCCCGATCATTTTCGCAACAGACCGGACCGCGGACAATACGGCATGGCAGGATTCTTCCTCTCCCTGTATGGAATATGTCCGAAGTCCGTCCGCCATCACGCCTGCCTCCGCGACAAATTCTTCGAGCAACAGCAGGTAAAAATCCGCGTCGTCCATACAGTAGTCCATGCCGCCGGCCGTATCCAGACCGATCCGTTTCAGCCGAAGCAGCCTCCCGTCTTCCGTCGGCGGTTTGGCCTGCGTCTTGACTTCCTTTTCCACCGCCTTTACCGTTTCCTGCTTCTGTTCCTCTTCCGCCTCAATATAACGGATGGAAGACGCGGGAAGCAGCTTGCGGAAGACACGCTCCAGCTCCACATATTCCAGCGGCTTGGCCAAAAATTCGTCAAACCCCTCTTCAAAGAACATCTCCCGCGCGCCGCTGACTGCATTTGCCGTCAGCGCCACAATCTTCATCGTCCCCTTCGGATCGATCTTGCGCATCCGCTTCATCACTTCGACGCCGTCCATCTCCGGCATCATATGGTCAAGGAAGGCCATGTCATAGCTGCGGCTCTTGCACATTTCAAGCGCCTCTGCCCCGCTCCCCGCAGTCTCGACCGCAAGCTGGTAGTCCTTGAAAATGCCTCGCGCCACGACCAGATTCATGATCTCATCATCCACCACAAGAACGCGCACGCCCGGACAGATCATCTGCCTGTTGGCAAACGCGTCAATATACTCACCTGCCCCCGGCATCCCGCCTTCGGGCAGCTTGTCATTTAATGCATTGACCACGGAAAAACTGCTGAGCGGTGCCCGAAGCAGGCGGATCCGGCTGTTCTCCCTGGGGCTTCTGCCGGGCTCTGTAAGGACGACGACCTGGAGCTGCTTCCCGAGATTTTCAAAATAGTCGATATCTTTCTCATACTCTTCCCATCCCATAAACAGATGGGTCAGGGGAACGCGCTCCAGCAAACCATCCAGTTCGGAAAGCTGTGTCGCACGGTATGCCGACAGATGCAGTCCGCGCTCTAAATTTGAGATCAGGGCATTAAAGAAATCCCATACCCCGGGGATCCTGTAAGTCTCGGGACGGTCGTAAAACGCCACGCATATCCCTTCAGGCTCGTCGAGCCTCATGCACGGCGCGCCGTCCACGATTTTCTGCGGGATCGACACCAGAACCGTCGTTCCCTCATCCCGCACGCTCTTGATCTGCATAAAGCCTTCCATCGCGTTGGTCAGTCCCTGCACGACGGATAAGCCAAGGCCTAAACCTCCCGCGCTGCGGCTCCTCCCGCCGTCCGACTGGTAAAAGCGCTCCGTCAGCCGTTCGATCTCTTCTTCATCAATACCGATGCCCGTATCGCTGACCTGGATCAGCAGATTGATCCCGTATTCTTTTTTGATGCCTGCTATCCGCACATAGGCGGCTCCCTGCTTTGTAAACTTTACCGCGTTTTCAATCAGGTGGCGGATGATCTTTTTGATCTTTCTGCCATCCCCGCGCAGAACCCCCGGCAGCTCCGTCGCGATGTCAAACATCAGCACCACATCCCTCGCGCCGTGGACGACATGCATTTCTGAATACAGATCACTGATCAGCGATGAGATCATATAATTGTCTTCGCTGATCTGCAGCCTGCCGGTATTGATCTCGGTGTGGTCGAGAATATCGCCGATCTGGTCAAACAGCCGCTTGCCCGCCTCCTGGATCGCCCGCAGATCCTTCTTCCGGCGGACATCGTGCTCATTTTTCAGCATTACGGCGGAAATGCCTGTGACCGCGTTGATCGGCGTACGAAGCTCGTGCGAAACATTGGTCAGGAAATCCTCCGTCCTCCGGTTGGTCTCCTCCAACTGCGCGATCCGGTTCATAAAATCCGCTGCCGTGCTTTTCCGGTGCATGATCATCATTCGTGCCAGATAGCCGGCCAATGCCACGATCGCAAGGTGCAAAAGCAGCCGTGTCACACTCAGAATGGAAATGGAAAACCGAAACTCCGGCACAAAAAGCAGGTCGTAAAGTACCGTCAGGTAATAGGCCGCCATTCCCGAATACACAAGCTCCATCTCACCTGTCGTCATGTAGACTAAGAGCAGCACCACCATGACTGCCGCCAGATCATAAAAGCTCGTGGCGTGTACGCCGTAAAAGAAAAAGGTCATAAGCCCCAGCAGGATATAAATGCGCAGCCGGCGCTTCGGCGTAAAGGTCTGTGCCAGATGCAGCCACCAGCAGACGATCACCTCTATCACAATGAGCGGCACTACCCAATGCTCCCAGCCTAAAAACAGATCCTCCACGATCAGCACCGTGCAGAAAAAGGTGTGGCTGAATAGGATGACCAGATGGCTGCTCCATATATTTTCCCGTTCGTTGCGATTTTCTTCCATCCCAGAACTGTCCTTATATTGCTATTGAATCCACTCTGTCTCATATGAAAGCTGAAAGCCGCTCCGATCCCCCGACTCATTCCAGCGGCGGATAATGCGCTCCACCACGCCTTCGCTCTCCCCCTGGTCCGTATCCAGCAAAAGCACCATGCATTGGTTGGTTCCGTTGCGGGTCACGACATCGCTGACGCGCAGCGCCTTGCGTGCCACCTCGGCAAACAGCTCGATGTGTTCCTGCATCTCTTCTTCAGAAGCTTCCTCGCTGTTTAAGGAGAACAGCAGAAACCGGCTCTCAAACGGATAATTCAGCTCGACCCGTACCAAAAAACGGAAGATCAGCCGAAACTGCTCAAACGGCAGGTACATCCCGCCATCCTTGCGGTTCCTCTCCCGCAGAACAGACATCGCCACAAAGCGGTCCTGCCTGGGCGAGTCCTCCTCGGGACGCTTTGCTTCCCAAAAGAAGGTATAGCCGTGCTTGCCGTTCTGCTTGACCGTGTACAGCGCTTCATCCGCTTTCTGGTAGAGCGACAGAAAATCCGTCCCCTCATCCGGCGCCATCACCGCGCCGATCGACGCGCCAAGCGGGATCGTCAGATTGTCCCCCAGCAGCTCGTGCGCGTATTCGAGCAGCTTTTCATTGATGTATTTCGCCTTTTCCCCGATCACAGACTCCTCGCGGACATGCTGGCAGAACGCCACAAATTCATCACCGCCGACGCGCCCCGCGATATCCGTCGAACGGATCGCCGAGCGGATGATCTGCGCCACCCGGATCAGCACCTTGTCCCCGATGCTGTGTCCGTACAGATCATTGACCAGCTTGAAGCTGTCAAGGTCGATCATCATCAAAACGCCCTGCGTCCTCCGGCAGAGCGCACCAATCTCCTCCTGCGCCGACTGCTTGTTCAAAAGACCTGTCATCTGATCCGTTTCCGCTGCTTTTTTCAAGCCCCGGATCCGCTCGTGCTGCGCCATGACCTCGGCAGTCTTCTTTTCCACCTCATGCTCCAGATCCGACTGCAGACGGATCAGATCCAGCGTGTGCCGCACCCTTAAGATCAGCACCTCCGGCACGAACGGTTTTTTGATGAAATCCATCGCGCCTGCGAGCAGCCCCCGCGTCTCCGTCTCGCTGTCATCATCTGCGGTCAGAAAGATCACCGGTATCGCGGCGATCTGCGGTCTGCTCTTGATAACGGCGATCGTTTCGAGTCCGTCCATATCGGGCATGCGGATGTCCAGCAAAATCAGATCCGGGCGGTTCTCCTCCAGAAACTCCAACAGCTCCACCCCGGACTTCAGGCAGCTCACCCGCATATTTTTTGCTCCCAGTATCCTGCTCGCCAGTCCCAGGATCGTTCGGTCGTCATCCACTACGGCAATCCAGTCGCTCATATCGTTTTCCTTTATCACTTTACCAGAGTTCAGTTTCCTTTAACTATGACAGATTATAGGGGGATATGCAATGTTTTTTTGAGAGCAGCAGTAAATTTGGGAATTGTATCCGAGAATTCGCAATCTTCGTGAAGACGCTGATTTAAACCAGACAAAAGTTGCCCAGTATCTAGGAATGTCACAGACTGGCTATTCAAAATATGAGACCGGGGAAAATGACATCCCAACCTGGGTGTTGATTAAGCTGTCTGCTTTTTATAATGTAAGTATTGATTATATGCTTGGCGTATCGGATTGTAAGAAGATATGATTTTCAGCAAAAAAGAAAAACTTTGACCGGAGCGTCACTCCCGGTATCTCTTTTGCCCGGTGCAGAAAGCCTACGGCGCGTGAGAACGCACTTTTCACCTCAAAGTTTTTCTTCATCTAACTCGTCCTTATTACAGACATTTTCAAACCGTTTGTAAAGAATTTGCTTATTTTTGATCGTCATAGATTTACAGTCCAGTTTACCAACAATACGATATTCCGATTTCAGACTTTTCCCATTCATCTATCTACCCCATCTCGTATAAAAAGCAGCCACTTCCCCAAATGCGCGCACGCCATTCTACCCCTCCAAACTCCCCTCATCCATCAAAAAATCAAATACATCCATCACCACCACGCCATTTTCATCCCGATACGGGTTCAGACCGTTCTTGGTCACGACAATCTTCTTGAAAGTGTCGCCAATGTAATATAAAGACCGCTTCTCCTGCTGCTCCTTCTTCAGATCGCTGATGGACAGCGCGGACTGGATATAATATTTCTGGCTTCCCGCTGCCGCAATAAAATCCACCTCCAGCGACTTCTTCGCGTAGATGCGCTTCCCATTCACATCCACCCGCTCCGTCTTTTCACTCACATCCACCTCGCCCACATCGACATGGAATCCGCGGTACCGCAGCTCATTGAAGATAATATTCTCCATAATGTGGCTCTCTTCCATCTGCCGGAAATTCAGCCGCGCGTTCCGAATGCCAATGTCCTCAAAGTACAGCTTGTACGGCGACCCGATGTAACGCTTGCCCTTGACATTGTATTTCTTCGCCTTGCAGACAAGGAACGCATCCTCAAAATATCCAATGAAGTTCGCCACCGTATCATCCGTGATTTTCTTGTGCGTCACGCTCAAAAAAGTATTCGCCAGATTCATCGGATTGACCAGCGAACCCGTCATAGACGCTAGAACATCAAACATATCCGCCAATTCCGTCGTCTTGCGGACGCCATTATGCTGCACAATATCCTTCAAATAGACCTCTTCGCACAAATCCTTGAGGTAACCGGTTTTCTCTTCCTCGGTGTTCATCAGCGCGACCAGCGGGATCCCACCCGTCTCGATGTAGCTTCGCCATGCTTCATCCACCGAAAGCCCCAATCCGTCCACATACTCCGAAAATGCCAACGGCAGCACATGCACTTGTGTTCCCCGTCCTTTGAATTCCGTCACAATGTCCGACGACAGAAATCTTGAATTGGAACCCGTGACATAGATGTCAAAATTTTGATGCCGGAGCAAACCGTTCAGCGTCCCAACAAAATGTTCCAGCATCTGCACCTCATCCAGTAACAAATAAAACTCATCCGCTTCGTTCGTCTTTTCCTGGATGTATGCCCGAAACTTTTTTGCATTGACTAGATAGGAACCATTTTTCTGTTGGATTCTGGTCGGTTCATCTGGAAAATAACCCTCCAGTAAATCCAAATCTTCATCCGAATCAAACGCAAAACGAATAATCTGAAATGTCGAAACGCCATTGCCCAACAAATACCGATAATACAATTCATTCAGCAGATAAGACTTTCCATTTCTCCTCGCTCCCGTAATAATTTTAATCAGCCCATTTTGTTTTCGCTCAGTGAGCTTTCTGATATAAACTGTCCGTGAAAATTCCATCTCCACTCCTAATCGAAAAAAAACAAAGACTTTGTGAAAATCCGAATAGAATATAGCACAAACCTGCATTTTTGTCAATTTCTACTCGAAATTTTTCAAAGTCTTTGTTTTTTTTCGACTAGAACATCAAACTTCATTCCAGTCATTATCCAATGCCGTACCTGCTAATCCATTCTCCCTGCTGTCTGTATTTCTTCTGTCAGCTTCCGTCTCTCATCCCGCAGCAGCAATAGATGCGAGTATTTTTCATACGCATCGTTTCCGCAGTCTGACAGAAACAGCTTCGCGTAGTGGCTGCGTCCGAGCGCCGTCAAAAAAAGCACCATCTCCTGCCTCTCACCAAAGGTACGGTCCAGAAACGAAAACGCTCTCGTCAGCATCGCATCGGTTTCATCGATCGCATCCTGCCGCGCATCCTCATCTTCCTCAAACCGCGCTTTTTCCGCTTCAAAAACGGACGGCTCCATCGTTTCCTTATTTTCCCGCAGGACGGCAAGCCGCGTTTCCTGGGACTGCTTTCTTTCATCATACTCAAAGAAACGGCCCGTCAGCGCGTCCAACAGCAGGTGAAGCAGAGACAGCTTTTCGTCAAACGGCGCATTCGCCACACTCTCCCCGCCCTCGGTATAAGTGCCTGCCAGAATATCCGCGATCGCAAAATCACTGTGGTATTTCTGATATAACCTGTAATAGACAAAAAATGCTTCAGCGATCTCGGGATCCTCTAAATATTCCCCGACCATCTGCGCTGTAACCGGGAAGCCATTCCGCTCATACGACAGCAGCATCTGCGACAGATCCTCCCAGCTTCGCGCCGTCACAAAATGCGTCTCTTCGACATCGGTCCGGATACGGTAAAAACAGTCTTTTTTGATATCCAAAAACGCCTGCACCGCGCCGTGCATCCGCACCCGCCCCGCATAGGAAAAGAACACATCCAGATCGACCTCGATATCCATCCGCCGGACGCGGTCTAAGGTTACGATGTCAAACTCCCTCGCGCTCCGGTTGTACTGCGGAGGATTCCCCGCACAGACAATGACAAACCCGCGCGGAACCTTATGCGTGCCGAATGTCTTGTACTGTAAAAATTGCAGCATCGTCGGAAGCAGCGTCTCCGAAACACAGTTGATCTCATCCAAAAACAGGATTCCTTCGTCAATCCCGCTGCGCTCGATCTGCTGATAGACCTCCGCCACAATCTCGCTCATCGTGTACTCGGTGACAGAGTATTCTTCTCCGCCGAATTGCCTTTTTTCTACGACCGGCAGTCCGATCGCGCTCTGTCTGGTGTGGTGCGTGATCGTATAGGAAACCAGATTGATCCCCATCTCATCTGCGATCTGACGCATGATCGCCGTCTTGCCGATGCCGGGCGCGCCGATCAGAAGCAGCGGCCGGCAGAACCGCTCCTCCAGACAAAACTGCCCGTTCGGATCCTTTTCCAGATACGCCTGCACCGCGTATTTGATCTCTTCCTTCGCCTGCTGAATGTTCATCGTTCATTACCCCCATTCTCCGCCCGCAAATACAGCTTCATCGCCCACGCAGGCACCTTTGTGTCGTCATAATCCTCTTCCTCGACAAAGACAAATGCCGTATCGTAATCTGTCACAGCTGACGGATACACTCCATAACCATCCGTAAAATACAGCAGCGCGGACATATGCAGCAGCCTTCCCTCTTTGCGCAGATCGTTCACATACGAAAATACCGGCCGGTAATCCGTCCCATAACCGCCTGCCACCGTAAATTCTTTTGCGTAATCCTCAATCTGTTCCGGTCTTGTTATCCCAATATCCTTTTGCACGCGGTCGTCGCATTCGACAATGTGAATGTTCACCCGTTCAAAAAAATTCCTGCTCTGCCGCAGCAGTCCGACCGTCTCCGTCAGAAACTTTTCAACATGCGTTCGCTTGGTTGAAGCCGATGTGTCAATCGCAATGACCAAAGTCTCCAGCCGCTTTTCTTCCCTGCCCTCCAATTCCTCGATCAGCGGCATATTGCCATAACGCTCCATGCCATATTGGTAATACGCCACATCAAAGGCTTCCGGATCCACCGATGCCACCTCGCGGCGCACCATATATTTCTCCAGCAGCGCACGGAAATCCCGATGCGCCGTGTGCTTCAGCTTCAGACTCCAGGACAGCCTGCCTGCCTCACCCGTACTTTCATTCCCCGCCAGATCCACCTCAGTCTGCACCGCCTTTGCCGCCTGCTCCCAGACCTCTTTGAGCGGCAGATTCGTCATCGGTGCCAGCTTCATATCCTCCGGCAGTTCGTTTTCATTATCTTCCTGCTCATCCGACAGCTTCTCCCAAAAGCTGTGGTCATCCCGCCAGAATTCTTTTTCCAGCCGCACCAATGTCTCCCCGTCCGGCGGATTCTCCGATAAATACACAAAAATCCGCTCCGCTGTCAGCGTGCGGATTTCTTTTGCCAGTTTTTGGTACCATTCTTCGCGGAGATCGCTCGTTACGATCCGCAGACACGCAACATCCATCGAATCGACGATCGATTCCACAGCGATGTCGCAGGAGAGATTCCATAAGTCTTTGATAAATTCATTTTCTATCACATTGTCCGCTGTTTCCATTTCCATCGTTTTGTGTTGCCCCTCATTTTGGAGCACCGCCCCTTGTTGCCGGAATTTGGTCAACTCGAACAAGCCATCTTGCAAAAACGGTGCCCATTCTTTTGGTAGCCCACTCCACGGATGCAGCAACAGATTGTGCAGCAGCATATGCATATAAGCCCGGTCCAGCTTCCCCGGCCGTTCCACATAATTTTCAAACAGATACTGCGGATGAAACCGCACCGCGCGCCCGTCCGTCCCGACCGCTCGGGTATTCAGATCCATCACTTCGGACAGATTGCCGATTGCGTGGGTCAAATAGGGCATATCAAAATACAGCTCACTCTTGACGGCACGCAGGATGCGTTTCCCTAAATTTTCCAGCTCCGTTCTTGTGGACATGCTTATATCCCCATTTTGATAGTTTGCTTATGGTTGCCTATTCTCGGATATGGGCAACTCCGGCATACCGCCTTGAACATCCCTTTAAATCTGCAGCCTCTGTCTCTTCTTTTTTCCATACCGCAGCAGCACCGCCACTGCCTCCGCGTACCGTTCGCCGGACAACTTGGGCAGAATGCCGTCAACGGCTGCTTGGGACAGCAGGCGACGGCTGGTCAGATAC
Organism: Lachnospiraceae bacterium; assembly: GCA_017470735.1. Taxonomy (GTDB): domain Bacteria; phylum Bacillota; class Clostridia; order Lachnospirales; family Lachnospiraceae; genus RGIG4930. The sequence continues at coordinate 11,962 of JAFUYB010000048.1, read as the reverse complement.
GCAGCTTCGACGGCCAGGTCGCTTTCCCCTGCTGCCAGCGTCTCCAGCGCAAACGCATCGTTCTCTTTCAGAAAATCCTCGTATCCCTGTCTGTGTATCTCCGCCAGATCCACCGGATACCGCAGACGGCAAAGCGCCATATGCACTGCTGCCCCGCGGTCATCATCCGCCACCCGGCGCAGTAATCTGTCGTACTCCCGCAGACGGATCTCATATTTTCCAACACATTCCCGGCAGGCGTAGCCACTGCCTTCAATCTTGTGGTGGATCGCCCTGGCAAATGTGTCTTCGACAAAACCGTAGAGATACGCAGGAAAGAACAATTCGACTGCATGACGCGTTTCCCGCAAAACAGGTTTCTCCCGTTCTGCTTTGTCCGCATTTTCCATTTCTGTTCCGGCGGAATGTTCCCTGCGCTCCGCATGGCCGACATCACCAACGAACCTTCCGGCAATACGCACCTTCAGGCTTCCGTCATGATCAGCCAGAAACGCCCGCAGCAGCGCAAAATCTCCTTTGAGCAGGCCGCCTGATACAGAGAGCTTTTCCGCTTCATCCGATGTGGTGCCAGCCCCTTTAGAAGCTTCATCCGATACGGCACCATCCCTCGCAGAGTCTTCTCCCAAACTTCCCGACATCCCACGGCTGCTCACGCCATCGCCATACTCCAGCCGCATCTCCACAATATGCGCAAACCGCTTTGCAGCCCCGGAAAAATATTCTTCGAGCGTGTCCGGCAGGCGCGTCAGACGATGTGTATTATCATACCCAACAACATTCATTTCTCATTACTTATTACAAAACAACATCTCAATCCACATTCAACTAAAATCCGAACTCCTTGTACATATCCACCTTACGCACCACACATTGCTCCACCACACATCATTCAATAAACATCATCAATACGGCTGCAGCACATAAGCCGTATGTGCCGGCACCTCCAGCCCGCCGCCGAAGTCGATCGTCTCTCCCGTGATCAAGTCGTGCGCCCGCCCTGCCTGCGCGTCAAAGTGGAAAGTGTACGGCGCATCCTCAATATTGATCGCCACCATCACACGGTCGTCGTCACTCTTTCTCTGGAAAATGCAGTGCTTGTTCTCCAGCACCAGCGATGAGAAATCCCCCTCCGTCAATGCCGGTGCTTCCTTTTTGGCTTTCGCCAATGCGGCGATCACATCGCAAAGCTTATTCCACTCGGGTGCGTCCAGCGCAGGACGCAGCACCGGGTCGCCCTCGGATTTATTCCCTTTGATGCCCCACTCACTGCCGTAGTAGATACACGGTATCCCCGGCATCGTAAACATCAGCGTATAGGCGATCGGCAGATTCTTTTCGTTGTTCAGATTCGAAGCAATGCGCGTCACATCGTGGTTGTCCACAAATGAAATCAGATGCTTGCCCTTGTACAGCGTCCACTGCTCCGGTCCGAACTGCCTTTGCAGGGAATGAATGATCTCAAACAGATTGTCGCTGTTGAGCGCCGAAAAGATGCCCTTGAAGCATTCATAATTCGTCGCTGAATGGCACATCTCATCATTCATGATCTGATTGTAATCCCCGCCCAGGATCTCGCCGAACAGGAAGAAATCTTTTTTCCATTGTTGTGTCTCTGCTCTCAGTCGTTTGAGAAAATTGCGGTTGACCGTATAGGCGACATCCAGCCGCAGTCCGTCTATGTCAAATTCGTCGATCCAGAATTTCACGCTCTCCATCAGATGATCGCTGACCGCAGGGTTGTCTAAATTCAGCTTGACCAGGTCATAATTCCCTTCCCAGCCCTCGTACCACAGCCCGTCATTGTAGGCGCTGTTGCCGCCGAAATCAATGCAGAACCAGTCACGGTAAGCCGATGACTCCCGCTTTTCAATCACATCCCGGAACGCGAAAAAGCCACGCCCCACATGGTTGAATACGCCGTCCAAAAGAATACGGATACCATTGTCGTGCAACTTTTTACAGAGAGCTTTAAACTCCTCATTGGTTCCCAGACGCATATCCACCTTGCGGTAATCGCGGGTGTTGTATCCGTGGGTATCCGACTCAAACAGCGGGTTGAACACCACCGTATCCACGCCCAGCTTTTTGATATGCGGGATAAACTCCTCTATCTTTCCAAGCCGGTGCTCCTGCTGCCCGTCATTTTCAAACGGCGCGCCGCAAAGCCCCAACGGGTAAATCTGGTACATCACACTTTTTTCAGCCCACATGCTCTTCCCTCTCTTTCCCATATCCTTGCTCCTAGTTCCCTTTACGCTCACCGTCAGACTCCCTGCCATGATTTCCGCTGCGCAAAGGTTTTCAAACCGGCCGGATAAGTACATTTCCTACATTTTGTTGTCAATGAAAAGGATTATACCACATATAGTTTTCATTTTCCACCGACCGGCAGGATCTTGAAAAAAGGTTGATTTGACAATCCAAAGAGTATAATATAATTAAAGGACGAAAGCTGAGAAGGCATATATTATTATGAACAATAAATCTCAAAAGACATACCATAAAAATATCAGGTCAAACAAGTCAGGCAGATGCTAAAGGACTTTGACATATAGGGGAAGGGGTGGATTCTTTGACGCAGGATTATACAGTGTAGATTTGGTAATCGAAGGAAGATAATTGTTATGTTGCGTGAAACTTTTATGGCATTGCAGAGGATTAGGTTTAAAGTGCCTGCCGTGGATGAGGGGACGTTTCCGGGGCAATGACATCATGCCATTTCCATCAGTTTTGCCGGTATATGGCAATAACCGCCGGGATTCTTGTCCAGATATTTTTGGTGATATTCCTCAGCTGTGTAAAAATTTTCTAAATGCTTCACCTCTACTGCGAGCGGCCGGTCATATTTTTCTTGCTCGTCTCTTACCGCTTTTTTTATATCCGAAAGCAGGGTTTCGTCCTCATAATAAATCCCTGTACGGTACTGAATCCCGGTATCCCCGCCTTGCCGGTTCACGCTCGTCGGATCAATTGTCATAAAATAATACTGCAGCAGCTTTACCGTGGAGAGTATTGTTTCGTCATAAACAACCTTTACTGTTTCTGCGTGTCCGCTGCCTCTGCAGACTTCTTCATAGGCCGGATTGGCACTATTTCCATTTGCATAACCTACCTCGGTGCTGAGCACTCCTTCAAACTGATCAATGAATTTCTGCGTTCCCCAAAAACATCCGCCTGCCAGATATATTGTCTTCATTCGTTTGATTCTCCTTCAATTTTTCTCCTATGGGACATTCAACTGCTTTTCCGGTTTTGGCGAAAAAATAATTATTGCCTGCCATCACCGGATAATGGATATGTTAAGTTTATACATAATTGAATAATTGTCAACCAATTCAACAATGACAGCATTGACAAGGTAAATACTTATGCCCCGACAGCCGCCATCTCCAGCAGTTCCGCTGCGGCATGAGGGCTTTCAATGCGGATTAGATAATCATAGAAGGTTTCTTTTCCAAGAAGATTGACGCCGCCATGCCAAACCAGCTTTTGGTCGATGACCGCATAGCATTCATAAAAATCATCCTTTATATGCACCGAGATTCCAAGTGTTTGCATTATACGGATCAGTTCAAATGCAGTTGCGCTGTCTCCTGCGTCAGTCAGGTCAGGATTTTGTGTAATGACTGTAACTTGGATGCCCGTTTCCAGCCTGGATTTTAGGAGTGCCATAGTGCGATCCACTTTTTGGCGTCGAAGGGCAGGGCTTGAAATTACAATTCCGGTTTCAGCTTCCATTAAATCCCGTTCAAATACTTCTATATAGTGACCGCTGTCGTAGATGAATTTTGCATTCTGCCGATCAGCTGTTTCATTTGACAGGATACGGAAGCCTTCTTTTCGATATGATGCCAGACGGCTGCGGTATTGCCGATTAAAGAAATGAATATGTGAATCCACATAATCGTAGATCAGGATATCTTTTTTGCCTTGATAAGTACGGTTCAGCCTGCCGACATATTGCTTTAACCGTCCTTCAAAGCGGACGGGCGCAGCAAGCATCAGCGTATCCAGGCGGGGAAAATTAAAGCCCTCACCGATTTTGTCACCAGTGGCGACCAATACAATAGGTTCTGTATCCGGTATTTTGAGCATCTGTTCACGGATTTCCTGATTTTCTTTATGGGAATTGTCACCGTACAAAAGATATATATGGTCAGCGGTTCCAAGCATATGGTCATGCAAATACTTTGCGTGACTCTTTCTCTTGGTCAGAATAACCGGTGTCCGCCCTTGCTGAAGGCATTCTTTTACATCAGACAAGATCATACTGCTGCGGTCTTTGTCGTTGCAGATCAAATCATTTGCTTTATTGATATCCAGTTTATCGTTCGATAGATAAACGGTTCGTGTAAAACGAAAACAGACCAGACGGGCAATGCCCTGGTCTTCTGCCTGTTCTTTAAAGGAGTATTTATACCGTATGTTGCCAAGCAGCATGAAATTGATTTTTTCCAATTTATCATTTCGCATCGGTGTTGCTGACATTCCATACACATATTTGGCGTTAATATTTTGCAAAAGCTGTTGTGCCTGATCGGATGCCGCATGATGACATTCATCCATAATGACCATGCCGTAGGAATGCAGATTCGGGAAGAATTTTCCTTTTCGGAATGCGGATCCTACGGTTGCAATATCAATAATGCCGGCGGTTTTGTCACTGCCGCCTTTCAGTGTGCCGATGACACTCTCCCTGGTTTTTTGCCGTCCTTTTTTTGTGTAATAGACAGGAAGCGGTTCATCTATGGTCAGAAACGAGGTTAATTCCTCAATCCACTGAGGGATCAGGCCGACCCGGTCTACAAGGATCAAAGTACTGGTCTTTCGCCTTGCGATCAGATAACTGCTGACGACTGTTTTGCCGAAAGCAGTTGCCGCATCGAGAATCCCATTATCATGCTGCAGTAAAGCTTCCGCCGCAAGCTGTTGTTGAGGCGTTAATTTTCCATGAAATGTAATTCGTAAGGGGCGTCCGCATTCACGGTTATCTTCTATGTCATAAGGGATGGCTGAACGATTGCATTTTTCAATCAGAATCTCCTGTAATCCCCTGGGAATTTTGATGTAGCCATCGGAGTCTGAACATAAAGATATCGTGCGAAAGAGACAGTAATTCGACCTGCCCATCCGTTTATTTTTGTAGAATTGCGGATTGTCGATCGTTGCCAGACACCGAATCTGGTTTTGGAAGCGGGGAGTTAAATTTAATGCATCGACATACAGCCCGTCAGCAAGAACCATGTGTAAACTGCCTGTGACATCTTCTTTGTGGAAAACATCATTTCTTTTCCATGGTTTTAGCCGTGCGGAAGTGATAATATTGAGTGGCTGCTGTGCATGACCCGTGATTTCAATAGTCCATTTTGCCAGATATTCTTCAATTTCATTCTTAGAAAGTCTTTTTGTATGAAACAATGTGTCCCATTGATTTTCATAAGCGTTCCAGGATTCATCCACAAAGGCGCTGTTGCCGTTTTCGAGCGCCTTGCCCTGTAATGGCAGAGCAACCAGATTTCCCAGTTTACTGAGCAGATCTTGGGAAGGATACATACGGTCATAAAATTTAAAGGATGTCAGATTGATGGAACCGGCACCCTTGTCAAGCAGGGCATAACCAAAGCTCCGTGCTAAAGAAGCGTCAACCGGTTCCCGGAAAAAAAATCCATACATGTGCGCCGCGGCCGGAACGGGAGCGTTCTGTCAGGGCATCAATGCCGGATTCTTTGCATATGGAACGGAGTGAATCGACTTCTGTTTTCCATAGGTCATCAAGATTCGCATTATCATTTTTCGAGGCGTCTTTTTCGTGGTTGTCAAAGTCGAATACCAGAAAACGGCAGGTATTGTCCGGAAACAGAGGATAAACTCCGATCACATCTGAACAGTCGTCTTTTGTGCCGATAAGATGATTTTTTACACGCCAAAGAGGAAGACGGTCCCATTGTTTAAAAGCACAGTCTTCGTCGCAGAAATGGGATTTTTCTTTATGTTTTGGACAGAGATCTGCCTTCCAGCGATTTTTGCATTGTGGGAAATAACCGCCGTTTCGGCCACGTTTTGCATAGACATCCACCCGGCCATAAAACATGCGGAAAAAGCGTTCGGCAAGTTCGTCCGTGATCCATACTTTTTGAATACGGGAACCCTGGTCAGGATCGTATTCAATGGGCGAAGCGTTTTCTGTATCGAGGTCACTTTCAGACGGAAAAGGAATGTCGTGTGCGGCCAGCAGTTCACGCAATTCCTTATTTTCTTTTTGCAAGCGCCGGACCAGTTTGCCTAATGTATCCGTAGTGTGAGCTTTGATGTTCAATGTTGTATCCTCGTGAGCGGTTTTTGCTTGGATCATATTTGGATAAGTAGTTATGGAGATTATATATAGATTACGCAAAAAAGGAAAGCATATCTCCGATGTTGTCGAAGCTACTGAAAAACTCTCGAAGCAAATATCCCGCTTTTTGAACGACAATTATGAAGAATTCCTCTCATTTGATGATGTAAAGCTCTATAAAGAGTGGGTGTAAACGCCTAAAATACATTAAATTATCGGCATCTTATAAAAATCAAAATATCTATTTCCTTGACAGATACGACAAACTTCATATATAGTGTACTTTACGCAATTAAAGTGAGTAACAGAACAGGAGCAAATCCATTGGAAAAGAAAGCATTTTTGACAAAAGAACAGGCACAGAGCATCCGGGAGTCTTATCCGACCCCGTTTCACATTTACGATGAAAAAGGCATCCGAGAAAACGCCCAGGCAGTAAAAGACGCCTTTGCGTGGAACCCGGGCTTCAAAGAATATTTTGCGGTCAAAGCCACTCCGAATCCATTTCTGATGAATATTTTTAAAGACTACGGCTTCGGCTTCGACTGCTCTTCGCTGACCGAACTGATGCTCTGCGAGGCGATCGGCGCGACCGGCGATGACATTATGTTCTCCGCCAACGATGTGCCGCCCGAAGAGTTCCAAAAGGCTTACGACCTCGGCGGCATCATCAACCTCGACGATATCACGCACATTGATGTATTGGAAGAGACGATCGGCTGCATCCCTGAGACGATTTCCTGCCGTTTCAATCCGGGCGGCGTCTACCAGATTTCCAACGGCATCATGGACAATCCAGGCGATGCCAAATACGGCATGACGCGTGAGCAGATCATTGAAGCGTACAAGATATTAAAGGACAAGGGCGCGAAGCATTTCGGCATCCATTCATTCCTTGTCAGCAACACCGTGACTAACGATTACTATCCCGCGCTGGCACGGACACTGTTTTCCCTGGTCGTGGAAATCCAAAAGGAGACCGGATGCGATTTCGACTTCATCAACCTTTCGGGCGGTGTCGGCATCGCTTATGAACCGTCCCAGACGCCAAACGACATTTACGCGATCGGTGAAGGCGTGCGCAAGGTTTATGAAGAAATCCTCGTCCCCGCAGGACTTGGCAACATCGCGATCTATGCGGAAATGGGGCGCTTTATGATGGCTCCTTACGGCGCGCTCGTCACGACAGCGATCCACGAAAAGCACACCTACAAAGAATACATCGGCGTGGATGCCTGCGCTGCCAACCTGATGCGCCCGGCGATGTACGGCGCGTATCACCATATTACCGTTTTGGGAAAAGAAGACGCGCCGCATGACCATACCTATGATGTTGTCGGCTCGCTCTGTGAAAATAATGACAAATTCGCAGTCGACCGCGACCTACCTGCCATCGACAAAGGGGACATCCTCTTTATCCATGACAGCGGCGCGCACGGCTTTTCGATGGGCTACAACTACAACGGCCGCCTGCGTTCCGCTGAGCTGCTGCTCAAAGAAGACGGCGGCGTGCAGCTGATCCGCCGTGCGGAAACGCCAAAGGATTACTTCGCGACTTTTGACTGCTTTGAAGAGTTAAAACCGCTCGTTCAGTAAAACAGCCGGGCAGGCAGCGGTATCTGACAAGATATCGTCACCTGCCCATTTTTATGTCAAAAATCGTCTCTTCAATGACCGCCACGCACTTGTCAGCATCTTTAAGGATCTCTTTGCCCCAGAAATGGATGACCGTCCATCCCATAAACAGAAGTTCTTTATCCTTTTCGATATCGCGCTCCATGTTCCGCCTGATTTTTTTGATCCAGTACTCGCCGTTCGCGCCCTTTTCCAGCCGGGGCTTTAAGACTTCCCAGTCTTTTCCATGGAAAAATTCCGAATCGCAGAACACCGCCAGCTTGTACTTGGAAATGACAATATCCGGCGTCCCCGGCAGTTCCTTTACATTTTTGCGGTAACGGATGCCCTTGCGCCACAATGCTTTCCGCAGTGCCACCTCAATGCCGGTATCCTTGCTGCGGATCCTGCTCATATTCTTATGGCGCTGTGGCGATACCGTGCCATAAACCCATGATTTTACGGTCGCGATCTCCCACTTGTATCCCGCGTCCTCATTCGGCGTTTCCAGAATGAACGGCCTGCCCTGCAGCATCGGATGCATAACAACGGATCTTAAAATCTCATTTCCCAGCTTTCCCTTGCCCAGCTTTTCGTGGCGGTCTTTATGGGCGCCGCAGATATTCTTACTGTCGTTTAAATGCACGGCCAGCAGCTTTTGAAGACCGATGATCCGGTCAAATTCCTTCAGCACCGCATCCAGCTCAGACAAGTCATATCCGCCGTCCCATGTATGGCAGGTGTCAAAACAGACGCCTGCTTTCTCCTTCAGCTCCACCCGATCCAAAATGGCGGCCAACTCCTCAAATGACCGTCCCATCTCCGTTCCTTTACCCGCCATCGTTTCTAAAAGGACTGTCGTCCGATGCTTTTCTTTTAATGTCCGGTTGATCGCCTCCGCGATCATCTCCACCGCTTTTTCGCTTCCCTGCCCGACATGCGACCCCGGATGAAAATTGTAATAATTCCCTGGCAGGTATTCCATCCGCTCAAGATCATCCGCAAACACCTCCAGCGAAAACGACCGGACGCTCTCCTTTGCCGCGCAGACATTCATCGTATAAGGCGCGTGCGCCACCAGCTTTCCGAATTGATGCTCTTCCATCAGCTCCCGCAGCGCATCCGCATCCGCCGGATCAATTTCCTTTGCCGCTCCCCCGCGGGGATTGCGCGTGAAAAAAGCAAAGGTGTCGCCGCCAAGCCCGATCGCTTTCTCCCCCATTGCCAGAAATCCTTTTGAACTGGATAGGTGGTTTCCGATATAGATCATTTCGCGTCTCCGCTCACCTTATCTTTTGTACGCTCTTTTTTGAATTTCTTATAGACTACGATATGGATATCGTTGTCGCGGATACCGACTCTGATATCATCCGACAGCTTTGTCAGCAGGATTTTCTCTAAATTTTCCCCATTCAGCCCGTCGTATTCCCTCAGGTTCACGGACTCCGCGCGGCCGGTTCCGCCCTGGTACTTTGCCATCATCTCCCGGACGATATCGACAAAGCCTTCTACCGCCGCATTTTCCCCGCTGCTTGAAACACTGAGGATCTCCTGGCGTTTCTCCGCCGTCATGTCAACAGTTGTCTTCAGATGAAGCTGAACTTTGTTCCGGTTTCCTTCGATCCAGAATTCACCGTTCATCCGGCTGTCAATTTCCCGGGTGAAATTCAAAAGCTCCTCGGAAAGCATCTCCATCGTATATTGCCGTTTGGTTGACAATTTATAATGCCGGGCGTATTGATCGACTTTTTTCATCACATCTGCCAGCGCGCTGTCAAAATGATCGACCTTAACCTTATCCGTCTTTATCCGGATATTCCGTTTTTCGGCTCTCTTGATCGCAATCTTGTCCGCATCCACCGTCCCGGCAGCTTCATCCTTTTCCGAAAGCAGTACATTCAGATACGCATAAGGAATCTCAATACCACAGCTGTTCAATTCTTTTACAATGGACATCCTGACTTCACTGCAGGCCAGGAAATTGTCCGTCTCCGGTTCCGTCCAGATGACTGTCTCCAGCAGATAATAACTGCTCTCAAAAGCCATTACATAAACTTCGCCGTAATTGTCCAGATCTGCATTGTACTGATTGTTCGGACAAGTATATGGATTCTCCTTGACAGCTTTTCGTATCGCGCTGATCGCCAGCCTCAGATCGTCCTCATAACTGATCGGAATGTTGATGAATGTCCCCCGCAGCCGCTGCCTGTAGCTGGCATTGGTAATGACTTTGCTGTTGATCACGCTGTTGGGGATCACATAGATCATGCCGTCCATCGTTTTCAGCACCGTATGACGCATGGTCAGGGTCTCAACAATACACGGCTTTTCCACATCCGGCAGCAGGATCCTGTCTCCTATGTCAAATGGTTTATAGATGCTTAACATCAGTCCGGCCATGATATCCTGCAGAATCCCCTGCGCGGCAATACCGGCGACAGCGCCGATCACGACCGTCGAACGGAAAATCATTTTGCCGACATTGCCGATCCCCTGATAACCAAAGAACACAAACAAGATCCCGACCACAACGATCGCAAACTGGATCGCGCCTTTTAAAAAACTCACATGGATCGACTTCTGACGCTTTTGGATCCTTTTAAAGATTTCCCGATTTAAAAATAACAGCAGTCCGGTTAACGCAATCGTCAGCGGAATCTGTACAATCCCTGACATGCCCGGCAGCTGAGTTGCCACATTACCAATCATAATAAGCACAATCCTCCTTGATCATGTTTATTTAGTGTATATTAAACCTAATCCTCTGCAATGCCCATAAAAGTTTCACGCAACATGACTTAATGGTTCAGGCAGTTCATAACCCTTTTCTGTCATCATCTCTATAATGCCGTCACAAGCAATCCTAACCTCTTCCATAGCTTTTTCGGGCGTATCACCGTGCGCCATACAATAATCAAACTCCATCATCTTTGCAACATAACAATTATCTTCCTTCGAGTACCAAATCTGCACTGTATAATCCTGCGTCAAAGAATCCACCCCTTCCCCTATATGTTAAGGTCCTTTAGCATCTGCCTGACTTGTTTGACCTGATATGGTTTTGCCTTGCCATCGTGCATAATTTGTAAATCCGTAAATGCACCTATGGAATGAAAATATTTAATATGTGATGTCCCGTTCTGCCTTGTTTCAAAACCTAAATTTAGTAATAAATTATGTAAATCATTGAACTTTATATTGCTGTCTGACTTCCCCGACATTATTTTATTGTATGTCTTTTGAGATTTATTGTTCATAATAATATATGCCTTTTCAGCTTTCGTCCTTTAATTATATTATACTCTTTGGATTGTCAAATCAACCTTTTTTCAAAATCCTATTTGAACTTAGAAAATGTCATAGAAAGCGCATTACATAGACGAGTAGATACAATAGATTTCTCAGGAACTGTTCTTTGTGAACAAATGAAATATTTAGATCTCGACAAGAGAGTTTTTTCCATGATTGCGCATGTATCTATCAATGAAATTATTGACATTTCAGATATCCTGCAGGGTATTTTTGAATATGTTTAACAGTGAAAATGTTGAAGGAGAATCAAACGAATGAAGACAATATACTTGGCAGGCGGATGTTTTTACCGGGATTCAGTACCGTACAGGGATTTATTATGAGGACGAAACCCTGCTTTCGGATATAAAAACAGCGGTAAGAGAAGAGCAAGAAAAATATGACCGGCCACTCGCAGTAGATGTAAAGCATTTAGAAAATTTTTACGCAGCTGAGGAATATCACCAAAAATACCTGGACAAGAATCCCGGCGGCTATTGCCATATACCGGCAAAACTGATGGAAATGGCATAATATCATTGCCCCAGAGCGCCCCCTCATCCACGGCGGGCGCTCTATTTGCGGCGTTTGTTCGCATAGGGCATATTGTCCGCAGCCTCAAGCGGCCAGCAAGCCCCTCCTTACGCAATGTTAAATTCCCTGTAGAGGGTCTTCCGGTACTCCGTATCGGAAGCCGCCCTTGCGGCATCCTCGTTCCGCCCG